>CAZWNV010000030.1:0-23516 GCA_964635265.1 uncultured Desulfobacteraceae bacterium
CCGGGGAGCTGTAAGAATGGCAGGGGGTGTGCAAACAGGATTCATGACCGGGGTTACGGTGGAACAAAAGGGCTTTACCCTGCTGGAGATTCTTGTCGCCATTTTCATTTTTGCCATTGTCATGACGACCATATATGCTTCTTTTACCGCGGTTGTGTCAAAGAACGAGGCCGTGGAGCAGGGCCGGGGGCTGTATGAGATGGGCCGC
Organism: uncultured Desulfobacteraceae bacterium; assembly: GCA_964635265.1. Classification (GTDB taxonomy): domain Bacteria; phylum Desulfobacterota; class Desulfobacteria; order Desulfobacterales; family Desulfosalsimonadaceae; genus M55B175. The sequence goes on from CAZWNV010000030.1 coordinate 209, forward strand.
AACTGTCTGGAACGCATGACAGACGATTTTGCCGCAATCTACGTGGAACGGCCCCCGCAGTATGAGCCCCCGGATTACGATGATCGGCCGGATCCTTATCGCTTTGTGGCAGAAGAAGAGGTGGTGGCCTCCGAGACCTTTTCCCGCGTGCGCTTTGCAGCGGACGCCCATTTGCCGATGGGGGAGGAGAAAGAGGACGGGCTGGCCGAAATCGTCTATTACGTGGAGCAGTCCGGGCAGAGCGAGCCCGGTTTCGTACTGCGGCGCTCGGACAGGGTCTTTGCCTATGATGCAGAAGAATTCCGGCAGGCGAAAGCCTCCGATCCCGTGGTCTGCAGAAACGTGCAGGAATTTTCCCTGGTGTTTCTCGACGGGGACGGGGAGGAAACCTCCGGGTGGGACTCCGAGGCGGACAGGGGCCAATACGCCACCCCCCGTACCGTAAAAATTGCGTTGACACTCGCCAAAGAGAATGCAGCCCACGCTTTTCAAACAGCCGTATCCCTTCCGGTCTACAGGAAGGAGATAGAAAGCGGCAGGCAGGGCCCCTGATGGTGTTTTCGGGTTCCATGAACAACAAGGGCATTGCCCTGATTGTTACGCTGACGATCATTACCGTGCTTGTAACGGTTTCTCTCGAGCTCAACCGCCAGGTCCGCGGCTCGGTGAGCGACTCCGCGGCATACCGGGACCGGGTGAGCCTCAAGCATATGCTGCACTCCGGTGTAAACCTCGCGCAGGCTGTTCTTGTACGGGACAAAAAGGATACGGAGTTCGACTCCATTCAGGAGGACTGGGCAAACCCGGAGCGGATGCAGGAGTATGTCGCAAAACTGCCTTTTGCCGAGGGGGAACTCACTGTCCGGATTGTCGATGAAAGGTCCAAAATCCAGGTCAATGCCCTGGTGGATTTTCCGGAGGGCCGCCATTTTAACCAGGACCAGCAGAAACTCTGGTATCGCTTCGTCGACCTGATGCTTGCCCGCATGGAGGAGGCGGAGGATTTCTCCTTCAAGGAGCCGGTGGAGGCTTCGAGCATTGTTAACCCGGTAAAGGACTGGCTGGATTCCGGGGATGATGACGCCATCACCGGTTTAACAGGTGCGGAAAACGCTTACTACGAGGGTCTTGCAGAGCCCTATACCTGCAGAAACGGCCCGATCCGTCATATAAAGGAGCTTTTGCGCATTAAGGGGATAACCAGGGAACTTTTTTACAGCACAGCAACGGAATTGGGCGGGCTCTCCCGCTATATAACCATTCACGGAATGGATGAGGGGCAGGGCGGCTTTTCCTACCCGGGCAAAATCAACATCAATACAGCCGAAATCCCCGTTCTGGCCGGCCTTATGCCGGACGGCCGGGAGTTTCTGGCCCCGGAGATCGCAGCCTACCGGGAGGAAAAGCAAGGGGATGCCTATGTCCATGATCTGACCGGCTCCACCTGGTATCAAGAGGTGCCCGGGTGCAGTGATCTGGAGATTGCTCCCGAACTGATCACCACGAGAAGCGATGTTTTTCGGATTCAATGCCGGGCCCGGCGCAAAGGCAGGCAGATGGCCGCACAAGTTGTGGTGGAGCGCCGCAGGGAAGGCGAGGGGGGCAAATGGAACTGCCGGGTGCTGCGCTGGCAGTATCAATAGCCGGATTGCATTTGACACGGGCGCCCGGGCCGATTAAGATAAGCGCCGGCATTATCCGGGGTCCCGGATTGTACTGAAAACCGAAGACAAAACACTTTTCCAGCGGATTGTTCATGAGCCGAATCTATCTCTGTCTGGACGTGCGCGAAGACGCCATTTCCGCCCTGCTGCTGGAGAGCGGCTTCAAGGGAATGCGCATTCAGAGCCGCAAGCATGTGCCCCTGAATATGGCGGAAGATACGGAAAATCCCTGGCAGGATGCGCTTGGCACGATCCTTGAGCATATGCAGACCAGGGGGGCGGTATGTCTGCTTGCATTTCCGCCGGCGCTCGCCTCGTACAGAAACCTCCGGATCCCCTTTACCGAGACCCGGAAAATCCGGCAGGTCCTTGCTTTCGAAGTGGAACCGCTGCTTCCCTTTTCCCTGGATGAGGCCTTGCTGGATTTCCAGTTGGTGCGCCGGGACGAGGAGACGGATATCATCGCTGCCGCAGTGGAAAAAGCAAGGCTCCAGCCGATACTCCAGGCGCTTTCCGCCTTTGGGCTCAACCCGCAGCGGATCGTGCCCGCCGGTTTTCCGCCCGCCCTCTGCCTGGCCGGCCAGAGGCCGGAGGAGAATTTTTTTTATATCGATACCGATGATTCCACCACCACAATCTTTGCCGTCGCATCCGGCAGCGTGCATCTGGTGCGTTCGGTATATACCGGCAGTGCATCCCATGAGCACAAGATGCAAACCCTTGCCACCAATATCCAGCGTCTTCAGGTTACCTTCGAGACTGTTTATGGATTCGATTTCACGCCGGAGCGTGTGCTTTTTTCCGGCAGCTGGCTCTACCCTGAATCGGTGGACGCTGCTGTCGGCCAGCATTTCCCGGTCTCGGCCGAGGCAGTGGACATGACGGCCGAGACGGGGCTTGACGTGAGCCCGGAAATCGAATCCGACGCCCTGCCTTACGTCAACAACTGTCTGTGTCTGGCTGCGGTGGATGTGCAGCACATTGGCGGTCTCAATTTTTTTCAACAGAAAAATTTCCTGTATCGCTACTGGGAGGAATACCGCTCGGACTTTATCAAAAGTGCCGTTATTGCCGTTTTGGTCCTGCTGCTCGGCATGGGCGGTCTCTTATTTGAGATCCATCGCTTAAACCGGCAGGTCGAGCGAATGGAGAACAGGATCGAGTCCGTCTTTCAGTCAACTTTTCCCGAGGTTTCCAGAATCGTGGATCCGCTGCAGCAGATGCAGGTCAAAGTCCGGCAGGCCCGGGAAAAGGACCTGTTCGCCGGACTGCAGGGAGAAGGGGTAAGAAATATCGATATTTTAAATGACGCCAGCCGGCTGATTCCCTCCTCGGTCGATGTGGTGATTACCCGCTTTGTCCGGGGTGAACAATCGGTGCTCATCTCCGGACATACGGATACATTCAACGCAGTGGACGATATCAAGGGAAAACTCGAAAAATCGCCGCATTTCGATGCCATTACCATCACCTCGGCCAATATGGACCAGTCCGCGAACCGCGTGCGGTTCCGGCTGAAACTCGGGGTTGCGGAAAACCGCGGAGATGCCGGATAAGGGGGACCGGCGCAGATGATCAACCTGAACCTAAATCGCCGGGAAAGGCTGGCAGTTACCGCCGGGGGCCTGTTTGTGGCGCTGTTTGTCCTTTTTCAGTTTGTTGCGGCCCCTGTTCTGGATAAACGCGAAGCCCTTCACGACAAAATTTCCGCCAGGGAGCGCACCCTTTCGCAAATCCTGGAGCTGCAGGCAGAGTATCAGAAACTGCAGCAGCAGGTTGCTGCAGCAAAAAACCGGTTTGAGAAACGGCCGCAGGGGTTTACCCTGTTCTCCTTTCTCGACAAGCTGGCCGGGCAGACCGGCGTAAAGAAGCATGTCAGCTACATGAAGCCTTCCACGGCTGTTCAGGAGGGCTCCGGTGTGCGTCTGTCCAGGGTGGAGATGGAGCTGCAGGCCATCTCCCTCAGGGACCTTACCCGCTATCTGTATCATGTGGAGACTTCCGGGAATATGGTATTGATAAAGCGCCTCTCCATCTCCCGCAAGGGCAGAGAGGACGGCGCCATTGATGCGGTCCTGCAGGTGGAAACGGTGGAGGCCTGATATGAAGAAATGGGTTTTCTATATTGTTTTTGCCGCAGCAGCGGCTGCAGCTTTTCTCTATCTACTGTTTCCCTCGCAGCAGGTACGGCGGTATATTATTCGCCAGGTCGGGCAGCAGTCCCCCGGAATTTCAGTCGAACTGGCCAGGGTGTCGCCCTGCCTGCCGCCGGGATTGCGGCTGGAGGATCTGCGGCTATTTCGCAAGGGGCGCCTGGTTTTTCAATCCCCCCGAATGCGTGTCATTCCCCGCTACTTAAGCCTTTTTTCCGCAAGCAGGCGCTTTCATCTCGCGGGATCTGCAAGCGGCGGCCGTTTTGAGGGCGAAGTGGCCATTGAAAAGGCATCGCGGCCGATCTATGCTGCCGATATTTCTTTTCAGGGGATAAAAATGGAGAAGATCGCCGCATTAGCTGAGCTTATGCCGCATCAATTATACGGCGCCGCGGAAGGCAGTGTCTCCTACAGCACGAAAGGAGACGGTTTCGGGAAAGGCCGGGCCGATATCCGGGTCAAGCAGTCGCGGATTGATTTGGATACCCCGATGTTTGGTTTCAAGGGCGTTTCTGCGGGTACGGTAACGGCTGAGGTGGAAATCGACGGCCGCCGGGCGCTTGTAAAGCAAATTCAGCTGGAGGGCAGCCAGGTTTCCGGCAGCGCCTCGGGAACCATCAGCCTTAAACGGCCGCTGAAACGAAGCCGGCTGGATCTCAAAGGCACCATCAGGCTTCATCCGGGGTTTGTCAAAAAGCTGGGCCAGGCGGTGCCAGAGCAGGTGTTTCCTGTCCGCAAATTTGTGGAAAAACCTGTTTCCTTCCGGATTTCAGGCACCGCCGAGCGCCCCGCGTATTCTCTCGAATAGATACAGGGCAATTATGGGCAAACGGTTTTTTTTTCTATTGAATCTGGCGCTTTTAACCCTGGGCATGTATTTCGGGGTGGGGCTTTTCTATCAGGTGCTGCTGGCAGAAGTTATGCCTTTCTCCGGCCGCATTCCGCAGAACGCCGCCCGTGAGGCAGCCGGAACAGAAGGCTCCGGGAGCCGGGGATATGCCGGTGCCGGTGCGGAGTTCTCCGACTATCAGGCAATTATTGAGAGAAACCTTTTTCAGGCGGCAAAAAGCGCAGAAACCGAAGAGACGCAGAGCCGGCGGCAGCAGGAGATCGCTCTGGAGAACCTGGAGCAGACCAAGCTCAATGTAAAGCTCTGGGGAACGGTGACCGGCAGTGCAGAAGAGGCCTATGCGGTGATCGAGGACAAGAACAAGGGCGAACAGGGGCTCTACCACCGGGGCGATACCATTCAGGGGGCGCGCATAAAAATGATCCTTCGCAAAAAAGTGGTGCTGCGGGTTGACGGGAAAGATGAAATTCTTTCCATGGAGGAGAAGCAAGGGGCTGGCGGAGATTCAAAATCCCGGATTTCCAGGGCCGCGCGTTCCGCCGGCACCGAAAATGTCCGCCTGGAGAGAAGCGAGATCGATTCCGCGTTGAACAATATCAACCAGCTCATGCAGCAGGCCAAGGTGCGGCCGTATTTCCAGAATGGCAGGCCCAGCGGGCTCCTTCTCAGCCATATCCGCCAAAACTCTTTGTTCACCCAACTGGGACTAAAAAGCGGTGATATCATAAAGGGCGTCAACGGCAGGCGGATTCAGACCGTGGAGGATGCCCTCTCGTTTTACAATAGCCTGAAATCCGAATCCTCCGTCAGGCTGCAGCTCGAGAGGGGTGGCAGGGAGAAGACGATCGCCTACCGGATCCGGTGAGCAGGACAAAACGCACGGCATTCCAGGAGCTCATGAACTTATTGAATCATCAAAGAAAAAGATGGAACGCACTTATGCAGACTTTGCTGAAAGCAGCAGCGGTTGTGGGAGTGATCGGCATACTGGCATTTCCCGGCGCCCGGCCGGAGGCGCATGCCCAGGAGCAGAAATCCGTCGCACCGTCTGAAAAGACCTCCGGGCAGGCCTCTTCGGGCCGGTATGTGTCCATAGATTTCAACGAGGTGGATATCGAGGTTTTTGTGAAGTTCATAAGCGAGTTGACGGGCAGAAACTTCGTGGTCGACCAGCGGGTCAAGGGCAATGTGACCATTATCTCTCCCACGAAGATTTCGGTGGCGGAGGCCTATAAGGTATTTGAATCCGTGCTCGAGGTTCACGGCTATACCACGGTGGAGGCCGGCAGGGTAACCAAGATCATCCCCTCTCCTTATGCGCGGACCATGAACATCGAGACCCGCCTGGAAGAGGAGTTGGATTCTCCCGAGGACAAAATTGTTACCCAGCTCATCCATCTCAAGTATGCCAACCCCGACGAGGTCAAGCAGCTCTGTGCCCCGCTGGTGAGCAAAAGCAGCGTGATTCTCTCTTATGAGCCCACGAACATGCTCATCATCACCGATGTCTACTCCAACATTACCCGGCTCATGCGCATCATTAACGCCATCGACGTTACCGGCATCGGTAAGGAAATCTCCGTGATCCCGGTGGAACATGCCGAGGCCCGGGAGCTGGTCCAGATCGTGGACAAGATATTCAACGAACAGCGCCGCCGCAACAAGCGGAGCAATCAGGAGATCAGCCTGGTGGCGGATCAGCGCACCAATATCGTGGTAACGCGGGCAAGCGAGGCGGACACGGAACGGGTGAAGAAGCTGATTCACATGCTGGACAAAAAAATGCCCCGGGGCGAGGAGAAGATCCATGTGGTCTATCTGCAGCATGCCAAGGCGGAGGACCTGGCAGGCGTGCTGCAGGAACTGCCCAGCGAGGGCGAGGGCAAGGCGGAGCAGGGAAAAAGAATGGCGCCGGTGGTATCCGAGGATGTTACCATCACGGCGGACAAATCCACCAACAGCCTGCTCATACGGGCGGAAAAGGATGATTACGCCATCCTTAAAGGGATTATCGAAAAGCTGGACATCCAGCGCTCCATGGTCTATATCGAATGCCTGATCATGGAAATCAACAAGGAGCAGTCCCTGAACCTGGGTACCGAGTGGCTCGTCGGGGGCGAGACGAGCTACCAGGACAGGGAGGGAGTCTACGGCGGCGGATTTGCCGGAGGCGCCGCCATGGGGGGGGATCCCGGCTATTTCTCCTCCCTGGGTTCTGTTACGGGCCGGGACTCCGCGGCTGCATCGCTGCCTCCCGGGTTTTCCCTGGGCATTTTCGGCGAGGAGGTAACCGTCGGCGATCTTTCGCTACCCACCATTCAGGCGATCATCCAGCTCTATAAGAAGGACAAGGATGTCAACATCCTCTCCACGCCCCAGCTTTTGACAACAGACAATGAAGCCGCCACCATTACCGTGGGCAAAAACGTGCCCTATCTCACCAAGGCGGCGACCGGGGATACCAATTACAGCAATTACGAATACAAGGATGTGGGCATAAGCCTGGAAATCACCCCCCAGATCAATAAGGACCGCCAGATCCGGCTGGAGATTCTCGAGGAGGTGACCAAGCTGGAGACCACTACGGATCAGTTCCAGCCGACAACGCTAAAGCGCACGATCGAGACAACGGTGCTTGTGGATGACAAGAATACCGTGGCCCTCGGCGGGCTGATCGATGAAAGCCTTTCCTCGACCGAATACAAGGTGCCCTGCCTGGGCAGCATTCCGCTTGTGGGATGGCTGTTTAAATCCATGGGCAAGGCCAACGAGGAGACCAACCTCTTTGTTTTCCTCACTCCCTACGTGGTACACAGCCCCCAGGAAGCCAGGGAGATCCGGGAGAGCAAACAGGAACACATTAACAGCAAAATCGAGGCCGGAAAAATCAAGCTCTATGAGGACAAACCCGGCATGTTCAAACTCCAGGAGTTAAAAGAAGAACAGTCTTCGGAATAAACGGCAGGGTTGATAGCAGAACCATGATCAGTACCAGATTGAGCACAATACTGCATAATGAATACGGTGTATCCGAGGAATCCATTGCCGAGGTGCGCGCCGAATCCGCATCCGAAGCGGCGGAGCTTCTGCTCAAAAAACAGATTATATCCGAGCCCCAGCTCCTGGAGGCGTACAGCAAGCTCTACAACATACCGTATGTCCCGCGGCTGCCGGTGGATGATTTCAACATGGAGTTTGCCCGCAAGGTCTCCATCCAGTTTCTCAAAAAATACGTCATGATCCCCCTGGAATGTGAAAATCCGGTGCAGGGCATCCCCTGCAGCCCCTCGGATGCGGAAAACAGCGGGCGTCCGGCCACGGTGGTCGCCATAAGCGATCCCACCGTATTCCAGCCGCTGGATGATCTGGTGCGGATGCTGGAACTGGAGGAGTATCAGCTGGTGCTCGCCAGCAGGGACGCGATTCTCTCGCTTATCAACATGGCCTATGACTCCAGCCGGGACACGGCCCAGCAGCTGGTCGCGGACATGGAGGACAACGGGGCGGAGATTATCAGTGAAATCGAGGAGACCGCGGATCTTCTGGATGATACCAGCGATGCGCCCATCATCAAGCTGGTCAACCATATCATCAGCCAGTCCGTAAAAATGGGGGCCAGCGACATTCACATTGAACCCTTCCAGGAAAGCTTTAAAATCCGCTACCGCATTGACGGGGTGCTCTATGATTTCCTCTCGCCCCCCAAATGGATGCAGTCCGCGCTGATTTCCCGGATCAAGGTGATGTCGAAAATGAATATCGCCGAAAAGCGGTTGCCGCAGGACGGGCGCTTTGAGGTGAAGATCGGGGATCAAAACATCGACATCCGGGTCTCCACCATCCCGATCACCCACGGCGAGCGCATCGTTCTGCGGCTTTTAAACAAGTCCAGCAATCTGCTGCAGCTCCCGGAGCTCGGTCTCTCCAGGGAAAAGCTGGATCAGGTCAACCACATGATCCGGTTTTCCCATGGCATTATCCTGGTGACGGGTCCGACAGGCTCCGGCAAGTCCACAACCCTGTATGCGGTTTTGTCCCGGATCAATTCCCCGGATATCAACATTATAACAATCGAGGACCCGGTGGAGTACCAGCTCAAAGGGGTGGGCCAGATCCAGGTAAACCCCAAGATCGAACTCACCTTTGCCCGCGGCCTCCGCTCCATCGTCCGCCAGGACCCGGACGTGATATTGATCGGCGAGATGCGGGACCTGGAAACGGCCGAGATCGGTGTGCAGTCGGCGCTTACGGGCCATCTGGTGTTCTCCACCCTGCACACCAACGACTCGGCAAGCGCCATTACCAGGCTGGTCGATATCGGCGTGGAGCCGTTTCTGATCTCCTCCTCCCTCATCGCAGTAATTGCCCAGCGCCTTGTGCGGGTCCTCTGCGATGCCTGCAAGGAAGCCTATACCCCGGATGCGGCCGCCATTGAGCAGCTCGGGCTGGCCCCGGAGCAGGCCGAGGGGCTGGTTCTCTACCGGGCCGTAGGCTGTTCCCGCTGCTTTCACAGCGGGTATAAGGGCCGCGTGGGAATTTATGAAATCATGGAAATGACGGATGCATTGCAGAACCTGGTGTTAAAGACCCATGATTCGCATCAGATCAAGAACCAGTCCCTGCGCCAGGGCATGACAACGCTGTACCAGGACGGCATGAATAAGGTGGTCCAGGGGATCACCACCATAGAGGAAGTTCTGCGGGTCACACAGACCTGAGGCGAAGTTTTCATTGAAGCAATCAGCCCTTTGGGTAGTGCATCTGCATCACCATTTGACCTTTCAACTGGAGATGCTCATATTATAGTCTTATTTTGAATTCGCTGCCGGCGGAAGGAGCGGCAGATGGAGCCTGTATATTTTTTCTCCGGCAGGCGGGCGCAGCGGGTGGCCGTCTTTTGTTACCTGCTTGCCCTGGAGGCCGGACTCAGCCGCGAAGACGCGGATTTGCTGCGGCTTGTAGCCCCTGCCCGCAATGCATCCAAGGGATATGCACCGGACGGGGCGGGCGGCTCGAGTACCTGCGCCTCGTGGACGGACTGCGTCAAGGGGCTGGACATCATGAAAAACTCGGGGGATGATATCATGAAGGCGGCTGGTATCGTGGCCCGGCAATACCATGAGCACTGGAACGGCTGCGGCTATCCCAATGGGCTGCGGGCCGAGGAGATCCATATATTCGCAAGAATTGCAGGGCTTGCCAATGTGTTTGACGCGCTGACGCATTGGCGGCTTTATCCGGAACCCTTCGGCCCCGCCGATGTGGCTGCACTGATCCGAAGGCAGCGCGGCCGGCGGTTCGATCCCCGGCTGGTGGATATTTTTCTGCACAATCTGGATGAGTTTTTCAAGATCCGCAATCGGTACCCGGAGGCGGGCAATCTCCATACAAGAAACGATGCAGGGCGGTTATGACAGACGAACAATTCAATTTCTGGCAGGCCCATTCTCTGAAATATCTTGAAATGGCCTTTCAATATGACAATCAGGGACGGCTGGAGGCTCCGGACGGTTATGGCCAGCGCACCGGCGACTGCGGTGATACAGTAGAGATGTTTATAAGTGTTTCCGGCCATATTATCGAATCCATCACCTACCAGGTACAGGGATGTATCAACACCAATGCCTGTGCCAATACGGTGATCCGCATGGCGGAAGGCAGGAATGTGGACGAGGCCTGGGCCGTTACTCCGGAAATGGTGATCGAATACCTGGAAACTCTGCCAAAAAACCATTGGCACTGTGCAGAGCTGGCAGTCGGGGCCCTGTACCAGGCACTTGCGGACTACAATCGCAAGCACTGAAAAAAACGGACAAAGAAGGGCCCGGCAGCAGAAAAGGGAAAAATTGCTGCAGGCAGCAAAAAAACATTGTTTAGTTATCGAAACTATGATAAAAGTTTAACAAACATTTCTGGTTTTGTTATATTCTCAAGTTTCCGTTTGAAATTTGTGGTTTGCGGCTATTGCTGATTATACATTTCGTCTGGAGGATGAAACAATAATGCCATCGGATAAATCTACGTTCAAGCAGCTGCGGGAGGATGAAAGGGAGGTCAGGAAACAGCTGATCATCAAGGCTGCAATGGAGCTTTTTGAGGAGAAATCCTTCCACGATATCGGCATGCGCGATATCGCGGTCAAAGCAGGGGTGTCCGCCGCCTCCATTTATCGCTATTTTCCAAGCCGCGATGACCTTTTTGTAGAGGCTCTGCTGCAGGATATCAACAATATTGAACAACGGCTGTACCAGCGGGTGGAAAACGGGGAAAGCATTGAAGACCTGGCAATTGCCGTTGTGGACTACCTGATCGACAACGAAGCCTCCTTTCAGATGATGTGCCACTTCATGATCCGCGGGGAGTTAAATCCGCAGGCCCTGAAGAAGTTCAACGGCGTGCAGCGCTATTTTCTCAAAATGTTTGAAAATGTGCTCCAACAGACAGAAGGCGCAAAGAATCTGCGTTTAAATACCCAGGCCTTTTTTGCCTCTCTGGCCGGCGTGGTGCTCACGTTCCGCAATTATCCGGGCCATACGGCCGAGGAAAAACGGCGCGCCATGCATAAGCTGGCCCTGTTGATCATGCATCAAAGCGCCATTGATGCACTCGAAAAAAGCTGATGACCTTTCGATGACCTCTCAAGGATCACGGGGCTTTTCCCGGGCCGCCCGGTATGCCGCATCTGCTTCCCTGTAGAATGCCTGCGGACCGGTGCCGTCATAGCGCGGGGAGAAATGAAAGAGGGTATAGCGGCCGGCATTTGCCATGGCTGCAATATGGCCTGCCTGCCGGGCGGTCAGATGCTTTTTCTCTAAGGCGTGATCCCTGTCTGCATCCAGAAATGCGGCCTCTATAAACAGGTGATCCGAATCGGCCGCCAGCGTGCGGATCTTTTCCATGTTCTCCTCAGTATAGGCAGCATCGGCGATATAGCTGATTTTCTGGCCTTTGCTGATAACAGCCAGCTCCTGCTGCAGGTCTGCAAACCGGAACCGCTTTTTTCCGGCGGCCGCCTCCGATGCGGGCGCGGCAATGATCATATCCGGGTTTTGCCGCTCGTAGATGGCCTGCTTGAAATGATGCAGCCACTCGCCGGCGCAGAGCCCGAGCCGGCTTAAACCATCCTTTCGGATATTGATGCGGAAGTTTTCCTCCAGCGAGAAGCCCAGGCAGGAAAGCCCGTGGTCCAGGATGACGGCGCGCACCTTGTGGACGGCATCCTCCCGGATCGTAACGGGCCATGTGCTGATATTGCAGCGGGTTTCCTCAAGCTGCCGGAACTGGTGCCGGCAGGAATAGCTGCGCTGTTTTATCTGCGAGCCGTCGATTTCCGCGGCCTTTATGACCAGGCTGTTGCTGTAATTGTTGACCAGGTTCCAGCAGTAGCCGGCAAGCTTGCCCTCCACGTTGGCCAGAAACCCTTCGGGGCCGAAAAAATGCAGGGTTTTGTCCCTGCCCAGCACCAGGCGCAGGAGCCGGTCAAACCCGATAAAATGATCCATGTGGGTGTGGCTTACAAAGACATGGCTGATTTTCAGAAGATTTCTGGATGAGAGCGGGGTGGTATCGCCGATATCGAACAGATACGCCTCGCGCTGACACGAAAAGGGGAGGAAGAGCGCGGGATCCCCGGAATCCCCGTTGACAAGACTTGGCAGTACCAGCGGCGGCATGGGATTTACGACAGGTGTTTTGCCACCTGCTGATGGATACAGTTGTAGATTTCTTCGTCCGATCCGTATATGTCCACCACGTCCCTGTGCTTGATCAACTGCTCGATAACGAAGGCCGTGACAAAAAGACTGACAACATGCGGATTGGAGACAACATTGCGGAAGGGGGCCACCTGGTAGTCAATATCAAAGTCATCAGCGTGGATGAGCTTTTCCAGACAATAGGCAATCTGCTCCTGCAGTGTATTCTTGTTGCTTGTTTCCACAAGCTCGCTTTCCACGAGCTTCATGGCGATCGCGTTGCTCAGCGTATCCAGATACTCCCCCGCCAGGTTAATGGCCCGCCGGCGTTCATATTCCTTGGACGACTCAATCTTTGAGATCAGCTTGGATTCCCCGACATTGTTTGGACGAAATCGCTTGGACATAGTTCGTGCCTTTTATTGAAAATCCGTTTATAAGTGCAGGCATCATAATCTTTGCAGCACAGGATTTCAAGGGAAAACTCCCGGCCGCCGCCGCCCCTAGCCGGCAAAGCCGTCCTCGATCACGAGTTGCATCCGCCTGCTGCCGTTCCAATAGTTCCACCGGAGCCGGAACACCAGTTCCGCAAAGGTTGTGCTGGACCTGCAGGCTTCGGGCATATTGAACCAGATGCCTTCCAGGGTTTTGCCCCTGTCGCGCCCGGGCTGCCGGACAATCAATTTTTGGTGGGCCTCTCCCACGGGTATTGCCCGCACGACCTCCACATCCCGGACGCAGAAAAGCGGCTCTTCGTTTTCCGGCCCGAAAGGCTGCAGGGATTCCAGTTCATTCACCAATTGATCCGAGATCATGGCAAAGTCCAGCGCCGCGTCAATATCGATTTCCGCGGAAAACGCATCCGTCCCCGCCATTTGGGATACGGCGGTTTCAAAGGCTTCCCGGAATCCGTCCAGCTGATTTTTTTGCAGACGAAGCCCGGCCGCCATGGGATGGCCGCCATAGTTCTCCAGGTAATCCGCGCAGGCGGAGACGGCTCTATACAGGTTGATGGAGGCGATGCTTCTGGCGGAGCCGTTTGCCATGTCCCCGGAAAAGGACAGCAGCACCACCGGTCTCCAGAAGCGCTGGACCAGGCGGGATGCCACGATTCCCAAAACCCCTTCGTGCCATCCGTCTCCGGCAAGCACGAGGCTGTTGCGCTCCAACAGCTCAGGCTGCTCGTCCAGATGCATGCATACGCGTCTGAATATGCGGTTTTCAATGGTCTGCCGCTCTGTATTGCAATGGTTGAGCCTGCCGGCCAGTTCCCGGGCCCGCTCTGTGCAGCCGGTCTGCAAAAGCTCCACTGCAAGACCGGCATGGTCCATGCGGCCGGCTGCATTAATGCGGGGTGCCAGCCGGAAGGCAATGTCTTCTGCAGAAAGGGCGGGCTTATGAATCCCGCTCACCTCAATCAGCGCCTGGATGCCGGGCCTGGGGCGGGAGTTGATCACATCCAGGCCGGTGCGGGTCAGAATCCGGTTCTCCGCCACGAGGGGAACAATATCGGCAATCGTTCCGAGCGCCACGAGGTCGCAGCAGGCTTTCAGGTTGGGCTCCTCCCCCTCCCGCCAGAAACCGATGGCCCGCAAATGTTTTCGCAGGCAGACCAGCAGATAAAAGGCCACACCGACGCCTGCCAGGCACCCGGTTCCCGCCGGGCAGTCGCAGCGCTGCGGATTGATTACGGCAAGAGCGGCAGGGAGCTCTTCAATACTGTGATGATCAGTGATAATGGTGTCAATGCCCGCCTCGGATGCTGCCAGTACAGCTTCATGGCTGCCCGAGCCGCAGTCCACGGTAATGATGAGATCAATGCCCTTCTGCCTGGCCACCTGCTCTACATGGGAAGCCTTTAGGCCGTAGCCTTCGGCAAGCCTGTGCGGAATGTGCCAGGCCGCCTCCAGCCCGCACTGGCGGAAAAATTCCAGCAGCAGCGTGGTGGCGGTGACGCCGTCCACGTCGTAATCGCCGAACACCAGCACCTTTTCCTTTTTTTCCAGGGCCTGTGCGATGCGCCCGACAGCACGTTCCATATCAGCCATGGAAAAACCGCGATGAATCATCTGCAGCGAAGGATTCATAAACGATCGTATCGCCTGTTCTTCGATAATTCCGCGGTTGGCCAGCACAGCGGCGGTGACCGGAAGGCACCCGGCTTTGCGCTGAATGTTGCGGACCAGTTTTTCATCCGGCTGAAGCCAGTTGAGCTGCTTATTCATGGCTTTTTCTATAGCGTATGCAAAAGGCGGAAACAATGGTTTTCTATTGATTCAAACGCCCGGGCGGTGGTAATTTGAAATAATATACGGATCATGATGGAACAACAAGCGGTGGAACCGAAGATCGGCCGATGAATGCCCATGCCGACAAAAATGTGCCTTATTGCACCCGCCGCCGGCTCTACCGGGTGGACCGCAGCGCCGTGTGCTTTATTAAATTTATATTCGAGGGCTATGACGGCATTGCCCAGGTGGAAACCATTGATCCCTATACCGCCTGCATCGCCCTTCACGTGGCGCCCGGCTGCGAGGCGGACGTGGATGCCGTGGTTGCTGACCTCTCCGCAGAATACCGGATCGAGGCGGTAGAGGAGAATTTTCTGGATACGTAAGACTGCCTGATGAACAATACAATGCAAAACAACAACCCCACGGTTTTTATTCATACCATCGGCTGCCAGATGAATGTGTATGACTCGGGGCAGATGATGGGGCTGCTGGCTGCATCCGGATTTGCGGAAGCAGCCGATCCAACCCGTGCTGACGTGGTTATCGTCAACACCTGCGCCATCCGGGAGAAGGCGGTGCAGAAGATGGCAAGCTTTATCGGGCGCTTTGCCGGCCTGAAAAAACGCAGTCCGCACAAGCGTCTCGTGGTTGCCGGCTGCGTGGCCCAGCAGGAGGGCAGAAAAATCCTGGAGCGCTTTCCTTACGTGGATATTGTGCTGGGCACCCGTGCCCTGCCCCGCCTGCCGCAAATGCTGGAGAGACTCACGGAAGGCGGCGGCGGCCCCCTGGTGGATACCACAATGGACGACGCGCTGGAAAAAGCCGATCCGGAGCGGCTGCACCACTTCCACAAGACGGAGGTTTCCGAATTTGTCACCATCATGCGCGGCTGCGATAACTTCTGCACCTACTGCGTGGTCCCTTACGTCCGGGGCCGGGAGATCAGCCGGCCGCCGGAGGATATCCTGTCCGAAATCCGCGCCCTTGTGCGCTCCGGCATGAAGGAAGTGACGCTTCTGGGCCAGAACGTAAACTCCTACGGCAAAAAGGAAGGGATGCCCGGTTTCGCGGAACTGCTCGAAAAGGTCAATGCGGTGGCGGGGCTGGAGCGGATCCGCTTTGTGACATCGCATCCCAAGGATCTCTCGGATGCGCTGATCCAGGCCTTTGCGCGACTCGAAAAACTCTGCCGCCACATCCATCTGCCGGTACAGTCCGGCTCCGACCGGATTCTCAAAAAGATGAACCGGGGCTACACCGCCGCCGGCTACCTGGACAAAATCCGCCGGCTGCGCCAGGCCGCTCCGGATATCGCCCTTACCACCGATATTATCGCCGGCTTTCCCGGCGAAACCGCGGCGGATTTTGAGCAGACCCTGGAGTTGCTCCATCAGGTGGGTTTTGACAGCCTTTTTGCCTTTGCCTACTCGGATCGCCCCAATGCCCCGGCCGCGCGATTTCCGGGAAAGGTGGCAGAGGATGAGAAAAACCGCCGGCTGCGCGAGCTGTTTGCCATGCAGGAGGAAATCACCCGCAAAAAGCAGGCCGCGCTTGTGGGCGGCCGCATGAACGTTCTGGTGGAGGGGGAGAGCAAAAAACAACAGAAACTCCGGGCTGCCGCCGATTCCGGAGATACGGAGCTGTGCGGCCGAACCACCGCCAACCGGATTGTCAACTTCCCCCTTGCCGCCAACTGCGGCCTTGACATAGCCGATGTGAAAGGACAGATTATATCAGTAAGGATTGAAAGGGCGTTTTCCAATTCCTTGTGGGGAATTCCGGCAGCAATGGAATCCGCCTCCACGCAAAACAAAGGAGGATCCATACATGTTGCATGAGATGAATGTCGGCGGTCTGGCCATGGACCCCTCATCCAATGCCCCGATTCTGCTGCTCAATGCGGTTCATGCGGATTTTTCCATCCCGATCTGGATCGGGCTGCTGGAAGCTGCGTCCATTGCCTCTGTACTCCAGAACATCACCTTTGACCGGCCCATGACCCATGACCTGTTCAAAAATTTTATCGACAAGCTCAATGTCCGGGTTCCCAAAATTGATGTGTGCGATTTGCGGGACAACACCTTTTTCGCCAAGATTTACTGCGTCTCGGAAACCGAAGAATTCATCATGGACGCCCGGCCCAGCGACGCCATTGCGCTGGCCCTGCGGCTGAAAGCGGCAATTTACGTGGATGATGTGGTGGTTGAACGTCTGAAGGTAAAAGACGGGGAATATCAGAGCGTGGATGAAAGCGATCAGGGCAAGCAGTGGGAGGAGTATCTGAAGAACCTCTCGCCTAGCGATTTTGGCAAATACAAGGTTTGATGGCTTCGTAAAAAGCCCAATATCTGCGTTGCGCTGCATTCCTCGGGATTTGCGTCGCCCTCAGATCCTAAACTGGGCTTGAACTTTTACCTTTGCCATCCCAAACGGACTTTTTACGAGAGCATCAGGTTTGAAGATGATTGATCTGCACGCACATACCATATTCAGCGACGGGGCGCTGATCCCCGCTGAGCTGGCACGAAGGGCGGAGCACAAGGGCCTTGCCGCCATCGGTATCACCGATCACGGGGATTTCTCCAACATCGATTTTATTATTCCCAGGGTCCTGGGCATTGCCGAGACCCTGAACCGGGTGATGAAGATTCATGTAATCCCGGGAATCGAAATTACCCATGTGCCGCCGGATCTTTACAGTGAAATCGTAGCCAAATCGCGCGAACTGGGAGCAAAAATTGTAATCGCCCACGGCGAAACCATTGCCGAGCCGGTGGCGCCGGGCACAAACCATGCCGCCATAAAAGCGGGCGTGGATGTCCTGGCCCATCCCGGGCTGATCAGCGAGGAGTGTGCGACAGCAGCCAAAAAAGCGGACGTGCTGCTTGAGATTTCGGCGAGAAAAGGGCATTGCCTGACAAACGGCCACGTGGGCCAGATTGCCAAAAAAGTGGGGGCCCGCCTTGTTGTGAACACAGACTCGCACGCCCCGGAGGACTTGATCGGATCCAATACGGCCAGACTTGTTGTGAGCGGGGCCGGTCTCGGCGAGGACGATTTTGTGGAGATGCAGAAGAATGCCGCCCGTTTTCTGCCTGCAGACCAGTTCGGCAGCCGCTGGTAATAAAAAAAGGCTTGACAAGCCGCGCCGAATTGTTCACGGTAGCAGAAAATCGAAAAAGCACATTCGAATAAACGATAACCCGAAAGCAGAAAACATTTCGGAACTTTTGATGACAAAGCCCAGCGCCCGCTTTCAGAATAACTTCTGGTTTTTTGGCTACTATTATTATTTCTACGGGTGGGGTCTGCCTGGGCGATAGCATGTTGTTACACCTATAAAATACCAAAAGCCGCGGGCAGACCCAAACTGCCCGCGGCTTTTTTTGGCAGAAAAGGCCGGGGCGGTAAAAATTCCTTCCCGGCTTTTTTTATGCCGGAACAGATTGGCCTGCGGTTAACCGAAAACCTTTCATTCTGAAACGAAAAAGGAGGCACACAATGACAATTCTTGGCAAGCAGATCCGCATGGAACGGGTGGTGGACCGCAATTCCGGCCGCACCTTGATTGTGCCGCTGGACCACGGCGTAACCGTGGGGCCGATCTACGGGATCAGCGACATCAAAAACACCGTGGGAAGCGTCGCACAGGGCGGCGCAACCGCCATCGTCGAGCACAAGGGCCTTGTTGGCGCAGGCCACAGAAGGCGGGGCGGCGATATCGGACTGATCATTCATATGTCGGCATCCACCAGTCTGTCCCCCACGCCGCATTCCAAGGCCCTGGTCTGTTCGGTGGAAGAGGCCATCAAGCTCGGCGCGGACGCGATCTCCATTCATGTCAACATCGGCGACAGCCAGGAGAGCGAGATGTTAAAGGATTTCGGTCGGGTAAGCTACGAAGCCAGAAACTGGGGCATGCCGCTTCTGGCCATGGTATACCCGCGCGGCGAGAAAATCCGGGATGAATACGATGTCTCTGTGGTCAAGCATGCAGCCCGGGTCGGCTGCGAAATGGGCGCAGACCTGGTCAAGGTGTCCTACACCGGCTCCCCGGAGAGCTTCCGGGAAGTGGTTGCGGGCTGCACCGTTCCGGTCGTGATCGCCGGCGGGGCCAAGATGGATTCCGACCGCGACATCCTGGAGATGGTCAAGGGATCCGTAGAAGCTGGCGGGTCCGGTGTCTCCATCGGCAGAAACGTTTTCCAGCACGCCGATCCCGCCAAAATGGTGGGCGCCATGGCCCATATCGTATTTGAGAACGGAGGCGTTGAAGAGGCGCTGAAGATGATCGAGGGATGATTTCAATAACCGGAGGACTGCAAATCATGCGAAATATATGGGTAAAGGTGGATCCCTGGGACAAGGAGCTGGTCAAAACCGCCCTGGAGGGCGGGGCGGAGGCCGTGATGGTGCCGCCCGGATACTCCGAACAGGTCAAGGCCCTTGGCCGGATCACCACCATCAGCGAAGACGGAGACCTGAAACCGGACGAGGATGTGCTTGTATACCGGATTACAAGCGGAGCCGATGAGGACGAGATCGCCCGCCTGGCCAGGGACCGCCGGGTGATTCTCGAAAGCGCGGACTGGTCCATTATTCCCCTGGAGAACCTGATTGCCCGGGGTGCGGATGTGGTCGCGCCGGTTGCCGGGCTCCAGGAGGCGGAAACCGCATTCGGCATCCTGGAAAAAGGGGTCAGCCATATCCTCTATGAAGGCGGTGATCCGGCGGAGCTTAAAAAAATCCTGAACATGGCCGGGGCTGAGGCGGATCATATTGCTCTGTCAACAGCCGAGGTGATCGAGATTTCTCCGGCCGGCATGGGCGACCGGGTATGCGTGGACACCTGCACGGAGATGCAGCCGGGGCAGGGCATGCTGGTGGGCAACAGCAGCCGCTCGCTGTTTCTGGTGCATGCGGAAAGCATTGAGAATCCCTATGTCGCCCCGCGCCCCTTCCGGGTCAATGCGGGTGCCGTGCATGCCTATACCCGGGGCGCTGACGGGAGAACCCGCTACCTGTCCGAACTTGCAGCCGGCGA
This sequence comes from uncultured Desulfobacteraceae bacterium, assembly GCA_964635265.1. Lineage (GTDB taxonomy): Bacteria > Desulfobacterota > Desulfobacteria > Desulfobacterales > Desulfosalsimonadaceae > M55B175. The sequence continues at coordinate 19,848 of CAZWNV010000030.1, forward strand.
ACAGGTGTTGATTGCCGACTACAAGGGAAATGTCAACACGGCCACCGTGGGCCGCCTCAAGATTGAACGGCGCCCCCTGGTGCTGCTTCGGGCCCGGATAGAGGGGGTTGAAGCCACAACGATTCTCCAGAACGCGGAAACCATCCGTCTCACCGATCCGGATGGCCGGGCGGTATCCGTTGTCTCCCTTTCCCCCGGAGATAAAATCCTGGCAGCCGTTGAAGAGACCGGGAGGCACTTCGGCATGAAAATCGACGAGACCATCACGGAGAAATAGGGGCATGCACCAGGTTACCAGCAAAACCCGCGTATATGGAGTTATCGGCAATCCCGTAGCCCACAGCCTGGGGCCGGTCATGCACAACCGGGCCTTTCTGGCCACCGGATGGCCGGGGATTTATGCCGCATTTGCCGTATCCGACATAGCAGCAGCCGTGGCGGGTGTGCGCGGGCTTGATATCGCCGGCATAAGCGTTACCATCCCCCATAAGCAAGCCGTTATGGCGCATCTCGATCATGTGGACGAGGCGGCCAGGCGCATCGGCGCCGTCAATACGGTGACCAATCACGAAGGAGTGCTTGCCGGGACCAACACGGATGCCGCCGGGCTCGTGCGGGCGCTTGCCGGCAAAACCCCGCCGGGAGGCCGGGATGTTTTGATTCTGGGCGCCGGCGGGGCGGCCCGGGCCGCCGGCCGGGGCCTGCTCCGGGAAGGGGCGCGGATCCATATTGCCAATCGCTCAGAGGAAAAGGGAAGGGCGCTTGCCGAGTCCCTGGGCGCCGAATTTTATCCGCTCTCCCGGCTAGACAGGGCCCCCTGCGATATCCTGATCAATACCACCCCCGTGGGCATGCACCCCCGGACAGAGGAAATGCCGGTGCCGGCGGAAATACTGCACAAGGACATGACCGTGATGGATATCATCTACAATCCCCTTAAAACCAGCCTGCTGCAGGCTGCGGAAGCTGCCGGCGCCCGGACCATTGACGGCGTGCCCATGTTCGTCTGCCAGGGGGCCCTGCAGTTTGAGCTGTGGACCGGCCTTTCCGCGCCGGTGGACTTGATGGAAAATGCCGTCTACGAGGCGCTGCAGGGGTAGAGGGCAACCTTTGTGAAGGAATCCGCATGAAAGAAATCCGCTCCGGAGCGATCCGAGACGCCCGCATCTCCCTTCCGGGCTCCAAAAGCTACACCCACCGCTTCCTGATCGCGGCAGCGCTGAGCAGCGGCTGGTGCCGGATCATCAATTGCCTGGAAAGCGAGGATACGCGCTGCACGCTGCAGGCCCTGGAGCAGATGGGTGTCAAAGCAAAAAAAGGGCCGGGGTTTTATGATATTCAGGGCTGCGGCGGCAGATTGCGCCCTGTCTCCAAGCCCATTGATGTGGCCAACTCCGGCACCTCCATGCGGCTTCTGGCAGGTGTGGCGGCGCTGGGAGAGTCCCCGTATGTGCTTACGGGCAGCAGCCGGATGCAGGAGCGTCCCGTGCAGGATCTGCTGGAGGGGCTGCGGCAGATCGGTGTGGAAGCCGTTTCCCTGAATGCAGACGGCTGCCCGCCCATACGAATCAATGGAAAAGCCGGTGTCGGCGGAACCCTGTCCCTTGACTGCAGCATAAGCAGCCAGTACCTCTCCGCACTGCTTCTAATGGCACCGCTTACCAGGGACGGGCTGGCAATCCACGTAAACAAGGGGCCGGTCTCCAAGCCCTATATTGACATGACCATCGATGTCCTGCATCGCTTCGGGATCAATGCGGAAAGGCGGGAATACGCGTACTTTTCCGTTGCCGGCGGCCGGTCCTATCAGAGCGGCACGTACACGGTGGAGCCGGACGCTTCCCAGGCCGGATACTTCTGGGCGGCAGCAGCCATTACCGGTGCGGCTGTCACGGTGAAGGCCATCTCGCGCACCTCTCTGCAGGGGGATGTGCGGTTTCTGAAGGTGCTCGAACAGATGGGATGCCGCGTAGAGGACCTCCCGGAGGGAATTGCCGTTAAAGGACCGGAAGCCGGGGATTTATCGCCGGTTGCAGTCTCCATGGGGGATATGCCGGATCTTGTACCAACCCTGGCGGTGGTAGCGGCATTTGCCCGGGGGGAGACGATCATCCGGGATGTGGGGCATCTGCGTGCCAAGGAATCTGATCGTCTGGCTGCGGTGCAGGCCGAGCTTGTCAAAATGGGCATATCCGCACGGACCCGGGGGGATGCCCTCCTGATTGCCGGCGGCAGACCAAACGGCGCGGAAATCGAGACCTACAACGATCACCGCATGGCCATGAGCTTTGCGGTCGCCGGCCTTCGCACGCCCGGGATCGCGATTCAAAACGAGGCCTGCGTGGCCAAGTCCTTTCCCGGATTCTGGGAAGTGTTTGATCGCTTGTATGAAAGGCAAACCTAGCGTATGAATATTTATCTCATCGGATACCGCTGCACCGGCAAAACCTCGGTTGGCCTTCTGCTCTCCGGGAGAACGGGATGGCAATTGGTGGATACGGACCAGCGCATCACGGCCCATGCGGGCATGCCGGTTTCAGAAATTGTGGAAAAAAACGGCTGGTCTTATTTCAGAGAAATTGAAAAGCAGGTGCTCGCAGAAACCGCGGCAGCCAGTCAGCTTGTGGTGGCCACAGGCGGCGGGATCGTCCTTGATCCCGAAAATCGGGCGATTCTGGAAAATCCGGGGCATTTTACCGTATGGCTGCGCGCGGCACCGGAAACCATAGAAAAACGCATGAAAGCGGACGCACAAAGCAAAACCCTGCGTCCCGCCCTGAGCGATACTTCGCTCTCCCGGGAAATTACCGACACCCTGGCGGCAAGAACCCCTGACTACGAGTCCGCCAAAGACCTGGCCATTGATACGGACCGGCAGAGCATAGACGAAATCTGCGAACGGATTTTAAAGGAGCTACCCGATGCCCGGCAGCACCTTCGGTAAGCTGTTCCGGATCACAACCTGGGGTGAATCCCACGGCCCGGCTGTGGGCGTTGTGATCGACGGCTGCCCGCCGAATATCCCCATTGACGAAGCAGCGATTCAATCCCTGCTCGACCGGCGAAAGCCCGGCAGCTCAATCGCCGGCACAAAAAGAAAAGAGGCGGATCAGGCGCGGATCTGCTCCGGGGTTTTTGAGGGAAAAACCACCGGCACGCCGATCATGATCGGAATCGAGAACAAAAATGTCGATTCCTCCGCCTATGAACCCTATAAAAACCTTTACCGGCCCGGCCACGGCGACTACACCTACCAGGCCAAGTACGGCATCCGGGACTGGCGGGGCGGGGGACGCTCCTCCGCCCGGGAGACCGTGGGCCGGGTGGCGGCGGCCGCAGTGGCAAAGGCCCTGCTGGCTCCCCGGGGCATGGAGCTCCTGGCCTTTACACGCCAGCTGGGCGATATCGAAATGCAGTCCTTTGACCCCCGGGCAATCGATCAGAACATGTTCTTATGCCCGGATCTCCGGGCTGCGGAGCAGATGGCGGATCAGGTGGCAGAGGTGAAAAGGGCAGGGGACTCTCTTGGCGGCATTGTTGAAGTTCGCGCCAAGGGCGTTCCGGCAGGACTTGGCGAACCGGTCTTTGACAAGCTTGACGCCGAACTTGCCCGCGCCATCATGAGCGTCGGCGCGGTAAAAGGCGTTGAAATCGGCTCCGGCTTTGAAG
>CAZWNV010000031.1:0-23132 GCA_964635265.1 uncultured Desulfobacteraceae bacterium
GAACCTGTGTTAACGGGGCCAGAACCCGTCGTCTTGCCACTAGACCAACCCTCAACAACATAAAAAAATTATCAAATCCTAAAGGGCTGTCAAGACAAATTTTTCCCCTCGTTTTCCGCCTGCTGCTTTTCAATATAGCGGATCGCCTCCTGCAGGCGCCGCACGACAGCATCTTTTCCCAGCACGGCGATCATTTCAAAAATACCCGGACTGACGGTCTTTCCTGTCAGCGCCACACGCATGGGCTGGGCGATTTTCCCCAGCTTGAGCCCGTATTCGGTCATCACCTGCTCGAATATCGGTTCCAGGCAATTCTGATCCAGGGCGGGCGCTTTTTCCAGCGCGGCGGCAATCTCTTTCAGGGGACTCAGAATGGCGGGTTTGAGAAACTTTTTGGCCGCCTTTTCCTCAAAAGTGACGGTCTCGACAAAATAAAACCGGGCCGCATCCGCCATTTCCACAAAGGTTTTGCTCCGGTTCTGCAATGTGGCCACCACACCTTCCAGATACGGGCCGGAGCTCGCATCAATGCCCCGATCCCTTAGAAAAGGAATCAGCCGGCTGGCAAGCACCTCCCTGGATTCCGCGCGGATATGCTCGGCATTCAAGGCCAGGAGTTTTTCCGGATTGAACACCCCCGCCGAGCGGCCGATATGTTCCAGATTGAACTTCTCAATCAGCTCCTGCCGGGTAAAAAACTCCTGGTCTCCGTGGGACCAGCCGAGACGCACCAGATAGTTTACCATGGCTTCCGGATGGTAGCCCATGTCCCGGTATGCAGTCACAGACATTGCCCCGTGCCGCTTGCTCAGCCGGGTTTTGTCATGGCCGAGCACCATCGGGACATGGCCGAAAACCGGCACTTGGCAGCCCAGGGCCTCATAGAGCTGGATCTGCTTGGGCGTATTGTTCAGGTGGTCATCACCCCGGATGATGGTATTGATGTTCATGGTGATATCATCCACCACCACGGCCAGGTTGTAGGTCGGGGTCCCGTCGCTGCGCTGGATAATGAAGTCATCCAGCTCCTCATTATGGAAGGCGATATTCCCCCGAATCCTGTCCTCCACGATAGTCGTGCCGCCAAGCGGTGCTTTAAAGCGCACCACAGCCCCTTCGCACGGCCCCAGGTTCTTTTCCCGGCAGGTGCCGTCATACTTGGGCTTGCCGCCGGTTTGCATGGCCTCCTGCCGCATCCTTTCCAGTCTTTCAGCGGGGCAGGTGCAGTAATAGGCCCGCCCTGCGGAAAGAAGCTGCTGGATGTATTCCCTGTAGACATCGAATCGCCGGGACTGATAATATGGTCCTTCATCCCAGTCAATGCCGAGCCATTGCAGGGCATCAAAAATTGCCTCCACCGAATCCTTTGTGGAGCGGCTCACGTCCGTATCCTCCACGCGCAGGACAAAGTGCCCTCCGCAATGACGGGCGTAAAGCCAGTTAAAAAGCGCTGTGCGCGCCCCGCCCAGATGGAGGTACCCGCTCGGGCTGGGCGGAAACCGGGTAATGACCTGATTGCTCATAGTATATTTCCAGCCGCTGTTCCGTTGTTAAGATAAATTAATATCCATATCACAAACAATACTTGAACTCAAGGATAATACGTGGCATCTATAGGAATTTCCTTGACAATGAAAAGAATTTGCCCTACAAGAAAACCATCGGAATTGGGGCAAAATCATTTTATAAATAGGATTATCAATTAGTTAGGAGCTGATATGGCAGTACCCAAGCATAAGGTATCCAAATCCAAAAGAGATAAGCGACGGACCCACCAGAAAACCGCGGCCCCGAATATCTCCAAATGCCCGCAATGCGGAGAGCCCAGACTGCCTCACCGGGCATGCCCGGAATGTGGTTCGTACAAGGGCCGTCAGGTCAAGGAAACCAAAGAATAGCAGGCCGGAACTGACGACCGCCCCATTCCGGCATCCTGCCGCTTGTTTGCAGAACCCGCCAAATTGAGGTCTTAAGCGAAACAATGAATCGCACCGTAGTGGTGACCGGCGGCTCCAGAGGCATCGGCCGCGCTCTGTGCCGGGCGTTTGCAGAACCGGGCGTGCATGTCTGCTTTACATTTCATTCCCGCGGGCACGCCGGCGAGGAAACGGCCGAGGATATCAGAGCCGCCGGCGCAACGGCCATGCCCGTACGCGCTGATATCAGCGACACCGGTGAGGCGAACGGGTTTTTCAAACGCGTTGTCGAGACCACCGGACGGGTGGATGTACTGATTAACAATGCCGGAATTGCAAAAGACAGCCTGATTCCGCGCATGAAAGAGGAAGACTGGGATGCCGTCGTGGCAACCAATCTCAAAGGCGCGTTTACCGGCACCAAGGCGGTCAGCAGGCAGATGATGAAGCAGAAATCCGGACGCATCATCAATATCACCTCTGTTGCCGGCGTTGCAGGCAATCCCGGCCAAGCCAACTATTCCGCCGCCAAAGCAGGAATCATCGGGCTTACCAAAACTGCGGCAAAAGAGCTTGCCGGCCGCGGCATTACAGTAAACGCCATTGCTCCCGGATTTATTGAAACCGAGATGACCGCCTCTATTTCCCAGAGTGCAAAGGATGCCATTGTCGCCCGGATACCTGCCGGGCGGGCCGGGACGCCGGAGGATATTGCCGGGGCTGCGGTTTTTCTTGCATCCAGCCAGGCCGCCTATATTACCGGCCAAGTGATCCACATAAACGGGGGATTATATACATAAGACAGAGGAGACCGTCATGACGATAGAAGATAAAGTCAAAAAACTGATCGCAGAGAAACTGGACATAGACGCTGCCGAAGTGGTGCCGGACGCTTCTTTGATCGATGATCTGGGAGCGGACTCGCTTGCCATTGTCGAACTTATCATGACAATGGAGGAAGAATTTGATATTGAAGTTCCAGACGAGGATGCGGAAAATCTACTGACCGTCAAAGACGCCATCAACTATATTGCGGACAAGACCTAGGCGGACAAGACCTAGATAGACCCTGGACCGCGGTGGAGCTGCCGGAACCGTTTTTGCAGCCGCTGCCGGGGAGGGAATGTGTATGAACCGCACAACAACTGTTGCGATCGGAAGCGATCACGCAGGATACGAACTCAAGGAAGTCCTGAAAACCGCCCTGGCCGGCTATGGTGTGGAAATTGCTGACTGGGGGGCGTACGGGGAGGAGTCCGTTGATTATACGGAATACGGGGCACGCGTAGCCGGGAAAGTCGCCTCCGGCGAGTACGCCCGGGCCGTTCTGATCTGCGGGACCGGTCTCGGCATGTCCATGGTGGCCAACCGTTTTGCCGGTGTGCGGGCTGCCCTGTGCAACGATCTGTTCTCCGCCATCATGTGCCGGCGCCACAATGACGCCAATATATTGGTTCTCGGCGGACGCGTGGTCGGCAGGGATCTGGCCTGCGAGATTCTGCGTGTCTGGCTGCAGACCTCTTTTGAGGGAGGCCGCCACGCAGAACGTATCGCAAACATGGATGCGCGAACAAAACCGCCGTCTGCTGAACAATCAAGCTGAGGATGCTATGGAAAACAATCAACGAAATATTGATACCATTGAAGGCACGGATCCGGAAATCGCCGAGGCCATTTCCCGGGAATACGACCGGCAGAAGCACACCCTGGAGCTGATTGCCTCGGAGAATATCGTGGGCCCGGCGGTCATGGCGGCCCAGGCCAGCGTGATGACCAACAAATACGCCGAGGGCTATCCGGGAAAACGCTATTACGGAGGCTGCGAGTATGTAGACAGGGCGGAGAACCTGGCCATGGAACGGGCAAAGACCCTGTTTCAAGCCGAATATGCCAATGTGCAGCCCCACTCCGGATCCCAGGCCAATATGGCAGTATACTTTGCCCTGCTGGAGCCGGGGGACACGATTCTCGGCATGGACCTGGCCCACGGGGGGCACCTGACCCACGGCGCAGGGGCCAGCTTCTCCGGGCGCTTTTTTCACTTTGTGCATTATGGTGTGCGGGAGAAAGAGGGAACGCTGGATTATGATCAGATCGCCGCGCTTGCAAAACAACACCAGCCGAAAATGATTGTTGCCGGTGCCAGTGCCTATCCGCGAATTATCGACTTCGAAGCTTTTGCCCGCATTGCTGAATCGGCAGGTGCCTATCTGCTGGTGGACATGGCCCATATTGCCGGCCTGGTCGCCGGCGGCGCGCACCCCTCGCCAATGCCGCATGCCCAGGTTGTAACCTCAACCACCCACAAAACACTGAGGGGCCCGCGGGGCGGTCTCATCCTGGGCCGCAGCGACCTGGCCCAAAAATTGAACAAGGAAATCTTTCCGGGGATCCAGGGCGGCCCCCTGATGCATGTCATCGCTGCCAAAGCCGTCGCCTTTAAACTTGCCCTGGAAGAGGCTTTCCGGCGTTACCAGAGCCGGATCGTCGAAAATGCCCGCGCGCTTGCCGGCCATTTGATGGAAAACGGCATTGAACTGGTCAGCGGCGGGACCGACAACCACATGATGCTGGTCGACCTTCGCAATTTAGACGTTACAGGCAAAACCGCCGAAAACGTGCTCGAAAAAGCCGGCATCACGGTAAACAAAAACAACATCCCCTTTGACACCCAGAGTCCTTTTGTCACTTCCGGCATCCGGATCGGTACTCCGGCGGTGACCACAAGGGGAATGAAAACCGAAGAGATGCGCATTATCGGTGATTTTATTGTGAATGTACTGAAAAACCCCGGTGATGAAGCCCTGATCCAGCGCACAAGAAGCCGGGTCCAGGAATTCTGTGAACAGTTTCCCCTTTTCCGGGATCCTGAATAGGGCAGCTTTTTCACGGACCCCCGTTATCCGACAAGGAGGGCGCCTATGCCGTCCCGGACCAGCCGGCCCACATGGAACCAATACTTCATGGAAATCGCGGCGCTGGTTGCCAAACGTTCCACCTGCCTGCGCCGGGCGGTAGGGGCAGTGATAGTCAAAGACAAAAGAATTCTGGCAACCGGTTACAACGGGGCACCAAGCGGTATTCGCCACTGTGAAGAGCTGGGCTGCCTGCGTGAGCAGATGCAGGTAGCCTCCGGAGAACGGCACGAACTTTGCCGCGGCATTCATGCAGAACAAAACGCCATCATCCAGGCCGCTTATCACGGCGTCCCCATTTGCGGGGCTGACCTGTACTGCACCAACCTCCCCTGTTCCATATGTACCAAAATGCTGATCAACGCAGGCATTCAGACGATATATTACCGGTCCGGCTATGCAGATGAACTGGCAAAGGATCTGCTCGAAGAGGCGGGTATCCGCCTGATTCAAATCGCCGAAACCTGATCCCATGCCCTGCAGGGGCGTGCAACGGGGAGGAGAAAGGCCATGAAATGCCCTTTTTGCCGGGAAAACAACAACAGGGTAATAGACTCCCGTTTGAGCCGGGACGGCTCTGCCATTCGGCGGAGAAGAGAATGCATCTCCTGTAAGCGCCGGTTTACCACCTATGAATACATCGAGGAAATTCCGCTGATGCTGATCAAGAAAGATAAACGGCGGGAGCTTTTCAGCCGCGACAAGGTGCGGGCGGGCCTTAAGAAAGCCTGCGAAAAACGGGAAATCAGCATGAATGTTCTGGAGGCTTTCATCGAGGAATTGGAACGCGATCTCCGCGAATCCGAAGAAAAAGAGATCCCCTCGTCGGTTATCGGCGAAAAGGTGATGCTCAAGCTCCATGAATTGGATAAGGTCGCCTATGTCCGCTTTGCCTCGGTCTACCGGGACTTCAAAGATGTAAACGATTTTGTGGAGGAACTCAAAACCCTGATTGCCCACCGATGAAAGTGCTGGCGCGACGCATCCTCCCCGGCAGGCCGCCCGCAAGCGGCGGCGGAAAGATTGGGAGACCAGCAACGCCCGGAGGAAACGGAAGAGGAAAAACCGGATCGCCGAAAAATGGATGACCGATTTTACATGCAAATGGCCCTGGAGATGGCCGAAAACGGGCGGGGCTACACCTCGCCCAATCCCCTGGTGGGTGCCGTTGTGGCAAACGGCCATACCATCGTGGGCAAAGGCTGGCACCAGCGCGCAGGAGGCCCGCATGCAGAGGTCTACGCCCTGAATCAGGCCGGCACCCGGGCGGAAGGGGCAACCCTGTATGTAACGCTTGAGCCCTGCAACCATTACGGGCGTACCCCGCCCTGTACGGAAAAAATTATCGCAGCCGGCATCAGGCGGGTAGTCATTGCTGCCATGGATCCGAACCCGGCGGTAACCGGAGGCGGCGCGCGCTATCTCGAAGAAAACGGAATCAGCGTGACATACGCGGTCTGCGAGGAAGAGGCGGAACGCCAGAACGAAGCGTTCTTCAAATTTACCCGAACCGGGCGGCCCTTTGTTATCCTGAAAAGCGCCGCAACCCTTGATGGGCGGACTTCCGCCAGAACCGGGGATTCCAAATGGGTTACCGGCCCGGCCTCCCGCCACTTTGTCCACCAGCTCCGCCACGCCTGTGATGCCATCATGGTGGGGGTGGATACGGTGAAAGCGGACAACCCGGGTCTGACCACCCGTCTTGAGGGGGAAAAAGGCGTGGATCCGCATCGTATTATCCTGGACAGTCGTCTTTCCATTCCCGAGGATGCGAAAGTCTTGCAGTTGAATTCCGCTTCTGATACATTTATTGTTTTTCATGAAGCAGCAGACCGGGAGAAGCCGGAACGCCTGGTGGCAAAAGGGGCCCGGCTGCTTCAGGCCCCCCTGCAGGACGGGATGATCGATATTGCTGCGGTGATGGAGATCCTGGGCGGACAAAACATTACCAGCCTTCTGATTGAAGGCGGCAGCCGGGTGATGGGCTCAGCGATAAGAAGCGGGATCGCGGATAAAATCTGTTTTTTCTACGCTCCCAAAATCCTCGGCGGCGACGACGGCGCTGCCATATGCAGCGGCCCGGGCCCGGAACGGATGGCCGGCAGCATTGCGATTGTGGATATAAGCGTGAAACGGTTTGAAGATGATGTGCTGATCAGCGGCTACATCAGCTATCCATCCTGCTGCGAGCAGTGACGCAAGGCGATTGGAAAGCATGTTTACAGGGATTATCGAGGGCTTGGGAACCGTGCGGGCGGCAACGGGCGCCGGCCGCGGAATGCGTCTTTCCATCAACTCGGATTTCAGCATGGAGGGGACCCGCATAGGCGACAGCATCGCCGTGGACGGGGCCTGCCTGACGGCTGTAGCCCTGGCCGGCACGCACTTCGAGGTGGACGTATCGCCCGAAACTCTTGCCCGCACTACCCTGCAAACAATCCATGCAGGCAGGCGCGTCAACATTGAGCGGGCCCTTCGTCTCTCCGACCGGCTCGACGGGCACCTGGTTTCCGGCCACATCGACGGCACAGGACGGATCGCTGCAAAAAATACAGCGGAAGGCGTGCTCTGGCTGGAAATCTCCATCCCCCGGGAACTGGCCCGATACACCATTGCCAAGGGATCGGTTGCCGTTGACGGCATCAGCCTGACGATCAACCGGCTGACCGCCGCGGGATTTGAGGTGGCAATCATTCCCCATACAGCGGCCGCCACCGCGATCGGCCGGAAACAACAGGGCGATGCCGTCAACATAGAGACCGACATGATCGGCAAGTATGTGGAAAAATTTATGACAGAAGGGAGCAAAGATGCCGGCGGGGAAAAACCGGAAGGCGGTGTGGATCTCTCCCTTCTCCACAAAAGCGGCTTCATTTAGCTGACGCAAATCCATTACCGGCCCCGCGGGCCGGCTATCTATACAGGAGAATTGTAAAAAATGGGACACTTAAGCGCGGAAGATGCCATCAGGGAAATCAAGGAAGGCAGGATGATAATCCTGGTCGATGACGAAGACCGGGAGAACGAGGGGGATCTGACCATTGCGGCGGAGTGGGTGACAAAGGATACCATCAACTTTATGGCCAAATACGGAAGGGGCCTTATCTGTCTGGCCATGACACCTGACAAGGTGGATGCCCTGGACCTTCCCATGATGGTCAGCAACAATACGTCCCGGTTCCATACCGGCTTTACCGTATCCATCGAGGCCCGGCACGGCGTAAGCACGGGGATTTCGGCGGAAGACCGCGCCACCACCATTCAAACGGCCATTGCCGACAATGCCAAACCCGAAGACCTGGTCCGCCCCGGCCATGTTTTTCCCCTGCGCGCCCGCCGCGGAGGCGTTATCGTTCGTACCGGGCAGACCGAGGGCTCCGTGGACCTGGCCCGGCTTGCCGGATTAAAGTCTGCCGCGGTCATCTGCGAAATCATGGATGAGGACGGCACAATGGCACGGATGCCGACGCTGGAAAAATTCAGCGAAGAACACGGCATCGGCATCTGCACCATTGAAAAGCTGATCGAGTACCGCATGCGGACCGAGTCCTTTGTCCACAAAGCCGTGGAAGCCACGGTTCCCACCGCCCACGCCGGTACATTCCGGGTGATCGTCTATGAAAACGACATGGAGGACCTGCAGCATATCGCCCTGATCAAGGGGGAAATCGATCCGGAAAAACCCACCCTGGTGCGCGTGCACTCCGAATGCCTGACAGGCGATATATTCGGCTCCCTGCGCTGCGACTGCGGCGATCAGCTGCATAAATCCATGGAGATGATGGAGGCAGAGGGTTCGGGGGTCCTGCTGTATGTCCGTCAGGAGGGCCGCGGTATCGGCCTGGTCAACAAACTCAAGGCCTATGTCCTCCAGGATGAGGGCTACGATACGGTAGAAGCCAACGAAAAACTGGGATTCAAAGCCGATCTGCGGGACTACGGAATCGGGGCCCAGGTGCTGGCGCATCTGGGCGTGCGCAAAATGCGGCTGATTACCAATAATCCGAAGAAAATCGTCGGTTTGGAGGGCTACGGATTGAGCGTCGTGGAGCAGGTCCCCATCCAGATCGAGCCCAATGACTACAACCGCTGCTACCTGGAATGCAAGCGGCTGAAGATGGGGCATTATCTCAACATTGACACCACCCCGTAACGCACAGGAATGCATGAACAAAGGAAACAGCCATGGCCAACATGATCGAGGGAAACCTGAACGCCCAGGGCAAACGTTTCGCCCTGGTGGTCAGCCGGTTTAACGATTTTATATCCGAGAAGCTCTTGAGCGGGGCCATCGATGCCCTCCAGCGCAGCGGCGCATCCGGGGATGCCATTGATGTCGTAAAGGTGCCCGGCTCTTTTGAAATCCCCCTGCTTGCCAAAAAACTCGCCCAGGCGGGAAAGCACGACGCCGTGCTTTGCCTGGGAGCCGTCATCCGGGGCGCCACCCCGCATTTTGACTACGTTTCGGCTGAAGTATCCAAGGGGATTGCCGCGGCAGGCATGGAAACCGGCGTTCCGGTGATCTTCGGCGTTGTGACCGCAGACACCATCGAGCAGGCCATTGAACGGGCCGGCACCAAGGCCGGTAACAAAGGATGGGATGCGGCTGTCGCCGCCATTGAAATGTGCAATTTAATCGACTCCGTCGAAGGGATCGTTTAAATTCCGTCATGAGCACCCGCCATCAATCAAGAGAAATGGCCCTGCAGATCCTTTACTGCATGGACATGCTGGAGGAGCAGAGCCAGGAGCTCTACGAAGCCCTCAGTGCTTTGCTGGCGCCCAAACAGCAGCCGTCGGCTTTCTGCCGCCGGCTTGTAGAGGGTGTTATGGACCGTCGGGAAGAGCTCGACGGCATCATTGAGCAGCATTCCAGCAACTGGCGCATTTACCGGATGAGCGGCGTGGACAGGAACCTCTTGCGGCTGGCCGTCTTCGAGATGCTCTGCTGTGATGACATCCCGGCGAAGGTCGCCATCAACGAAGCTGTTGAAATCGGAAAAAAATTCGGGACCGAAGAGACCGGGCCCTTTGTAAACGGAGTGCTGGACGGGATTCGCCAGCACAGACTGCATGATTCACCACCTGCCGCCCTGCACGAGTAGGGGGCTTCCCGCTGCGGCAGGGGGATCCAGCAAACAAGGAACACAGACAGCACATTAAAGGAGTCAGGTATGGAGTTACGCAGATATACGCTTCGCGAGGACGAGATTCCCCGCCAATGGTACAACATTCTGGCCGACATCAACGTCAACCCTCCCCTCGGCCCGGATGGCAATCCCGTTGCCCCGGATAAGCTGGCCCCCGTTTTTCCGATGAATCTGATCGAGCAGGAAGTGAGCACGGAGCGCTGGATCGATATTCCGGATCCCGTCCTGGACGTATTAAACATCTGGCGTCCTTCCCCCCTGGTCCGGGCCCGTTCGCTGGAAAAGGCCCTGGATACCCCGGCACGAATTTATTTCAAAAATGAAAGCGTAAGCCCCCCGGGCAGCCACAAGCCCAATACAGCCGTTCCCCAGGCTTACTACAACAAGGCATTCGGAATTGAACGCATGACCACGGAAACCGGGGCCGGCCAGTGGGGCAGCGCTCTTTCCTTCGCCTGCGCCCAGTACGGACTGGAGTGCAAGGTCTACATGGTCCGGGTCAGTTTTGACCAGAAACCCTACCGCAAGTTCATGATGGCCACCTGGGGCGGCAACTGCATCCCCAGCCCGAGCTCGGAAACAGAGGCGGGCCGGGCGGCGCTGGAGCTGGATCCGGACACGCCGGGCAGCCTTGGCACCGCCATCAGCGAGGCCATTGAGGAGGCGGTGGCCGATGAAAGCGGAAAAACCCGCTACTCCCTTGGCAGCGTGTTAAACCATGTGCTTTTGCACCAGACCATCATCGGCCTGGAAGCCAAAAAACAGATGGCGCTGGCAGGCGAATTCCCGGACGTGATTATTGGATGCGCCGGCGGCGGAAGCAATTTTGCAGGCCTGGCCTTTCCCTTTGTCAAGGACAAAATCGAGGGCAAGCAGATCGAAATCCATCCTGTGGAGCCGGCCGGATGCCCCACGCTGACCAAGGCGCCCTTCGTCTATGATCACGGCGATACGGCCCGGTATACACCGCTTCTTCCCATGCACAGCCTTGGCCACTCCTTTGTACCGCCGGCCTTTCATTCCGGTGGCCTGCGCTACCACGGCATGGCACCGCTGGTAAGCCAGCTCGTGGATGAGGGGCTTCTCTCCCCCCAATCCGTGAAACAGAGCCAGGTCTTTGAAGCCGGGATCCTGCTGGCGCGGACCGAAGGCATTATCCCCGCTCCGGAAACCACGCACGCCCTGGCCAGTGTTATTGCAGAAGCCAAAAAGGCCAAGGAGGAAGGCAAGGAAAAAGTCATCCTGTTCAACTGGAGCGGTCACGGGCTTTTGGATCTAACCGCCTATGATTCTTACCTCTCCGGCCAGATCAAGGATATCATACTCGGGGATGCCGATATTGCCGAATGCAAAAAAATCTATGCGGATTATCCCATTCCGCAGCACCTACACCACAAGTAAGGCCGGTATTTGCGTATGCAAGAGCCAGGAAAAGACAGTCCTCAACGGCGATGCCCCCGGCTCGGCAGCAAGGTGGGCTTCTCCTACTGCTTGAGCGCGGGCGATGAGGGCTTCCCCTGCTGGAAAATCTTTGACTGCTGGTGGGAGATTTTCGACGTGGAGGCCTATCTGCGGGAGCACCTGTCCGCCGAGGCCTTCGCGCAGCTCCGGCAGAAGGCCGCGTCCCCGCCGAAAAACAAGGTCGCGAGCATTATCGAAATCGCCGAGCAGGCAAAAAAACGACGCAATATGTAAGGAGGCGCTTTGATTATCAAAACGCTGGCAGTCGGCCCCATTATGGCCAACTGCTATATCATAGGCTGTGAAAACAGCAAGCAGGCCGCTGTTATCGATCCGGGAGAGGACGGCGACAAGATCCTGATGGCCCTGGCCCGGGAAGGACTTACCGTGCAATATCTCTTAAACACCCACGGCCATTTTGACCATGTAGGCGCCAACCGGAGAATGAAGGAGGCCACAGGTGCGGAGCTGCTGATTCATGCAGCGGACGCCCCCATGCTGGACATGCTGCCGCAGGCAGCCGCAAGCTTCGGGCTTTCCGCAGAAAACTCTCCCCAGCCGGACCGCACCATCGCCGAGGGCGATACCATCACCTTCGGCGAGATCACCCTCAAGGTTTTGCACACCCCGGGCCACTCCCCCGGCGGCGTTTCCTTTCACTGCAACGGCGTGGTTTTCGTTGGGGACACCCTTTTTGCCGGATCAATAGGGCGCACCGACTTTGAAGGCGGCGATTTCAACACACTGATTGCCAGCATCAAGAACAAGCTCCTGCCCCTGGGCGATGATGTGACCATATATACCGGTCACGGGCCGGCGACAACCATTGGAACGGAAAAACGCAGCAATCCTTTTCTGCAGATGGCATGAAGCCGCGCCGGGGGCGGCGCCCCCGGCCTAAAAGGCCCCGAGCTGGCAGGGCTTGATTTTGATTTCAAGGGCTTCGCAGGCCGCGCATACCGTCATGGGCGTAACACCGAAGCGCTCGGCAATCATCCAGGCGCTGCGGCAGGCTAGACGATCGTCTTCCAGGCTCTGCCGTATGGCATTGGAAAGTGCCGCATCCACGGTTTTCAACGGAGTTACGATTTTCTTCCGGGGCGAATGCCCGAATAGCCCGAGCTGGCACTCCATCAGGTGAAGTCCCAGCTTATCGGCCCACTGCCCCACCTCCTGGGGCGGAAGGCCCAGCTCGGCTGCAATCTGGAGCGCCTTCCTGCAGCGCAGATTGCCATCCGGCGCCGCATCCCGCAGCGCCTCCTGTATGCCTTCCGTTTCTCTGTCCTGCTTGTTCTCCCGGGTCTCCGTTGTCATATCCTCCTCCTCTGCTGTTCAGGCCTTTTCTCCCTCCTGCTGTAAAATAAATAAAAACGGGGGAAATCACAACTCCCTTTTCTGCAGCGCAGGGGAAGCAGGGAGGCCGCCCGCGGGTTTAACTTGAACAAGGCCGCCGGGTCTGCTAAGCAGGGGGACATATCCCCGTGCAGGGCAGGAC
Organism: uncultured Desulfobacteraceae bacterium; assembly: GCA_964635265.1. Classification (GTDB taxonomy): domain Bacteria; phylum Desulfobacterota; class Desulfobacteria; order Desulfobacterales; family Desulfosalsimonadaceae; genus M55B175. Next base: position 12,938 of record CAZWNV010000031.1, read on the forward strand.
CGCCCCGGGCGGCAGCGGCAGATGCCCGGCGCCGGGTCCTTTGCCGAAAAGATTGCTTAAGCCGAAGAGCCCGCAAAAAGATGAGCCCGAAGATCAACCGCCATCCCAGCCGCAGAATAACCGTGGGAGAAGTTCCTGTAGGCGGCGGCGCTCCCATTGCCGTGCAGTCCATGACCAACACCGACACCCGGGACGTTGAGGCCACAGCGGCCCAGATCCGGCGCCTGGAACAGGCGGGCTGCGAGATTATCCGGGTGGCGGTGCCGGATGAAGAAGCTGCCCGGGCCATTGCGCAAATCCAAAAGCGCATCCGGATCCCCCTCATCGCCGATATCCACTTTGACTACCGCCTCGCCATCGCTTCCGCCCGCGCGGGCGCTGACGGGCTGCGCATCAATCCCGGGAATATCGGCAGTCGGCGGAAAGTCAAGGCTGTTGTCGATGCAGCCGCCGCCGAGGGCATCTCCATCCGCATCGGGGTCAACGCCGGCTCGCTTGAAAAAGATATTTTAAACCGCCATGGCGCGGCCACCGAGCAAGCACTCGTGGAGAGCGCCCTTCGCCAGATCGGGCTCATGGACGAGCTGGGTTTTTCCCGGCTCAAGCTCTCCATCAAATCCAGCGATGTCGGCCGCACGGTTGCCGCCTACCGGATGCTCGCGGAAAAAAGTGATATAGCCCTGCACGTGGGCATTACGGAGGCAGGGGGGCTGTATACCGGAATTGTCAAATCCGCCATGGGCATTGGCATGATCCTGGCCGAAGGCATCGGGGATACCATACGGGTGTCGTTAACGCGGGATCCGGTGGAGGAAGTGCGGGTGGGCTATGAAATTCTCAAGGCGCTCGGCATCCGGCAGCGGGGGCCGGTCATTATTTCCTGCCCAACCTGCGGCCGCTGTCGCTTTGACCTGTTTTCCCTGGCCGAGGCAGCCGAGAGGGAACTCATGACCCGGACCACGCCGATCACCATCGCCATCATGGGCTGCCCCGTAAACGGACCGGGCGAGGCCAGGGCGGCCGATATCGGCATTGCCGGCGGAAAGGAAAGCGGGGTGCTGTTCAAGCGCGGCCGGGTCGTGCGGACGATCCCCCAGGAAGAGCTCCTGGAAGCCCTGCTGCAGGCTGTAGATGAATTTGAGAGCAATGCCTGAGAACTTCCACGAAACATCCGCTATGTCCGTTATTTTGCTCATAGCCGGTGTTTACACAGGAGGCCATTGGCGTGCCTTGTTGATAGCTCTTGGCGAAGCGAGCTGTTGTCTGAGCCCGAAAGGGCGGGTTCACAGGGAGATATTACCGAATCCATGCAATCGACCTTTCGCAATAACCGGTGATATTCAGATGATAATGCAACGATTCGTATATTCATGATACAAATCCCACTAGATCCGGCAAAAGGAGAGCCATGAAAAAGGCAGACACAGCAATCCGCCCCACCCGGGAGGAGAATTATCCGGAATGGTATCAGGAAGTCATAAAGGCCTCGGACATGGCCGAAGCCTCGCAGGTCCGCGGCTGCATGGTCATCAAGCCCTGGGGCTATGCCCTCTGGGAGAACATCGTGCGGCACATGGACGACCTGTTCAAGGAAACGGGTGTAAAAAACGCCTATTTCCCGCTGTTTATTCCCATCAATTTCCTGGAGAAAGAGGCCCGGCACGTGGAGGGTTTTGCCAAGGAATGCGCCGTGGTCACGCACCACAAGCTGGAAAAAGGAGAAAATGGTGAACTGCTGCCGGCCGGGAAATTAAACGAACCCCTGATTGTGCGTCCGACTTCCGAGACGATCATCGGCGATTCATTCTCCAGATGGATCAAAAGCTACCGGGATCTGCCGGTGCTGATCAACCAGTGGGCCAACGTGGTACGCTGGGAGATGCGGACGCGAATCTTTCTCAGAACCAGCGAGTTCCTCTGGCAGGAGGGCCATACCGCCCATGCCACCCGGCAGGAAGCCGTGGACCGCACCCACATGATGCTTGCGGTATACCGGAAAATGGCGGAAGAATATATGGCCATGCCGGTTATTACAGGCGAGAAAACCCTGGCGGAAAAATTTCCCGGTGCCGAGACCACAACCTGTATTGAAGCCATGATGCAGGACAAAAAAGCCCTGCAGGCCGGCACATCCCATTTCCTGGGCCAGAACTTCGCCAGGGCCTCCGACATTACTTTCCAATCGGCGCAGGAGACGGAAGAGTACGTCTGGACCACCTCCTGGGGGACATCCACGCGGCTTATCGGCGGCCTTATCATGACACACAGCGATGACAACGGAATTGTCCTGCCGCCCCGCGTGGCTTCCGCGCACGTGGTGCTGCTGCCCATCATCCGAACCGACCGGGACAGGCAGATGGTGATGGAGTACACCGAGAACCTGGCCGCCCGGCTGCGGCAGCAGTACTACCATCACCGGCCGCTCACCGTGGAAATCGACGCCCGCAACACCGGTGCCCGCAACTGGGACTGGATTCGAAAGGGCATTCCGCTGCGGGTGGAAATCGGGGCCAAAGACATTGAGAAAAACGCTGTATTTGTCGGGCGCAGGGACCGGGCCCCCAAGGATAAAACCAGCATTCAAAAGGATGAATTCGTGGATACCGTCACCGATATCCTCGATGCCATTCAGAATACCCTTTTTGAGCGGGCCCTGGCCTTCCGTGAGGAAAACACGCGGCGAATCGATGACAAAGAGGCTTTTGAGGCCTTCTTTACCCCGAAAAACAAGGAGCAGCCCGAAATCCATGGCGGCTTCGCCCTGGCGCACTGGTGCGGGGAGAAAAGCTGTGAAGAGCGGATTAAGGATCGCTTAAATGTCTCCATCCGCTGCATCCCCTTTGAAGGGGAGCGCGAGAGCGGCTCCTGCATCGAATGCGGGAAAAAGAGCCACCAGCGCGTGGTATTTGCGAAGGCATACTAGGGCTCCCGGGGCGGCACCCCGCGATCCCGTGCCGGTGTGCAGGTGCCGGCAAAGGCTGTACAGGACCAGTCCCACAGAACGGGCCAGGCTAGGCAGAGATGATACGGATAGGCGACATACTGGACAAGATCAGCGAATATTATCCGGAGGCGGAGCTTGATATCGTCAATCAGGCCTACGTCTATTCCGCCCAGGTCCACGAGGGCCAGGTCCGGTTAAGCGGCGAACCCTATCTTTCCCATCCCCTGGAAGTTTCCAGCATACTGGCGGACATGCATCTGGATACCACCAGCATCGCCTGCGGTCTGCTCCATGATGTGGTCGAGGACACCCACACGACCCTGGAAGATATCGAGGAGCGATTCGGCGAAGAGCCGGCCAAGATCATTGGCGGGGTGACCAAAATCAGCAAGCTTTCCCTGGATACGGCAAGGGCCCGGCAGGCGGAAAACCTGCGCCGGATGATCCTTGCCATGGCCGATGATCTGCGCGTCATCCTGATTAAACTGGCCGACCGGCTCCATAACATCCGCACCCTGCACTACCATAATAACGAGGCCAAAAAGCGGGAGATCGCCCAGGAGACCCTGGACATCTATGCCCCCATTGCATCCCGGCTGGGCATTTTCTGGATCAAGCGGGAACTGGAGGAAATCTCCTTCTACTATACCCAGCCGGAGGAATATGAACGGATCAGGAATCTGGTCAGCCGGGAGCAGGACCAGCGCGAACACTATGTGGAGACAGTCAAGAAAATCATTGCCGAAAAAATGGAGGAGGCCGGGCTGCCCGCAAGGGTCTCCGGCCGGTACAAGCAGTTCTACAGCATCTACCAGAAAATGCTCGAGCAGGACCTAAGCTTCGAGGAAGTCTATGATATCATTGCCTTCCGCATCATCATGGACACCATCCCCCAGTGTTATGAAGCCCTCGGCATCATCCACGCCAAATGGCGGCCGGTGCCCACAAAATTCAAGGATTATATCGGCTTTCCCAAGCCGAACGGCTACAAGTCCCTGCACACCACCGTAATCGGTCCATACGGCGAACGCATGGAGGTCCAGATCCGCACCGAGGAAATGGACAGGGTGGCCAATTCCGGCATCGCGGCGCACTGGAGCTATAAGGAGGGCCGGATTACAGACAAGGAAAGCATCAGCAATTTCGAATGGATCCAGAACCTGGTGGAAAACCACCAGGACAACTATGGCGATCCGGAAGAATTCCTGGAAAACGTGCGAATCGACCTCTTTCCCGCGGAGGTCTACGTGTTTACCCCCCAGGGCGAGGTCAAGAACCTCCCGCGGGGCTCCACCCCGGTGGATTTTGCCTATTTGATCCACACCGACGTGGGCCACCAGTGCACCGGCGCGAAAGTCAACGGCCGGCTGGTACCCCTGCAGTATGAATTGAAAACCGGGGAGATCGTCGAAATTATCACCACCAAGGGGCACCAGCCCAGCAGGGACTGGCTCAATTTCGTCAAAACCGGAAAGGCGCGCTCGCGCATCCGCCAGTGGATCAAGCGCCAGGAAAAAGAGCGCAGCATCAGCCTGGGCCGGGAAATGTGCGAAAAGGCCTTCCGCAAGCACCGCTTAAACTTTCACGAGCAGGTAAACTCCCCAAAAATGCAGGAAGTGGCCGCGGAATTCAACTTTAAAACAGTGGATGATTTGATCGCCAACATCGGATACGGCAAAATCACCCCGCTGCAGGTAATCCGGAGGCTGGGCGAAGAAGAAAAACCGGAGAAGGAAGAAAATATCCTGGATCGCTTCATCGGCCGGCGCAAGGGCAAAAAAAAGGAAGACGATCAGGGCGTGATTGTCGATGGGATGGATGATATTCTGATCCGCTTTGCCCAATGCTGCCAGCCGGTGCCGGGCGATCCCATAATCGGCTACATCACCCACGGCTCAGGGGTCACCATCCACCGCAAGGGATGTGTCAATGCCATGAAAATGAACCCGGAACGCGAGATCCGGGTGGAGTGGAAAAAAGACAGCGCGGGGTCCTTCCCGGTCAAACTGAAATTCCGGGCCCGCGACCGCATCGGCCTCCTGGCCGAGATCACCGCCGTCATCAGCAAGGCGGACGCCAACATCGTCGACGTACAGCTGGAGAGCCTGCCCAACAAAACCGTTACCGGCTATTTCACCCTCTCCATCGCCAACCTGGAGCACTTGGACACCGTGCTGGCACGGCTTCGCAGAATCGACACGATGCAGGAAATCCACCGGCTCTAGTGTTGTGAGGCAGACCGGGCCTTATTTTGGAGGCTTCTCCACCAGGCCCGACCGGATACAGCGCGTACAGGCGTTGATTTTCTGTACCCGGCCGTTGCGAATCGTTCGGACGCGCTGCAGATTGGGCTGGAACCGCCGCTTGTTCACATTATGGGCGTGGCTTACATGGTTGCCCACCAACGGGCCCTTTCCGCATATATCACAGACTTTCGACATTTTGGCTACTCCGCAGTTAAAGAAAGTTGATGATCTCCCAACCCCTCAGATCGAGATGCCCACACACGAAAAATGCATTTATATATATGATCGCCGGCGCTTTGTAAAGCACTTTTTTCAGCCTGCCGAATGCCCCTGCCCGGCCATTGCCTGCCGGCAGCGCTTGATATAGTCCCGGGCACGGCTATGGAGTTCAAGATCCCGGGGATAATCCTGTACCACGTTTTGAAACCGCTGAAGCGCCGCTTTGTATCGCTCCTGCTTGAAATAGAACTCGCCCACATAAAATTCATGTCCGGCAAGGGTCTTTTTGCACTTGCGAATGTGCTTTCCCGCTTTTTCGGCGTATTTGCTCGACGGAAAGCGGTTCCGGAGCTTTTCAAAGGCTTTCAGGGCTTTTTGTGTCCGGGTCTGATCGCGGTCAATCCCCTTCATTCGATCAAAATAGCAGCGGCCGATCTGATACTGGACATGATCAATGCGGGGGTTTGTGGGATGCAGGCGTTCAAACCGTTCATAGGCGGAAATGGCCTGCTCATACTCCTGCATGTGGTAATGGGCGTCGGCTATCTTGAGCTCCGCCTCCTCTGCATATTTGCTAAACGGGTACCAATCCGTAATTTTGGAGTATGCTGCGATCGCCTCGCGGTAGTCCTCATCAGCAATGGCTTCTCTCGCCTCGGTTGCAAGCTGAGCAGCGGTTTTTTCCGTCTTGGGGGCAAACATGCTGCCGCAGCCATACCCCGCAAGCAGCAACAGGCAAACCAGTCCTGCAGCGATTTTTTTCATAACTTCGTCAATACTCCTGATTTCAGGATCCAATCGTTTCGCTATTCCGCGGCCTCCACAAACTCGGCCGCCATGGATGCAGCCACAGCACCGTCTCCCACTGCGGTGGACACCTGCCGCAGGGGCGTATTGCGAACGTCCCCCGCCGCGTATACACCGGGAACAGAGGTCTGCATGCGGGTGTCGGCCTCTATGAAACCGGCGGCGTCCAGCTTGACCGCATCCTGTAGAAAAGCCGTATTGGGAACCGTCCCGACCCAGATGAAGCAGCCCTCCACGGCCAGATCATAAGAGGCACCCGTCTCGCGGTTTTCCACCACCACCCCGCTCACACCGGCATCCGATCCTTTGATGGCGGTTACCTGCGAACTCCAGAGAACCTCAATTTTCTCATTTGCCAGCGCGCGCTCCTGCAGCAGGCGATCCGCCCGCAGTTGTCCCCGGCGGTGAATCAGATAGACCTTATCCACGAAGCGCGTCAGAAAAAGGCTCTCCTGTACGGCGGTATTTCCCCCGCCCACCGCGGCTACCAGCGCGTTCTTGAAAAAGGGCGCGTCACAGGTGGCGCAGGTGGAGACCCCCTTTCCCAGGTACTCCTCTTCGCCGGGCACCCCCAGCTTTCGCGGCGAGGCGCCGGTGGCGATAATCACGGTTTTTGCCGTAACCGTGCGATCGCTTAACTGCAGCCGCTTTGCTTCGCCGGAGAGATCCATTGACGCTACCTCATTGGTCTCCACAGAGACATCGAAGCGCTTTAGCTGATCTGTCATGTTCATGATCAGATCCGCTCCGCTTAATCCTTCGGGGAAGCCGGGGTAATTCTCAATCCAGTCGGCCACCAGAATCTGCCCGCCGGGAGCGGCTTTTTCCAGCAAGAGAACATTCAGCTTGGCGCGTGCCGCATAGATACCGGCCGTTAAGCCTGCCGGGCCTGCTCCGATAATAACGAGATCGTATGGGCTATTCTGCATTAGAGTCCTTTTTTAATGCTTGCTTCCAGCTTGGATTTATCCGCCATGCCCACAATCTGGTCCACCTGCTTGCCGTCCTTGAACACGATCAGTGTGGGAATGGCCCGAATCCCGTAGTTGCCGGGGGTCACCGGGTTATCATCCACATTGCACTTAACGAACTTGACCTGCCCGTCATATTCCTTGCTGAGTTCCTCGACGATCGGCCCGATAGCCTTGCAGGGCCCGCACCACGGCGCCCAGAAATCCACCAGCACCGGCTTGTCGGATTGCAGGACTTCGCTCTCAAATGTATTGTCGGTTATTTCAATAATATCTTCCGCCATTTTCCATTCCTTTCCCATGGTTTGTCATTGCGGCAGTAAACAGAAGGGAGTGTCCCCTTCTCCAGATCTCAAGTAATATAAGGGAGGCGGCTTTGCTTGTCAAGATATGAGCCGTCGCCTTTCCCCTGGTCAAGGCAGGCCGGATAAGGGCAAAAAGCCTTGACTTTTATAATTTTTCTGCTATTATTATTTGATTCATCTTTTGAAACAGAAGCCAATAAAGGGGTTTTGCATGGTATCACTTGATTTTTCCAAAATGGGAGGGCTGGCCCCGGCCATCGTGCAGGATCAGGATTCCGGCGAGGTTTTGATGCTTGCATTCATGAACCAGGCCGCGTGGGAAAAAACCCTGGAAACCGGCAAGGCGACCTATTACAGCCGCTCCCGGGACAAATTATGGGTCAAGGGGGAGAGCTCGGGCCATGTACAGCTGGTCAAGGAGGTCCGGGTGGACTGCGACAATGACACCATCCTTTTGAAAGTCGAGCAGCTGGGGGGAGCCGCCTGCCATTTGGGCTACAAGAGCTGCTTTTTCCGCAAAGTCTCGGACGGCCGCCTGGAGACGACAGAAACCCGTATATTCGATCCAGATGAGGTATACAGCAAATGAACACCCCGCTCAAACTCGGCATTCCCAAGGGAAGCCTGCAGAATTCGACGATTGATCTCTTCCGGCGCTCCGGATGGAAAATTGAGGTCTCCGGCCGGAGCTATTTCCCGGAAATCGACGACAGCAACATTACCTGCGCCCTCTGCAGAGCCCAGGAGATGTCGGTGAACGTGGAAAACGGCACACTCGATGCCGGCCTGACCGGAAAAGACTGGATCGCGGAGAACGGCTCGGACGTGCATGTCGTTGCCGATCTTGTCTACTCCAAGGTCAGCTCCCGGCCGGCCCGCTGGGTTGTGGCGGTCGCCTATGACTCGCCTGTCCGGACAATTGAAGATTTGCAGGGCAAAAAAATTTCTACCGAGCTGATAGGCTACACGCGGCGCTATTTCGCGGATAAAGGAATTGACGCCAATATCGAATTCTCCTGGGGAGCCACCGAGGCCAAGGTGGTCAACGGGCTTGCTGACGCCGTTGTCGAGATCACTGAGACCGAGAGCACCATCAAAGCCCATGGTCTGCGCGTAATCCATGAAATGATGCAGACCTACACCCAGTTCATCGCCAGCCATGAAGCCTGGAATGACCCCGCCAAACGGGAAAAAATCGAACAGATTGTGCTGCTGCTAAAAGGCGCCCTGGTTGCGGAAAAACTGGTGGGCATCAAGATGAACGTCCCCGGCTCCCAACTGGAGACTGTGGTCTCGCTTCTGCCGAGCCTGCACGCCCCTACCGTGGCCTCGCTCTACAACTCCGACTGGTTTTCCGTGGAGACGGTGATTCGCGCGGATACGGTGCGCGACCTGATTCCGGATTTATTGAAAAACAAAGCCGAGGGCATTATTGAGTATCCACTGAATAAGGTGGTCTAGTCTCCGGCCGCCGCTCGGACGGCTCCGGCTTCCCGGGACCGGGGTGCCGGAGCCCTGTTTCCTGCCGGGATTTTGTTCATGCAGGTCAAATCGGCTGAATTTATTACAAGTGCGCTAAAGCCCGACCAATATCCGCCGGAAGGGCCGCCGGAAATCGCCTTTGCCGGCCGTTCCAACGTGGGCAAATCCACGCTGATCAACACGCTGGTAAACCGCAAACACCTTGTCAAAACCAGCTCTACCCCCGGGCGCACCCAAATGCTCAATTTTTTTGCGGTCAACGGGGCGGCCGTTTTCGTGGACCTGCCGGGTTACGGCTGGGCCCGGGTGCCGGAACGGATCAAAAAGCAGTGGGGCCCCATGGTGGAGCGATACCTGTCCACCAGAAGGACACTCAAGGGGGTGGTGGTCATCCTGGATATCCGAAGGCGCCCGAGGCCCGAGGATGCCGAACTGATCAACTGGCTGCTGGAAAACGCCATAGCTGTTGTGCTGGTGGCCACCAAGGCGGACAAGCTGCCGAAAAACCGCAGGATCAAGCAGGTCCGGACCATCTGCGGCGACCTGGGCATAGCCCGGGAGGATCTTCTCTGTTTTTCCGCCAAAACCCGGCAGGGCCTTAATCAGTTGTGGGCGGCCATTGCGCATTTGCTCGAAGATGCGCCGGGCGAGCCTTGAGCAGAATCTATAAGAGAGCGAAAGGCATTTTTGCGGACTGATATGACGCATGCAGGCGATACAGAAAAGGGTTTTCAATCCGGCTTTATTGCCATTGCCGGCCCTCCCAACGCGGGCAAATCCACGCTCTTAAACGCCATGATCGGCCGGAAAATCTCTATTACCTCGGAAAAACCCCAGACCACCAGAAACCGCATCGCCGGCATCATCCACCGGCCGGCGGCCCAGTTGATTTTTCTGGATACGCCGGGCATTCACCTGACGAACAAAACCTTTAACCGCAAAATGGTGGATGTGGCCTTCAGCGCCATAGACGACGTGGATCTCATTGTCCTTGTCGTCGATGCAGCCAGACCGGCTCCCCGATCGGAGCATATGCTGCTCGAGAGGCTGGAAAAAAGCCGCAGGCGCCCTGTCCTTCTGGCAATCAACAAAATTGACCGGGTCGGGAAAACCGCCCTGCTGCCCCTCATTGACAAATGGGCCGGGGCCTATGCCTTTGACAGCATTTATCCGGTATCCGCAAAAGACGGCACCCAGGTCCCGGAACTGGTGGGGGCGCTG
>CAZWNV010000032.1:0-23062 GCA_964635265.1 uncultured Desulfobacteraceae bacterium
TGCCTCTGACCTATGGAGCGGATGTGCTGCACGGGTCGGTGCATGGGGGGCATATCCTGCCGTTTTCAGTTGACCTGGCCATTCTGGCGGCGTTTTGCTGCGGCCTGTTTATGCTGAGCCTCCGCAACATTCGCAAGCATTGGATTGCGTGAAGCCCCTGATGCCCCCCAACTCATTCGAATTTTTCCTCGGCATGGCTTTTCTTCATCAGGAAATAGCCCGCCGTGAGCGCTATGATGATGGCCGCAATGCCGATTAGGCTCATACTGTCCACTTTCTTGAAATCCAGGATGATCACCTTACGGGCAATCGCTATTATCGCCACGGAGATGACCACCTCAAAATGCGGTTGCCCGGGGGTGAGATAGGTCTTCATGATGGTTTCCAGCAGTTCAATCCCTATCACCACGAGCATAAAAAGCCCGAATATCTCAAGCAGCTGCTCAATACTAAGGAGCAAAAACGGCGGCTGGATAATGTCCTTGATGATGAGCCAGCCGAGATCCAGGGCTGCGAGCCCGAGCACCACTGCCATCATCCCCATAAGCGCCTGAATGATAATATTTTCATACTTTTTCATCATCTTGTACATAAACAGTCTGCTCCTTTGCATAGAGGGCCTTCCCTGCCGCCGAACCTGCCTCGAAAGCGGAAACGGGCCTTTTGCCCTGGCGATTTCGGATTTTTTATCAGAGACGGAAATGGATTTAGGATTTTTCCCGCATTTGCAGCTGTTCTATAAATGCGGCCATTTTCTCCAGCACCGCCTCAGGCTGCTCTGCGTGGGGGACGTGCCCGCAGTCCGCAATCAGGGAAGGTTCTGCGCGGCCGGATGTCTGCTCCGCTATGGCATCCACCTGGCGGCGGGTCCCGTATCGGTCTTCTGTGCCCTGCATGACCAGCAACGGGCATTCTATGGAGGGCAGCAGATATTCAATATTCCAGTGCCAAAACCATTGACTCAGCCATGTTTTTGACCAGGAGTGAAATACCTGCTCCGTTTTCCGGCCGTGATACTTGTAGAGCCCCTCAAACTGGCCTTCTTTGAAAGCTGCTTCGGCTTCTGCAATACCGTGTCGGGTTTCGGGTTCCACAAAAACATGGGCCGCCTCGGAAATAATCCCCTGCAGCCGGGAGGGCTTTTCAGCGGCAAATATAAGGCTGATGCTCGCCCCGTCGGAGTGGCCGACAAGAATGAAGGGGCGGCCGGGAATGACCCTGTCCAGGAGCACCGACAGCTCGTTGAAGGCAGCATGGTGCATGTAGTGAATCGTCCGGGAAACCGCAACAGGGGAGGAGCGGCCGTAACCCAGCCTGTCATAAACCAGTCCCGGGCACTGGGTCCGGCGGCAGAGCCGTTCGGGGAAATCCTTCCACATCGCCGTGCAGCCCAGACCTTCGTGGAGAAACACCAGGCAGGGATTTCCGGGATTTCCGGCAAGCGTTTGGTAAAAAAGGCTTTGGCCCTCGCCGAAAAAAATTTCCGCCAACAGAATGGCCTTCCGATACAGTTGATGAGATTGTCATACTACCATGGCGCCCGAGTTTTCCGCAACCCGGAATGGAGGCCGCATCCATTGTTTGCCTGAATTTGCCTAATCGTACTTTGCCCGCACGTCTGCATCACTCATGGCCGGGGCAAGAAAAGGCTCCCATGCGGGGTTTTTCCAGGTGCCCAGGCGCGTATGCATATCAAGATATTTCTGCGGTATGGGATGGGTCCCGACAATGACCTGCACACCGTAGTTTTTTTCCAGAAACCCCTTGAAGGTTTCAATATAAGGGCATGGGGGATAGCCGACCACCAGGCCGGTAGCCAAATGAATCGCTTCTGCACCGTTTTTCACCATCTCCCCGCCCGCATACTCGATATTTCCTCCGGGACAGCCGTCACAGGTTGTATACCCCACCAATTCCAGTTCTGCATCCGTGTATATGCTGAAAGCACCCTCTCTCTCTCTCATGGCCCGCAGGCACTTGCCGCCTGCACAGCGCCGGTAGCGATCGCAGATAACGATGCCGATTCTCTTTTGTACACTCATCGCATTTCCTTCCCGGGGATAAGCATCCGGCCTTTTGCGGGATCAGTACATCATTCCGCTCACGTACACCCCGGCCCCGACAAAAAGTTCGGTCTCCGGTATCCGGTAAATATAGGTAATTTTTTTCTGGGGGGTTGTCTTGCCCGGTTTGGGCCACATGTATTCCACCCAGCCCTCCTTGTTGTTGCGCGCCAGCTTGACGAAATGAACGAAAAGGGCTTTACCGGTCGGGTCGGTGATCAACAGCACATGTTTTTTCCTGGTCAGCTCCGGCTTGAAGGGATGGGCCAGCATTTTGCCCTCCAGGTTCATGAGAAAAACATAGGAGTCCTTCCAGACAAACGGGCCGTTCTGATCGCCGATCTTTTCAACGGCTGCCTCCAGGCCCTTGGAATTGACCAGAGCTGCAGCTTCACGGCATTTCCGCACGCATTCTTCCTTGGTTGCTGACTGGCCTGCCGTGGCAGAAACAGCCAGAAAAATGGCCACCAAAACGGCGGCAAAAGACAAGGCACGGGTCATGATGTCACCTCCTGAGTATGAAAATCCATCGGGGATTTGATTTTCCGGCCTTAGCGGATCCATGGGCTTCCTACCGGCAGTATGTCGCGGCCGAACACCTGGGCATAGATGGCATGGGCCATCATGTACAGGGCGGCTGCAGCACAGGCCATGAGCTCGTAGCCGGCGATCACCGTGAACTCATCGTATCCGAAATGGGCGATATCGAGGAGAATAAAACCGATGAGCAGGAGGGTGAATGTAACCGCCATGGCTGAGTGAATCCGCATCGCCGGAATCCACATGATAAATGTATACAGGGTCCAGCAGACCAGGAACCAGCCGACATCGGTGCTGCTGGAATGATAAATATTGAAGTGGTTGAGCATGAAAATCACGCCCAAAGCGATCCAGAAGGCACCGTACGAACAAAAAGCACTGAAACCGAAATTGTTGCCCACATTGAACTCCAGGTACCCGGCAACGAGCTGGGCCAATCCCCCGTACACAAAAGCCAGGGCAAGGACAGGGCCGACCTCGCACCAGCCGACATTATGAAACTGCAAAAGCAAAGTGGTGATGCCGAATCCCCCGAGACCGACGACTGCCGGATTTCCTTTGGGTGCAGGCAATTCTGTCTGGGCCATAGTAATCCTCCTTGCGATGGAAGTGTATAAAAAATGCAAGCAGCCGCTTGGCGCTGCGATCGCCTTGAGTGTTTCCTCCCATCCGGGCCGGGCGCGCCTCCATTACAGGCGGGATATCAGGGGCATCCGTTATGGCCGGGATTGTATAGTTTTAACCGGCTTGCAGCGGGATGAAAAGGTTATGGGTTCCCAAAAAACCCTGCAAAACTTTTCCTGTCAGATAAATTTATAACAAAATTCGGACCGTATGTAAAGACTTATAAGCCACTCACCGGCAGGGGGCCAAAACGCAAAAGAAAGCCCGGAATGGACCGAATTGCTTTACAAGTTTCTGTTTCAGTATTAATTTTGAAATCTATAAAGGACAATCGCAGGCATTTTTGAATAAAACCGATTTTTTCAGGCAAGGCTGAGGGCCCAACAGGAATCAGCAGGAAAACAGGAGTCGCCAATGGATTATATCAAAATCCGTTTAACAAATGATTTTGATCGGATGGGATCCAGGTTCCAGCAAAGTCTGAGCGATGTATTCCATTCGCTCAGTCCCATGTACTCGTTTACCAAAAGCACCTGGTACCCTCCGCTCGACATCTTTGAGACCGCAGGCGAGATCATTGTGATCGCAGAGTTAGCGGGAATCAACAAGGAAGAATTGGACCTGGAGATAAACTCCCGCGCAATCCGGCTTTCCGGCCGCAGGATCGGGGTGCCGCCGGCAGAGAAAGGCAAGTACCGGCTGGCGGAAATTCAATACGGCAACTTTGAACGGGTCGTCTATCTGCCTGCACCCATCGATACAGACACGGTAACCGCCTCATATAATAAAGGACTGCTCCACATCCATGTGGAAAAGCTGGCTACACGGTCGCGGCACAATATCCCCATCACAGAGGAAGGTTCCGAGTAAAAGCAGCAAGAACGTGATTTCTGCATGCATTACCGGTCGTTACCGGCCGGCCGTGCCACCCGGCGCCCATTGCTCTTCGATACCGATACAGACGATTTCTGGAGGCCATACATGACACAAGCAACGCAGCAACAAGGCTACACGCCGGAAAAGATACCCGATATACTGCCCATTCTTCCTTTATACGACGTGGTGTTGTTCCCGAAAATGGTGCTTCCCCTTATCGTGATGCAGGAGGCTTCGATCCAGCTCATTGACGAGGCCATGTCCCAGGACCGCATCATTGGTGCTGTCACCGCCAACGTCGAAGAAGCCAAGGCGCAGTACAGCCCGGAAGATCTCCACGAATACGGCACCAGCGCGGTTATTCTCAAAATGGCCAAGGCAGAGGATAACAAGGCGCAGTTGATCCTGCAGGGCCTGGGGCGATTCCAGCTCCAGGAAATCACCCGGGAGGATCCCTATTTCCAGGCCCGCATTACCTCGCTGGCGCCGGAATGGGAGAAGGACAAGGAAATGCAGGCCCTGATGAGCAATCTGACCACCCAGTATGAACGGGCCGTGGAACTCTCATCCGGACTGAACCAGGAGCTTGCCGCGATGGCCAAATCCCTGGAGGAGCCTGATACGCTTGCAGACATGGTGACCTCGACCATCAATTCCAAGACCAGTGAAAAGCAGGAAATCCTGGAGACCCTGGACGTACGGGAACGCTTGAAAAAGGTAACCCAGATGGTCAACTACCAGCTGGAGATCCTGGAAATCGGCAATAAAATCCAGTCCCAGGTCAAGGGGGACATGGAAAAGCAGCAGCGGGAATACTATCTGCGCCAGCAGCTCAAGGCAATCAAGGAAGAGCTGGGAGAAACCGACGAGACCACGGAAGAAATCGAGGAGTACCGGGAGAAAATCGAGGAGAAAAACCTCCCCGAAGCCGCGGCCAAAGAAGCCGACCGGGAGCTCAAGCGCCTCTCCCGGATGCATCCTTCTTCTGCCGAATACACGGTGGCCATTACCTATCTGGACTGGATCATTTCCCTGCCCTGGAACGAAGGCACGGAAGACTCCCTGGATCTGAAAAAAGCCCGAAAAATCCTGGACAACGATCATTACGGCCTGGAAAAAGCCAAAAAACGAATTCTTGAGTACCTGTCAGTGCGCAAGTTAAACCCGGAAATCAAGGGTCCCATACTCTGCTTTGTGGGCCCGCCCGGCACCGGCAAGACCTCTCTGGGCCATTCCATTGCCCGCGCCCTGGGCCGCAATTTCATCCGGATTTCCCTGGGCGGAGTCCGCGATGAGGCGGAAATCCGGGGACACCGCCGCACCTATGTAGGCGCCATGCCCGGACGCATTATTCAGGGCCTGCGGCGCGCGGACAGCAACAACCCGGTGTTTATGCTGGATGAAATCGACAAGGTGGGCTCGGATTTCCGGGGGGATCCTTCCTCAGCACTTCTGGAAGTCCTGGACCCGGAGCAGAACCATACCTTTGAAGATCATTACCTGGACGTGCCCTTTGATCTGTCCTCTGTCATGTTTATTACCACGGCCAACATCCTGGACACCATTCCGCCCGCGCTGCTGGACCGGATGGAGGTCCTGCGGCTGTCGGGATACCCGGTGGAGGACAAAATCAAAATCGCCTCCCGCTACCTGATCCCCCGGCAGCGCGAGGCAAACGGCCTGAATGCGGAGCGGATCCGTTTTACCCGGGGAGCCATCAAGCAGATCATCACCGGCTATACCCATGAAGCGGGCCTGCGGAATCTGGAACGGGAAATCGCCACGGTCTGCCGCGGGGTGGCCAGCCAGATCGCCTCCGGGGAGGCAGAGTTTGTCAAAATCGGCTCCAAAAACATTCCGGATTACCTCGGGCCTGTCCGCTACACGCAAGAGGAGCTCAAAAAACGGATCGCCACCCCGGGTGTTGTCATGGGGCTTGCGTGGACCGAGGCCGGCGGCGACATCCTGTTTATCGAGGCAACGGCCATGAAGGGTTCGGGAAAACTCACCCTTACCGGCCAGCTTGGCGAAATCATGAAAGAATCCGCCCAGGCGGCGCTGAGCTACCTGCGCAGCAATGCGGGTGTCCTCGGCATCAATGAGACCTATTTCCAGGAGTACGACCTGCACATTCATATCCCGGCAGGCGCCATTCCCAAGGACGGCCCGTCTGCGGGCGTGACCATGCTCACGGCCCTGGCCTCGATCCTGACCAACACCACAACCTACAAGGATCTTGCCATGAGCGGCGAAATCACGCTCCGGGGACGCGTCATGCCGGTCGGCGGTATCAAGGAAAAGGTGCTGGCCGCGCACCGGGCGGGCATCAAAACCATTATCCTGCCCAAGTGGAACGAAAAGGATCTCGAGGATGTACCGGATAATGTCAAAAACACCATTGAATTCCGTTTTGTGGAAAACATGCGCAATGTATTGAAAATCGCGCTGAATAAATAAAAATGATGCATCCCAGACAGCAGTCCCGCAGCTCCGCCCCGCCGCCGGTATGCCGGCCCGCCGTCTTTCTGGACCGCGACGGCGTTATCAACCGGGATTCTCCCGACTATATCAAGTCCTGGAGCGAATTCGAGTTTCTGCCGGGCGTCCTTGACGCCCTGGCAGAACTTACCCGGAGGGAATATGCCATTTATGTGATCTCCAACCAGTCCGCAGTGGGCCGGGGGCTTATCTCACCGGCGGAACTGGAGCGGATTTTCGACGGCATGCGCCGCGTGATTGCCTCCCATGGCGGCCGGATTACAGACGTTTTCTCCTGCCCGCACCGACCGGATGAGGGCTGCGCCTGCCGCAAGCCCAGGCCCGGCCTGATTGCCGAGGCCTGCCGCCGGCATCCTGTGGATCTCTGCCGGGCCGTTATGGTGGGCGACTCTGCCAGGGATGTGGCATGCGCAAGAAACGCCGGCTGCCGCTATGCCGTCCGAATAGCTCCGGAAACCGCGGGCCCGCTCCCGCAAGAAAATCCCCTCCATGCGGAGCCGGACTTTACCGCACCCGATCTTGCCCGGGCTGCGGACTGGATTATCCACCACCTCGATTCCCCCTGCCCCGCCCATGCCAACACTTAACGGCCGGATTGACCATATCGCCTATCATGACGAGTGCAGCCGCTTTACTGTGGCACGGCTTGCCCTGCCGGACGCAAGCCGGCCGGTAACGGTCGTCGGCCATATGCCCTCGCCCGCTGCAGGGGAAGAGGTCTGCCTGACCGGCCGCTGGAGCGCACACCCCAGATACGGTCAGCAGTTTCGCATTGAAAGCGTTGCACTGCGGATGCCCTCTGGCACCGAAGCCATCCGGCACTTTCTGGCATCCGGAGCGATCAAGGGCATCGGCCCTGCCACCGCGGAGAGAATCATCCGCAGGTTCGGCGAGGACACTTTTGCGGTAATCGAATCCGAACCGGAAAAACTGACGCAGATCGAGGGAGTCGGCGCTGCAACAGCAAACGCCGTTCATGAACAATGGCATGCGGTGGCCGCCTGCCGCCGGATCATGGCCTTCCTCCAGGAAAACGGCATAAGCGGGGCTTATGCACAAAAGCTCTACAACACCTATGGCCGGGACGCGATCGATATCCTGTGCAGTTCTCCGTACTGCCTGGCCCGGGATCTTGCCGGCAGCGGCTTCGCCATTGCCGAAAGGATCGCCAAAAACCGGTGCATGGATCCGGATGCCCCGGAAAGGGCTGCGGCCTGCATCCACCACCTGCTCCAGGCCGCGGCCGGACAGGGGCATCTGTTTGTCAACGAGAGCGATCTGACAGATCAGGCCGCCCGCCTCTACGAAATCGCCCCCGACAGAATGGCCGAAGCCATAGAAGAGCTGGTGGAAAGCCGGGAACTGGCCGCGGAGGAAAATCCGGCCGAGCATGGCGGCCGGCGCATATACCCCAGGACTTTATACGATGCGGAATCCACCATTGCCGGCAGGCTGGCCGCCCTGCTGGCGCTGCCGCCCCCATCGCCCCCGCAGGATCCGGCCCTGTTGATCGAAAACATCCAGGCAGCGATGGCCATAGAGCTTACGCCGGACCAGCACCAAGCCCTGGAAGTCGTGCTTGCCAGCCGGGTGGCGGTTATTACCGGCGGTCCGGGAACCGGCAAAACCACCCTGATCCGCGCCGTTTCCGCCATGTCCGGCAGGAGCCGGGACCGCATCTGCCTCGCCGCCCCCACGGGACGGGCCGCGCGGCGGCTCTCCGAGATCTCCGGCAAATCCGCGCATACCATTCACAAACTGCTGGCCTACAATTTTGATGATCATTTCTTTGGCCGCAACCAGGACAACCCCATTGATGCGGACCTTTTGATCGTTGACGAGGCCTCCATGGTGGATGCCCAGCTCATGGGCCATCTGCTGGAGGCGGTCTCACTTTCCACCCGGCTGATCATTGTCGGAGACGCATTTCAGCTTCCGCCGGTGGGACCGGGAAACGTTCTGGCCGATCTCATTGCCGCAGATGTTATCCCTACGGCCCGTCTGACAACCGTTTTCCGCCAGGCCGCGGAGAGCCGGATCATCCGAAATGCCCACCTGGTGCGCCAGGGGCGGCTCCCCGAGCTCTGCGCCTTTTCCGAAACCGAATTTCCGGATGCCGAGTTTTATTTCTGGGAGGAAAACGATCCGGAAGCCATTGCCGAGGCAATCCGTTACCTCTGTGCCCGCCTGCTACCCGCCGCCTTCGATCAGGAGCCGCCAGATGCCGTCCAGGTCCTCTCTCCCGTTCACAAGGGAACGGTGGGCACCATCAACCTGAATCAGAAGCTCCAGGACGCCCTGAACCCGGAAGCGCCTGCCATGACCGGCTCCGGCCGCCGGTTTCGCGCCGGCGACAAAGTGATGAACCTGAAAAACAACTATGCCAAAGAAATCTATAACGGCGACATCGGCCGGATCCTGCGGGCGGACCCGGAGAATCCGGGCCTGATTGCGGACTTCTATGGCCGCGAGATCGCGTTTGCCGCCGAGGAACTCGAGGATCTCACACTGGGCTATGCGATATCCGTACACAAATCCCAGGGCTCGGAATACCCGGCGGTCATCCTTCCGCTGGTTTCCCGCCACCACGGCATGCTCCAGCGCAATCTGCTCTACACCGCCATTACCCGCGCCCGCTCGCTGGTCATTCTTGTCGGCAGCAAAAATGCGCTTTCCACGGCCCTTGCCAACAACAGCCCGGAGCGCCGCCTGTCCGGGCTTACACAACGGCTGCAGCAGGCGACGGCCGGCTGAGCGGATTTTTGCTTGAACCTGCCGGGATTTTCCTATATTGTTCCTTTTTATAACAAAAACGGAATCGACGGTTTCTTTCGATAGCAAATCCACAGCAACGGAGTTTCATACCATGCGCGCATGTGCCGTATTCCTTCTCATTTTCCTGGCAGGGGCCGCGGTTGCCAACGCGGATGCGAAGTATGTCAATGATCGGCTGGAAATCACCCTTCGCTCCGGCCCCGGCCTGGAATACCGGATCCTGCGCTCCCTTCCCACCGGCACGGAGCTGGAGATGCTGGAAAAACAGGACAAGTGGAGCCGGGTCCGTCTTCCCGGGGGAGCGGAAGGCTGGGTCCTGACCCGTTACCTCACCGATGAACTCCCGGCCAGCGAAAAATACAAAAGCCTGAAGGAAAAATGCGGTCCCCTGGAGAAAAAGCTGGCCGCGCTCGAATCCACCAATAATTCTTTGAAAACGGAGAATCAAAAACTTTCGGACAAGCTTGCCGCGCTGCGCCAACAGCTGTCCAAAACCGAGGAAAAGTACAAAGAACTCAAGGAATCCGCATCCGAATACCTGACGATCAAAAAAGAAAACGAGCGCCTCTCTGCCCAGCTTGAGAAGAAAAATAAAAAAATCGCCTCCCTGGAAGCCAGGGCCGCCGACGCCTTTCTATCAGATGCCCTGAAATGGTTTCTCTGCGGGGCCGGCGTCCTTGTCCTGGGGATCCTCATCGGATCGCGGAACAAACGCAAACGCTCATCACTGGTATAACCCGGCTGCGCTTATGGAATACGTCTCTGATTATCTGGTTGTCGGCTCCGGCGTCGCCGGTCTCCTTTATGCCCTGAAAGTGGCGAATTCCGGCCGCGTCCACATCATCACCAAAAGAAACATCGAGGAGAGCAATACAGCCTATGCCCAGGGGGGCATTGCATCGGTATTCGGCCGGGAGGACACCTTTGATTCCCATATCGCCGACACCCTGACCTCGGGGGACGGCCTCTGCCACGAGAGCGTGGTGGAAATGGTTGTCCAAAACGCACCGGCGCGAATCCGGGAGCTGATGAAGCTGGGTGTGGATTTCAATACGGACGACACCCAGGAAAGCGGACTGCACCTGGATTTGAGCCGGGAGGGGGGGCACAGCCAGAACCGCATCGTGCATGCAGCCGATCTGACAGGCCTCGCCGTTGAAAAAGCCCTGATCGAGAAGGTGCGACGGCATGAAAACATAGAAGTCTTTGAGAACCATATCGCGGTGGATCTGATAACCCGCTCCACCCGTCTCAAACGGGGCCAGGTCATCACCACCCATGAAGACTACTGCTACGGCGCCTATGTCCTGGAGCGCCGCTCCCTGCAGATCCATACCTTCTGCGCCAAGACCATCCTGCTCGCCACGGGGGGCGCCGGCAAGGTCTATGCTTACACCAGCAATCCCGACATTGCCTCCGGCGACGGCATTGCCATGGCCTACCGGGCGGGCGCGGTAGTGGCCAATATGGAATTCGTCCAGTTCCACCCCACCTGCCTGTTTCACCCGGAGGCCAAAAACTTCCTGATTTCAGAGGCA
Organism: uncultured Desulfobacteraceae bacterium; assembly: GCA_964635265.1. Taxonomy (GTDB): domain Bacteria; phylum Desulfobacterota; class Desulfobacteria; order Desulfobacterales; family Desulfosalsimonadaceae; genus M55B175. The sequence continues at coordinate 10,916 of CAZWNV010000032.1, forward strand.
GTGCGGGGCGAAGGAGGCGTGCTGCTCAATACGGCGGGAGATCGCTTCATGGAGCGCTACACCCCCCTCAAAGAGCTGGCTTGCCGGGACGTTGTGGCCCGCGCGATTGACTCGGAACTCAAAAAGCGCGGGGATGATTCGGTTTTTCTGGACATCTCCCACAAACCGGCCGACAGCATCCGCAGCCGATTTCCCCACCTGTACAAAAAATGTCTGGAATTCGGCATTGACATGACCACCGACCCCATCCCGGTGGTACCGGCGGCCCATTACATGTGCGGCGGGGTGGTTACCGATATCTACGGCCAGACCAACATCCAGCGGCTTTTCGCCATCGGCGAGACAGCCTGCACCGGCCTGCACGGGGCCAACCGCCTGGCCAGCAACTCGCTTCTCGAAGCACTGACCTACGCCCACCAGGCCGCCCAAAAAAGCACGGATGACCTCGAGAATTCGCAATTCCGGAAGCTTCCGGAGATTCCGCCCTGGGATGACCTGGGCACCCTGGACTCCGATGAGGCCATTCTGGTCAGTCATACCTGGGATGAAATTCGGCGGTTCATGTGGAACTACGTGGGAATCGTCCGCTCGGACAAGCGTCTGGCGCGGGCCCAGCGGCGAATAGAAATCGTACAATCCGAAATCGAGGAGTATTACTGGAATTTTAAGATAACACCGGATATGATTGAACTGCGCAACATCGCCATTGTGGCCGAATTGATCATCCGCTGTGCCAAGCACCGCAAGGAAAGCCGGGGACTGCATTACAACATCGCCTATCCGGACAAAAATGATATCCGCTGGAAAAAAGACACCGTGCTCCGGCGCCCCTTTGTCAGCTAGCCTGCACGGCTTCCCCGCTTTCCGGTAGCATCCGGACAGCAGGCGCTTTGCCGGCCTCCATATCCACGACAGCCCCCTGCCGCCCCCCGGCCATATTGCAGTTGACGATCCATGAACCGTCCATCTCCGCCACCCCGGAGGCTTCGTGGATATGGCCGCAAAGCACCAGCCGGGGGTTTTTCTGGCGGACCAGCCGGGCTACACCCCTGGAGCCGGCGTGACATCTCCCCATGACCGCGTCAAGCACGCCATAGGGCGGCGGATGCACCACAAGGACCGACATTTCGTCAATCATGGCCATCGCTTTCTGCAGAACAAGCTCCTGCCGCCAGCTGATCCGGGACCGGAATGGCACCGGAATGGTCCCGCTGATTCCCGCAAAGCCCACGCCTGCAATCTCGATCCGCTGCAGGTGCAGCGAATGGATATTGCCATAAAAGCCCGCAAGGTACTCTACCCGGGCGAGGTCGGTGTTGCCGCGAATCAGAAGGACCGGGGCGGGCAGTTTGTGGATCTGCTCCAGGACGCCGGCGGGGTGAAAGAAGGAGGTTACATCCCCTGCCAGCACCACTGCATCGGGCTTGTATCGCAAAATATTGGCGCGCATCCGGCGAATGCGCTCAGGACGGCCATGAATATCGGCAACCGCATATATACGCATTCCACCCCCCTTCACAGCGGCCCTGCCGCAGCCTGCCGCCGGCGGTGAAATGATGAAAGCTGCGGCATGGCGGCAGCCTTGCCGTCAATAAAGCCGCGCTCTGCTCTATCACGTTTATTATTATGCAGCTTACGTGGGCCCGGCGGCAATGTCAATCTCTCAACAGAAAGATGCCGACGGAGAAACCGGGGGCAGGCGGCCTGCTTTTCCCCTTGCATGGAAGTTCCTATCCCCTTATGATGCCTTATAATCGGCAGACAATGGCTGTCACGCCGCGATTTCTTTCTATCTTACAATATCGGATAACACAGGAGGCGATTATGAAAAAATGGCAGTGTCTGGTTTGCGGATATATTCACACCGGTCCGGAGCCGCCGGAAAAATGCCCGGTCTGCGGGGCGGACAAAAGCCAATTTGTAGAAGTGACCGAAGACGAGCAAGCCGGTGCCCCCGGCGGCGGCAAAACCCCGGAAACAGGAAGAAAGGAAACGGCCCCGGCCCATGCGCCGCCTGCGGGAAGTCCGATTCCGGCCTTTATCGAACTTGTCAACCGGGAATTTGTCAAGCACCATGTTCACCCGCTTTCTGTTCATATCCCAAACGGGGTGCTCCCGATGGCGGTTATCTTTGTATTTCTTGCCGCTCTTTTCCAATCCCCCGGCCTGGCCACCGCTGCCTTTTACGCGATGGTCTTCGTTCTGGTGACGCTGCCGCTCGTGTTGTACTCCGGGTTCAATGAATGGAAGAGAAAGTACCGCTCCAGCCTGCGCCCCATTTTCATCACCAAGATCATTGCCGCCTTTGTAGTAACAGCCGCCACCCTGATTCTGGTGCTCTGGCACGTGATCGACCCTGATGCTGCCGCGAAGTCTTCGCCTCTGCGCTTTGGCTACCTCTTCATTCACGTGGTCATGCTGGCAGCCGCAGGGATAGCCGGCTTCATCGGCGGAAAACTGGTGTTTAAGGATTAGCCGCACGGAATGGAAAACCCGGGTCACAACGGCCGGGAAGCCGTTGTTTTTCTAAAGTGCCGCACCACGAAAGGAAATGCCCGGAAAATAGGGATCTATGCGACGCATCTCGAAAAGCATATAATTTCAAACGGTTTAGCCTAGAGCAGAATCGTAACAGGCTGTTTTCCGACATCTCTGTTTGACAAAGAGCAAAAACTATAATAAGAATTATTGGCTAGACTGATTTCATTTCCCATAATTTCGTAAAAAGTCATAATCTTATTCGTTTAATCAGCATCAAAAATTTTTTTGTTTTTTTCGACGGCACCCATTATTGTAAATCTATTAAGCACTGTTGACGACAACGGAATCTATGCACCCTGCCCGGGGAAACGGGCCGTGGAATACAGACGCGTGTACCCCATGCTCTTGGTTGTGATTCAATAAACAGAAACGGAAATGAAGACGAGGAATTTGTATTATGGCAGATAATTCGGCCACTGCCCCTGAGCGGCTGCGGGTGGAGAACGCCTATAAAATTTTTGGCGGCGACCCGGCAGAGGCCTTCCGGCTCATTGAGCAGGGCAAAAGCAAAGATGAAATCTACAAGGAAACCGGCCTCACCATCGGCGTACAAAACGCCAGCTTTACCGTCTATGCAGGGGAAATCTTTGTTATCATGGGGCTTTCCGGCTCCGGCAAATCTACGCTGGTGCGTCTTCTCAACCGGCTCATAGAGCCTACCTCCGGAAAGATCATCCTCGAAGGCGAGCAGGATATCGTGCAGCTCGACCCGAAAGAGCTGGTGGAGATGCGCCGCAAATACATGAGCATGGTCTTCCAGTCCTTTGCCCTGATGCCGCATTTGACGGTCATGCAGAATGCGGCCTTCGGACTTGAAGTGATGAAAGTCCCGGAAAAGAAGCGCCAGGAGCGCGCCAGGAGCGCCCTGGAACAGGTCGGACTGGCGCACGTGGCCAACAGCTACCCAAGCGCCCTTTCCGGAGGCATGCAGCAGCGGGTGGGACTGGCCCGGGGGCTTGCAGTGGATCCTGATATCATGCTGATGGACGAGGCCTTCTCCGCGCTTGACCCCCTGATCCGCACCGAAATGCAGGATGAACTCTTAAAACTCCAGGAAGGCAGCAACCGGACCGTTATTTTTATCTCCCACGATCTCGACGAGGCCATGCGGATCGGCGACCGGATCGCCATCATGGAAGGCGGCCGGATTGTGCAGATCGGCCCGCCCGAGGAAATCATGAAGTACCCCGCGGATGACTATGTCAAAGCCTTCTTCAGGGGCGTTGACCCCACCAATGTCTACAAGGCGGGCGATATCGCCACAACCACGCAGGTGACCTTCCCGCTGCACAAGGCCGGACTCCGGGCTGTCCGGCAGCGGCTCAACGAGTTTGACCGCGAATATGCCTACGTGCTCAGAAAGGACAGGAGTTATGTCGGCGTGGTTTCTCTCACCAAAATCCAGGAAAGCCTCGAGGACGAAACCATCAACTCGGAGGACATCACCCCGGCTTTCATCGAAGGCATCGAGCCCGTCGCCACGGAAGCCACCCTGCAGGAAGTGCTGCCGAAACTGACCTCTTACGAATGCCCGGTCCCCATCGTTGATGAAAACAACAAATACAAGGGCACCATATCCCGATATCTGTTCCTGCAGACCATTACGCGGGATAGAGGCGACGTCGACGAAGAGACACTGAGCGAGACTATCGGGCACGCGGGTGAGAGCGAACAGGCGCGCGAAAACGAAACGACGGAAGAGCAGCAGGAGGCATAAATGCTTGATATTTTTAGATATACAATTCCACTTGATGACTGGATTGCAATTGCCGTGGACTGGCTGGTGGGCAACTTCAGGCCCCAGTTCCAGGCCATCAAGGTCCCCATCGAAATCATGCTGCACTCCATTGACGACCTGCTCCTGTGGCTGCCTCCGGAATTGATCCTGCTGGCCTTCCTGGTCATCGGGTGGAAAACCTCGGGGTGGAAGGTCGGCGTCTTCAGCTGCCTCTCTATGGCGTTTATCGGCTTTACCGGCCTATGGGATTTGACCATGACCACTCTGGCCATGGTGATTTCCGCCGTTGTCGTGGACGTTCTGATCGGCGTGCCCCTCGGCATCCTCTCCTCGCGCAGCGACAGGTTTGAGGCCTTCCTGCGGCCCGTGCTCGACGCCATGCAGACAACCCCCGCATTCGTCTATCTCGTCCCTGTTGTCATGCTTTTCTCCATCGGCACGGTCGCCGGCGTCATCGCAACCATCATTTTCTCCATGCCGCCGATCATCCGGTTGACGAACCTGGGAATCCGGCAGGTGCACCCGGAACTGATCGAGGCCACTTACGCCTTCGGCGCCACCAAACGGCAGGTGCTCTGGAAAGTCCAGATTCCGCTGGCGCTTACCACCATCATGGCGGGATTGAACCAGACGATTATGCTGTCTCTCTCCATGGTCGTCATCGCATCGCTCATCGGTGCCGGCGGCCTGGGTGTACCGGTCTTTGAGGGCTTGAACAGCCTGCAGGTAGGCCTGGCCGGCATCGGCGGCCTGGGCATCGTGTTGATGGCCATGGTTTTGGATCGAATCACCCAGTCTCTGGGAAGTGGCAAGAAGTCGTAACAACCCTGATGCAGTTGCCGAATTTCACTGCAAACCAACAAAAAGGAGGTAACCCATGAAAAGATTTCTAACCCACACCGGTCTGGCATTACTGATTTTTGCCGCATGCCTGATGGCGTTTCCCGGCAGTAGCACCGCCGAGGATCTCCCGGGCAAGGGCAAAACCATTGAACCCGGTTGTGCCACCTGGACCACCGGCTTTTTTCTCGAAGCGCTCTATTCCAGGGCCTGCGAAGATCTTGGCTATGAAGTGGAAGCCCCCAAAAAACTTGCGGCACCGGTTTTCTATGAAAACCTGCGCTACGGCGATCTGGATTTCTGGGCCAACGGCTGGTTCCCGCTCCATGCTGAATTTCTTCCAAAGGACTGGGAGGAGGACATCTCCATGGCCGGCACGGTTGTAAGGGCCGGGGCGGTTCAGGGATACCTGGTGTCCAAGAAGCACGTGGAGAAGTACAACATCGAATCCCTGGCGGATTTCAAGCGCGAAGAGGTGAAAGAGGCATTTGATGCCAACGGCGACGGCAAGGCCGACATGGTCGCCTGTCCGCCGGGCTGGGGCTGTGAGAAAACCATCGCCTTCCACATGGATGCCTATAACCTGTGGGATCATTTCAACCTGATCAAGGCGGGCTACAGCGCCGGAATGGCCGATGCCCTGTCGCGCTATGACAACGGCGAACCCATCATTTTCTACACCTGGACGCCGAACTGGACGGTTTACAAGTTAAAACCGGGCGAAGACGTGATGTGGATCAACGTGCCCAAAATCGTGCCGAAAGAAGGCCAGAAGGGCATGGAAGAGGACATGATCGCCGAGGGGCTTACCGGCACCGTAACTGATCCCTGCAAAATGGGCTTCGTGGCAAACGACATCCGCGTGGTTGCCAACAAAAAATGGCTGAACAACAACCCGGCCATTAAAACCATGTTCTCCCTGATGTCGGTACCGTTCCCGGACATCGCCGAGCAGAACAACAAGATGTTCGAGGGCGAGGACAAACAGAAGGATATTGAGCGCCACGTGGACGAGTGGATCAAGCGCAACCAGGACAAGTGGAACGCGTGGCTGACGGCCGCCAAAGCGGCAGCGAAATAATAAATCCTGACTACGCCGAAAAAAAACCATTGCCTTTTATGGCAGACTTGCCGTAAAAGAAATAGCTGAACCACATATTGAACCCTTCAGGAGGTTCCTTCTGAAGGGTTCAATATGTGTAGATGACCGCAATTTGGAAAACAAGATGAAGAAAAGATGAAGAAAGGAGAGCGCAAGATGAAGAAGTTCGGCGGTATTTTACTGTTTTTAGCGGCGTTTTTACTGTGCATCCCGGCAGGCGGCAGCGCCATGACCCCCGAGGAATTTTCCAAGATGTATGAAAACATGGAAAAAATCGACATTGGCGGTGCCCTGCGGACCCAGTACAATTACAAGGACTGGAGTGATCCCCAGGATGACAAGATCGGCGATTTCGGCTTTGACACGTTCCGATTCAACCTGGACGGGGAAATCGGCGACATGATCCTGTCGGCCGAGTATCGGTTCTACCCGGAATACGACTTCAACTGCCCCCACCATGGCTGGGTCGGCTACAACTTCAACGAAAACTGGCAGGGCCAGGTGGGAATTCACCAGGTGCCCTTCGGCATTCAGCCCTATGCCTCCCATAACTTCTGGTTCTCCGGCGCCTACTATCTGGGCCTCGAGGACGATTACGACATGGGCATCAAGGCGCTCTACAACAACGGACCGCTGGATCTCGCCTTCGCGTTTTACAAGAATGCGGAACTCGGCGCCCCCGGGGACGCGGACCGGTATTCCATTGATCTGCTGACCAACGACGGCTACAACAGCAATAACGAAGAAACCAACCAGGGCAATGTCCGCGCGGCCTACACCCTCACCCACAGTGATACCTGCAGCACGGAATTCGGCGTATCCGCCCAATACGGCCAGGTCTATAACTCGCAGACCGAGGATGAAGGGGATCATTACGCGGGGGCTCTCCACATGGTCGGCAATTACGGCAACTGGAACGTGCAGCTCGAAGCCATCCAGTATGAATACGATCCGGAAAACCAGGAAGGGATAAACGATGAGCTCATGTATGTGGGCGGCTACAGCTACACCTGGGCCATCCCGGCAGAAGCCTTCGTCGGAACGGCCAATATCGCCTACAGCCTGCCGGTGGATATCGGGCCTATCAGCAGCCTCACCTTTTATTCGGACAACACCGCCATTGAACCGGATGAAAACGACTGGGACACCGTCTGGCAGAATGTGGTCGGCTGCCTGATCGCGGCAGGCCCCGTATACACTTACGTGGATGTTATCTCCGGGGAAAACATGCCCTTCATGGGCGGGTCCATGGTCGATGACATTGACGGCTGGATGAGTTCAGAAGACCGCAACACCCGCTTAAACATCAACATCGGCTACTATTTCTAGTGCCTGAATAACCCTTGCCCACAGCAAGCGTCCGGTGCGTACAAACGCGCCGGACGCTTTTTTTATTGCCGTGCCCGCCCAGGGCTTCGATAAAGCGGAATTCCAAATTGTTGCGGGCCTCCCTGGCGGCGGCAAGCGCCTGCTGCAGCCGATCCCAACCGGCCGGATCATTGGCCGAAAACCACTGCTTCTGCAGGGGGCACAGATACCAGGTACAGATCCAGGGCCGGGACATCCGCGGCAGGAGGCAGCCGGAGGGACCCAGATACCGGCAGGTGCCGCGGCCCTCTCCGCGGGGCTGGCCAAGGGGAACAGGGCCGCCGCAGAGATGAAGGAACAAAAGATCCCGCAGGTCGAAGCCGGCGTCCGCCACCAGACAGCAGGGGGCGGGGCACGAGGGGCAGGTGTTGGCGCACAGCCGATCCAGCACGGGATGCATTTGGCGGTAACATTCCCACAAAATCCGGGTCTGCTCCCAAACCCCGTCCAGGCCGGGTCCGCTGCATCGCCCCAGCAGGTAGGCAAGATTTGCATTAACCGCCTGCCAGTGCGCGGGGCTTTTCCAGCTTTGCTCCCTGGGATCCGGACCGGTGCAAAAACCCGGCAGGTCCCTTTTTCTTATGGCGCCCCTCAATGCAGGCCGCAGCCGCAGCCGCAGCCGCACGCGGCGCCCTCTGCAAGGGCTTTTACCAGCTGGCGCTGGCTCGCCTCCGTGACGGCCGTAATTTCCACATGGAGATAGAACTCGGGGATATCTGAAGGCAGCGCCTCCATCAGCGGCAGCAGGTGCCCGAAGGTCTCCTCCAGCCGGGTGCGCTGCAGGCGGTACTGCAGTTTCTCCCCAACGGTTTTGCCCTCGAGATGGTATTCAAAGTCGCTCAGTCCGTCCACACCCAGGCCGAAGATAAATTCCACAGGCTGCGGGGTGCTGACGAGATCCGCCGCATTTTCCGTGCTGCCGGCGGTATAGACAAGCGCTGTTTTTTTCAGGGGGGCCACACTGGCATTCTTTTTTGTTGTCTCCATTTTATCCTCGCTTCGATTTGGATTTGCGTCTTCCTGCATTTGATACAATAATATAGAAGGAAATTTCCCAGATGCAAGAGCGGGAAAGCAAACAGAGAAATCGCCACAGATACCTGGAGGCCCGGCATGAAAAAATACGAATGCCCGTGTGGATACGTCTATGATCCGGAAGAAGGGGACCCGGAAAGCAGCATTGACGCAGCAACCCCGTTTGAAGATCTCCCGGAGCACTGGGTATGCCCCAAGTGCGCTGCAGAAAAGGAATACTTCGAGCCGATGGACTAGGGCAGCGATTTTTCCCGGCGGTTTGCTCAGCCCGTGTTCTCCCTGCTTACCAGATCCTGCATGGAGCTCTCGCCAAGCTCCGTGGCCTCAGTAGTCCGCACCGACGAGAGCAGTTGCTGCAACGCCGGATACCGGCGCCCCTCGCTTAACTGCCAGTTGTCTTTCGCGTCGCTGTTGCGCACGGCCCGGCAGACATCAAGCACGCTTATCAATGCGGGTGTCTGTGCCGGCTGATAACAGGGCTCCTCGGCAAAAACTTCGTGCACCAGTCCCTCCTCGTTCAACCGCTGCACAATTTCACGGACCAGCTGCACGGGAAGAGACAGGGAACCGGAAAGGGCGCCGATAGTCATCGGCGCCCCGCCCTTCTGGAACTGCTCGACGATTCTTGCCATCACGCAGACAGCCATTTCCTCCCGCTGCTCCTGGCTGACAGCACTGGATTTGAACTCCTGCTGGTAGCTGCGGAAATTCTGTATGGCATACGAGAGCTGGGCGCCGATCAATACAATGATCCAGGAGATATAGAGCCAGACAATAAAAATCGGCAGCACTGCAAAGGTGCCGTATATGGTATTGTATCTGGCGACCCCGATATTGAAATCCGTATACACTTTAAACGCCACCTCCCAAAGACTTCCGCAGACAATGCCCGCAATCAGCGCGGGCAGAAAGCGGACCCGGGTGTTGGGCAGCAGCACATATATTGCGGTAAAGGCCAGCCACAGGCCGGCATGCGGGAGAATGGTATGAAACAACACGAAAAACTGCTCGAACACTTCATAGCGGGAGAGGCTCTGGACAATCGTGTGCGAGGACAAAGAGGCGAGCATGGCCGTTGAGATCACAATCAGAAGCGGCCCCAGGATCAGGACACTGATATAATCCGAAATCTTGCGGGCGATCCGCCGCCCCCGCGTGACGCCCCACAGTTCATTGAAGGTGCGCTCCACGTTGGAGAGCATCACCAGCACGGCAATGATCAAAATGGCGGTGCCCACTGCGCCCAGGGCCTTGAAATCCGTATTGGAGATATACTCGATGATGCGCTGGGAAATCTCCTCCTGCTCGGCTGTCAAATAGTTCACCAGCAGATGCTCGATATGGCTGTGCACGCCCAGGCCTTTCATCATGGAGAAGGCAATGGCCAGAAGCGGTACAATCGCCAAAAGCGTGCTGTAGGAGAGCGCGGATGCCCGCAGCAGGATCACCTGGTTGCGCAGCCCGTTTCCGGTTACCACCAGCACCCGCAGCGCCTGATAGCAGAAAAGCTGGAAGCGCCCCGCTTCCTCCGGGTCATGCCAGAGATCCGTGCGAACAAAGGCGATAAAGCGCCGCCCCCGTTCTGCCATTTTTTCCCGGATTGCCCGGATTCCCGCTGCATTGCTCATTTCTGCCCCCTTTTTTCCGCAGTGTGTACATCCGGCTGCGGGCGCTGCTACAGAAGCCGGTCAAAAAAGTCATTGCCCTTGTCATCGACAATAATAAAGGCCGGAAAATCCTTGACGCTTATGCGAAAAACCGCTTCCATGCCCAATTCCGGATACTCGAGCACCTCCATGTCCGTAATGCATTCCTTGCCCAGCCGGGCCGCCGGACCGCCTATGGATCCCAGGTAGAAACCCCCGTTCGCCATGCAGGCTTCCGTCACCTGCCGGGTACGATTGCCCTTGGCCAGCGTTACCAGGGAGCCGCCGTATTTCTGGAATTCGGCCACATAGGGATCCATCCGGGCCGCGGTTGTCGGGCCGAAGGAACCGGATGCATAGCCTTCCGGGGTTTTCGCGGGACCGGCGTAATAGATGATGTGTTCCTTGACATACCAGGGCAGATCGCCTTCCTGCTTCAGCCGCTCATAGATGCGGGCGTGGGCAATGTCCCGGGCTACAACGATTTTACCGGAAAGCCGCAGCCTGGTCGCTACCGGGTATTTGGAGAGCTCGCTGCAGATACTTTCCATGGGCTGATTGAGATCAATATCCACGGCTTCGGATGCGATGCTGCCGGGATCCGGCAAAAAGCGGGCCGGATTCCGGTCCAGTTTTTCAAGGAAGATGCCCTCCCGGGTGATTTTCGCTTTGATATTTCTGTCCGCGCTGCAGCTCACACCGATTCCTACCGGGCAGGAAGCCCCGTGGCGCGGCATCCGGACAGCCCGCACATCCAGGCAGAAATGTCTGCCCCCGAACTGGGCGCCGATGCCAAGCTCCCGGGAAATGGCAAGCAGACGCTCTTCAATTTCCGGGTCCCGGAATGCATAGCACCCCTGCCCCCCCTTGCGGGGAAGTCCGTCCAGATAGCCGGCAGAGGCCATTTTCACGGCTTTCAAATTGGCTTCCGCAGAAGTGCCGCCCACCACCACAGCCAGATGATAGGGAGGACAGGCGGCCGTGCCCAGGTACTTCATTTTCTCCCTAAGCGATGCCTCCAGGGACTCGGGGTTCAATATGGCCTTGGTTTCCTGGAAAAGAAATGTCTTGTTGGCAGAGCCGCCGCCCTTGGCAATAAAGAGAAATTCATAGGCTTCGCCCTGGGTGGCATACAACTCGAGCTGGGCAGGGAGGTTGCAGCCCGTGTTTTTCTCCTCGTACATGCTCAACGGTTCAAGCTGGGAATAGCGCAGGTTGTTTTTCGTGTAGGCGTCAAACACGCCCCTGGAAAGGGCTTCTTCATCCGAACAATCCGTCCACACCTGCTGTCCCTTCTTGCCGATAACCACTGCGGTCCCGGTGTCCTGGCACATGGGAAATACAAAGTCCGCCGATATCACCGCGTTCTTTACCAGTTCATAGGCGACATAGCGATCGTTCTCCGAGCTCTCCGGATCATCCAGAATCGCCGCAAGCTGCTGCAGATGGCCGGTCCGGTAGAGGTGGGCCACATCCGTGAAGGCCTGCTCGGACAGCATCGCCAAGCCCTCCGGGGCAACCCGCAGGATATCGCGGCCGGCGAAACAATCGACACTGACATGCTCCGTGCTTATACAGCGATATTCGGTATCATCGCGGCCAGGGGAAAACATGGGCTGGTATACAAATTCCACCATATTGCACTCCTTTGTCAATTTTGTGTTGAGGCGATCCCTTACTCCAGATCACTGATATGGGCGGCCCCCTTCGCGGCCACCACCCCTTCGTGTACCTCGGCTTTGCCGTGCAGGAAGAGGTGCCCGGCCGGGGTTACGCAGCAGAGAAAATCCGCACGGCGGGCTCCTGGACAACGATTTCGGTAAACATCATCCCGCCGCCCCACATCCCGCCGCCGATACTGAGTTTGCGTTCAAACA
>CAZWNV010000033.1:0-22960 GCA_964635265.1 uncultured Desulfobacteraceae bacterium
GGATCTCGAGCAGAACATTTTTTTCGTCATTGGGGTCTTTGGGCGTTAACAGATCCTTCAGATCCGCCTCCAGCTGCTCGGAGCGGGCGGAAAGGGTGTCCACCTCGGTCCTGGCAAGCTCCTTGATATCCGGATCCGTATCCGCAAGCAGCTCCCGGCTCTGCTCGAGCTCGGAAAGCGTCTGCTTGTAATCGCGGTAGACGGACACAATTTTGCCCAGATCACTGTGCTCGCGTACATACTGGGGGTAGAGCTCCCGGTCCTGGACGACCTCGGGATCGCTCAGAAGCCGCTCCAATTCATTGTATCGCTGCTCGATACCTTCTAACTGCTCCAGCATAAGGGTCTGTCAATTCCGGCTGCTGCTTATTTTTTCCGGCTCTGGGCCTGATAATTGCCGTATTTTCTCCGGAAACGCTCAATCCGGCCGGCGGAGTCCACAAGTTTCTGCTTGCCGGTATAAAAGGGGTGGCACTTGGAGCAGATTTCCACGGTGATATCCTCTTTGGTCGAGGCAATGGCAACCTCGTTTCCGCATGCGCACTTGATTGTCGTTTCCTTGTACTGTGGATGTATATCTTTTTTCATCCGGACATCCTTTCTGTTTCGCGATTGCTACCGCACATTTTCTCCCCCGGCCGCCGCGCTGGGCGCCGGGTCCGCCGAATTCCACTCAGGAATTCATGGAATCCAGGAATTCCTGGTTGGTTTTTGTGCCCTGCATTTTATCCAGCAAAAATTCCAGGCTGTCAACAGGATTTAGGGTGGACAGAAGCTTGCGCAGGATCCAGACCCGGTTTAAGGTCTCCTGGTCCAGCAGCAGCTCCTCTTTTCGGGTGCCGGACTTGTTGATGTCAATGGCCGGATACATCCGCCGGTCCGCGAGCCGCCGGTCCAGCTGCAGCTCCATGTTGCCGGTGCCCTTGAACTCCTCGAAGATCACCTCGTCCATCCGGCTTCCCGTGTCCACCAGGGCAGTTGCAATAATGCTCAGGCTGCCGCCCTCCTCCACGTTGCGGGCTGCCCCGAAAAACCGCTTCGGCCGGTGCAGGGCGTTGGAGTCAACACCGCCGGAGAGGATCTTGCCGCTCGGCGGCATGACCGTGTTGTAAGCCCTGGCCAGGCGGGTGATGCTGTCAAGGAGAATCACCACATGACGCTTGTGTTCCACCAGGCGCTTGGCTTTTTCGATCACCATTTCCGCCACCTGGATATGGCGCTCCGCCGGCTCATCAAATGTGGAGCTCACCACCTCGGCGCGCACCGAGCGCTCCATGTCCGTGACTTCCTCGGGCCGCTCGTCGATTAATACCACAAAGGGCACCACACTGGTTTTGTGGCTGGTGATGATGCTGTTTGCGATATTTTTGAGAATCATCGTCTTGCCGGCCCTGGGAGGGGAGACGACCAGGCCGCGCTGGCCGAAGCCAAGCGGGGTGAGAAGATCCATGATCCGGGTGGTGTAGTTGTCCCGCGCGGTCTCGAGCTTCATCTTCTTTGCGGGGAAAAGCGGGGTCAGGTTGTCGAAGAGGATTTTATCCCGGGCAAGCTCCGGCTCTTCGTAGTTGATCGCTTCAACTTTCAGGAGGGCGAAATAGCGTTCCGACTCCTTGGGCTGCCGAATCTGGCCGGAAACCGTATCCCCGGTGCGCAGGTTAAAACGGCGGATCTGGGATGGCGAGACATAGATGTCATCCGGTCCCGGCAGATAATTGCAATCCGGCGACCGCAGGAAACCAAAACCGTCCGGGAGCACCTCCAGGGTCCCTTCCCCGTAAATAAATCCGTTTTGCTCAATATGGGCCTGCAGCAGAGAAAATATGAGCTCCTGCTTGCGCATCCCCCCGGCGTTCTCAATATTGAACTTTTTGGCCATCCGGGTCAGTTCACTGATTTTTTTGTTTTTTAATTCAACAACGTTCATCAACCACTTACCTCGCCATCCTTAGATTGCATTATAAATTAGACACTAGCCTTGTCCGCGGCCTGCCCCATTTTCTACGAAAGGCGCCGTTTCTGCTGGAGTCCGCTCTGCTGGACCGCTGCAGCACAAATCGGCAATCCGGGCTGTTTGATTAAAAAAAGGTGGATCACAAGATTTTTTAAGGAACCATGTACTGCTCTGATTGACCGTATACGCAGAATTAAGATACGTACCAAAGGCAGGTATTGTAATGTAAATTATAACCTATACCCCGCCGAGCGCCCTGTCAACCTTTTTCATGAAGCTTCCCCTCTTTTATTAGTTCTTTATACAATCTGTCCACATCCGCATGCGCCTGCGAAAGGCTGCCGGAGTTATCTATCACAAAGTCCGCTCTGCGGCGTTTTTCCTCCTCCGGCATCTGAATATCCATGAGGGCCCGGGCGTCCTCCCGGCTGATTCCGTCACGGGCCGAAAGCCTCCGGATCCGCACCTCCGGATCCGCGAAAACCGTCAGGATCACGTCAAACAGATCCTCCATCCCGGCTTCAAACAAAAGCGGCACCTCCACGGCCGCCGCGGCCGCCCCGCTTTGTTCGGCAGCCTCCCATTCCTGCTGCATCAACCGCGAGACCTCGGGATGGACGATTTGCTCCAGCAGCGCTTTTTTTTCCCTGTCCGAGACGATGATCCGGCGCAGCCGCGCCCGGTCGATCCCCCCGTCGGCTGCCAGAACGGTTTCGCCGAAGGCTGCAACAATTTTCTCATAGGCGGGCATTCCCGGCATCACTGCCCGGCGCGCCAGTTCGTCGGCCTCTATGACGCGCACCCCGTGCCTGCGCAGCTTCTCGCATACGGCGCTTTTGCCCGAGCCGGCACCGCCGGTGATTCCCAGGCGAAGCATCCGGCTGCACCCCTTGTCCATGTTGCGCCTCCCCTTATCTGCGGGTGGTACCGCTATGATGCGCCCGGAAAAAGTTCTTTCGCAATCGGCAAAAAATCATTGTATACAGAAGGCACTGAAATGCTACGACAGCGGAAATGGGTTTTGTGACGGCATCCAAGGTTTTTTTCAAAGGCACCATCAATCAAAAAAGAGTTCTCCATAATAGATTCCATAATGGAAATCAACACAAAATTTATCCCCCGGGAGCCCGGCCTCTTTCTGGTGGGCGGCACCGTGCGGGATGCATTGCTTGGCGGGGAACCCACGGATTTTGATATTGCCGCGGCCCCGCCCTGCGGCGCAGTGGCCCGAAGGATTGCGGAAAAAACCGGAAGCCGGGTGGCCGCCATCGGAAAAAGCGGGGCCTATGTTTACCGTATTGTCGCCGGCAATCTGCGTTTCGACATTGCCCCCATCCAGGGCGGCAGTATTGAGGCCGATCTGCAGCGGCGGGATTTTACCGTGAACGCCATGGCCTGGGACCTGTACCGGCAGAAGCTCCTGGACCCCGCAGACGGTCAGACCGACCTGGAAAAGAAATACATCCGCATGCTGGGCGAAAACAACCTCCTGGCTGATCCCCTGCGCATGCTCCGCGCCTACAGACTGGCCGCGGCGCTGGGGTTCCGGCTGGAGCGCCAAACAAAAACCGCGATCCGCCGGCATGCCCGAAGAATTACGGAAGCGGCCGGCGAGCGGATACACGATGAGCTGATGAAAATGCTGGCCTGCCGCCGCAGCCTTCCCTGGCTCCGGGAAATGGATGCCGCCGGCCTCCTGACCGCCATCTTTCCCGAACTGCAAGCCCTCAAAGACTGCCGGCAGAACAACCGCCACGCGTTTAACGCCTTTTCCCATACCCTGGAGGCATTCTCGCACCTGGAGAACCTGCTGCTCGCGCCCGAAAAAACCGGCACCGGCGAATATCCCCTGCCTGCCGGCCTGTTTTCAGCCAGGGAGCAAATCAAGCTGTGCCTGCTGCTTCATGACATCGGCAAACCCGCCTGCAGGAGCATCGACCCGGAAGGCTGCATTCATTTCCACCGGCATGAAAAACGCGGCGCAGCCATGGCCGCCTCCATCAGCCGCCGCCTCAAGCTCTCCAAAAAAGAGGCGCAATTTCTGCATTTCATGATCGGCCACCACGGCAGGCCCCTTTCCCTGTTTGCGGCCCACCGGGCAGGTCAGCTCACCCGCAGAGGTCTTGTTCGCTTTTTCGGAAAGACACACCCTTTCACCGCGGACCTTCTCGTCCATGCCATGGCTGACAGCCGGGGCAAAAAGGACGGTGCAGAGCGCAATGCCTTCGAGTTGTTCTGCAGACAGCTCCTGGAGGCCTACTGCCTGGACTTCATCGTCCGGATCCGGGCCGCCCCCCTGATCACCGGTCATGATCTGATTCAGGAATGCGGCCTCACCCCGTCCCCGCTTTTTGCCACCCTGCTCTCCCGGGTGGAGGAAGAACGGCTCACAGGCCGCCTGCAAACAAAAAACGAGGCCCTTGCCTGGGTCACAAATTTTCTCAAAACCAACAAGCTTTCTTGACAGCACGGCTGTTTTTTATTAGATAAAAATATTTATATCGGTCTTTTGTTCTGCAGGGTTTTTCAGACTGTAACAAATACAAGGGGTTATCGAATTCCACGCATTTGACACGCATTCGTGAACAAGGGGAGGGTATTATGAACATTCTATTTTTCGGTCCCAACGGCAGCGGCAAGGGCACACAGGGCGCCATCCTGAAACAGAAGTACAACATTCCCCACATTGAATCCGGCGCCATCTTCCGGGAAAACATCAAGGGCGGCACCGAACTCGGCAAACAGGCCAAGGAATACATTGACAGAGGGGATCTGGTGCCCGACGATATTACCATCCCCATGATCCTGGACAGGCTCAAGGAAGATGACTGCAAAAACGGCTGGCTGCTGGACGGCTTTCCCAGAAACAAGAATCAGGCCATCAAGCTGCTGGATGCGCTGAAACAGGAAAACATGAAGATCGATATCGTCATTGAGATGGAGCTGGACCGCGAGATTGCCAAAAACCGGATTATGGGCCGCAGGCTCTGCGTCAACGACAACAATCATCCCAACAATATCTACATCGACGCCATCAAGCCGGACGGCGACAAATGCCGGGTCTGCGGCGGAGAGCTCACCAAGCGCGATGACGACCAGGACGAGGCAGCCATAGACAAGCGGCACGCCATCTATTATGATACGGAAAACGGTACCCTGGCGGCCGCCTACTATTTCCGCGACATCGCCGATCAGGAAGGCCTCAAGTACATCACGCTGGACGGCCGGGCCAGCGTGGAGGAAGTAAGCGATGAACTGGTCAAAAAGTTAGGGCTCTAAGCAGGGGTTTCCCGGTTGCAAACCGGGATATTGCGATTTATAGTTGTTGAATAAAATATATTTGTAAAGGGGGCGAAATTTTTGAAAGAAATCTCGGTTCGAGTCGATGACAACGACGTCGAGCGTGCATTGCGCGTACTGAAGAAAAAAATTCAGAACGACGGCTTGTTTAAACGGCTCAAAATGAAGAAAAACTATGAGAAGCCGAGCGAATACCGGCGGCGCAAGCGGCGCGAAGCGCTCCGGCGGCAGCGCATCGCCGAAGCAAAGCGGCAGAAGCGCTACCAGCGCTACCGAAAAGCCCGGCGTTCCTAGTTTTTCTGACAATTCTCAATCCATTGAACCCGGTCCTGCCAGAACACGCTGACCGGGTTTTTTGCTGGCAGCAGCGGCCGCGAAATGACAAAGACGCCACCAGAGAGCCGATATCAGCAATGCCTTACAGAAATGTACGGGCTGCGCCGCTTTGGCATTGTCCTGGGCCTGGAGATTATCTCCGGCATGCTGGAGAACCTGGGCAATCCCCAGCAGCGGTTCTCCTGCATCCATGTGGCCGGGACCAACGGCAAGGGCTCCATCGCATCAGCGCTCACGGCGATCCTGCATCAGGCCGGATACAATGTGGGTCTCTATACTTCCCCGCACTTGGTGCGCTTTAATGAACGCATCCGCATAAATGACTGCGAAATCGGCGATAACGAAGTTGTTGCCGCCTATGACGCCGTAAAAGCCGCTCATCACGGAACAAGGGAGGCCACGTTTTTCGAGTATGCCACCGCCATGGCTTTTTATGCATTCGCCAGGGCCGGTGTGGACTGGGCTGTTATTGAAACCGGCATGGGCGGACGCCTGGATGCAACCAACATCGTCCGTCCGGAAATCACTGTTATATCCAACATCAGCATGGAGCACCGCGACTATCTCGGCCATAGCATAGCGGCCATAGCCGGGGAAAAGGCCGGAATTATCAAAGAAAACACCCCTGTTGTCACAGGAGCCCGGCAAAAGGCAGCGATCGGGAAAATCCGCCGGGTCGCCGGGGAAAAAAACGCGCCCTTCTACCGCCTGGGCGAGCATTTCCGGGTCCGCCGGAACCGGGGGGCACAGGGGTTTGCCTATTACGGCCTCAGCCACCGCTGGAAAAACATGCACACCCGCCTCACCGGCAGCTACCAGGTGGATAATGCCGCACAGGTTCTGGCCGCCTGCGAAATACTGATGGAAAAAACCGCCATTGATGCATCCGCTATTTCTACAGGCCTGAAGGCCCACAACTGGCCGGGGCGCCTGGAGATGCTTCCCACAACGCCGCCGATTCTTATTGACGGGGCGCACAACCTGATGGCAGCCCGGCATCTGGCAGCATTTCTCCGGGAACAGATGGCAGAACGCAGAATCACGCTGGTTGCAGGAATCCTTGATGACAAGCCATACCGATCCATGCTGCGTGCCATCCTGCCCTGCTGCAGCAGGGCTGTTTTCACCAGGCCCCAAATCGACCGCAGCCTGCCCGCCCAGACCCTTTGCAGGGCGGCCGGGCCCTATATCAGGCATACAGAGGTCATTGCAGACGTGGCAGAAGCCGTATCCCACGCATATGACACCACCCCGCCAGGGGATCTGGTCTGCATCGCAGGCTCGCTCTATCTGGTCGGAGAGGCGAAACAGGCGCTTGCCGCCAGAAAACCGGCAAAATGATTTTTCACCTTGACGAGTCCCCGGCCCCTCATGTACATCATTACCGTGTGCGCCCGTGGCCCAGTGGATAGGGCGTCAGCCTCCGGAGCTGAAGATCGCAGGTTCGAATCCTGCCGGGCGTACCACTTCCTCCCATCAAAAACCCCGGGGGGCCGGGGACCAGGTGCCAGCGCCTCTTCTCTGCAGCAGGCCGAACACAGTTGCAATGCCGGTAGAGATTCTGCTAAGAGATAATTTCAGAAAACTGCCAACCAGCCCACAGGAGGTTTTGAAATGGCTGTCAGTCAGGAGCTTCTCGATATCCTGGTCTGCCCCAGGTGTAAAGGGCCCATTTATCTCAACCAATCCGGCGACGGCTTGATCTGCGACAACTGCCGCCTGCTCTACGAGATCCGCGATGATATCCCGGTGATGCTGATAGACGAGGCAAAACCGCTGGAAGAAAGCAGCCCGGAATAAAGGGCCGGTCATGAGCAGGCCCCGCCCGCCCCTGCCGGCCAAACTTGTAATCGGGGTGTTCACCCGGGAGCTGGAACTGTATCCGCCGGTACTCGCACAACTGCGCGCGCTATTCGGCCCGGTCGAGCTGGTCAGCCCCTGGTTTGCGTTTAACCGGACCAGCTATTATGAGCCGGAAATGGGAACCGGCCTGTACAGACGCATGGCGGCATTTGCCCCTCTGACCGGCCAGGAGCGGCTGCCGGCTGTCAAAGAGCAGAGCAATGCACTGGAAGCCCGGTACAGCGCAAGCGGAAACCGCAGGGTCAACATCGATCCCGGCTACCTCCTGCCGGAGCGTTTTGTCCTGGCCACGGGAAAAAATTATGCGCACCGGATTTATATCGGCCGCTATACCTATGCGGACCTTACGCTGATCTACCAGAAAGGCGGTTTTCATAGCCTTGCCTGGACCTATCCGGATTACGCGCAGCAAAACATCCAGGACTTTCTGCACCGGGTGCGCAACAAGTATTTAAAGGACCTGAAAGCGGAAGGACTTTTATGATTCGCAGCATGACCGCCTATGCCGGGGCGGAACACACAGTCGGAGCCATTCGTGCCGCAGTGGAAATCCGCGGATACAACTCCCGTTACCTGGACGTCTCCCTGAAAATGCCTCCCGGCTATCAGTTCCTGGAGGAAAACATCCGCCCGGCCGTCGCGGAACATGTCAGCCGGGGGCGGGTGGAGATCCGGCTGTCCATCCAATGCCGGGAGGAAGCGGCCGAGAGCTTTGCACTCAACGAATCTGTTGCGGACGGCTATTATGCGGCCCTTTCCGAGCTCAAAAACCGCTTCGGCCTCGGCGAGGAGATCCCTCTTAGCCTGCTTGCCGCCAAAACCGGCATTATTGAGCCGGTCCAGGCGGAAACGGACCCGCAGACCATCTGGGAGGCGGTGGCCGAACCCCTTTACCAGGCCCTGGAGAACTTTGCGGAAATGAAAGCTGCAGAAGGCGCAAACACGGCCGCGGATCTGGAGAACCGGTTAGACGCCGTAGCCGGCTATCTCGGCGAAATTGCCGAACGCGCCCCCGAACTGCCGGCACACTACCAGCAGCGAGTAAAGGAGCGGATTCATCAGCTAACCAACGGGCTGGTCTCCATTGATGAAGCCAGAATTGCCCAGGAATCCGCCTTCCTGGCGGATAAATGCGACATCTCAGAGGAAATCAGCCGCGCCCGCAGTCATCTGGACCAGTTCCGGCACCTGATGAATGCCGCGGAGCCGGCGGGCAGGCCGCTGAATTTTCTGCTGCAGGAGTTTAACCGGGAGTTCACCACCATGGGCAGCAAAGCGGCAAATGCGGAAATCTCGCATGTCATTGTCTCTGCGAAAACAGAGCTGGAAAAAATGCGGGAGCAGGTACAAAACATTGAATAACCCGGGAATGGTCATTTATGTCTTATAATTTGCTGAGCATCGGCTTTGGCAGCAACGTGGTCGCAGACGAAGTGCTGGCCATCGTATCACCCAATTCCGCACCAATGCGGCGGCTGAAGGAAGATGCCCGGGAGGAGGGGCGGCTTTTGGACGCCACCTTCGGCCGGCGGACGCGCTCGATTATCCTGATGAAAAACAATTACGTGGTGCTCTCGGCCATCCAGTCCGAGACCATCGCCCAGCGCTTTGCCGCGTTAAATGAGAAAGGCAGAAACGTGAGCGGTGCCGGGTCTGGCCGCAGCTCGTGAAGACGGCGCCGGAGAACAGACGCAGCCGGCCAAACGCCACAAACAGGGCAGCAGCCATGGAAAATCCGGAGAGTGCAGGCACATACGCCGCGGACAGCAAACAGGCAGGCCTTTTTATTGTATCCGCTCCCTCGGGAGCCGGCAAATCCACTCTTTGCCAGGCCGCCCGGCAGCGGTTCCCGGAGCTTGTCTACTCCGTCTCCTCCACCACCCGGCCGCCCCGTGCGGGAGAAACGCACGGGGTGGACTACTTTTTTCTCAGCCGGGCGGAATTTGAAGAAAACATCCGGCAGGGCCGGCTGGCGGAATGGGCGATGGTCCACGGCCACTACTACGGCACGTCGGCGGATTTCATCAGCAGGCATCGTAAAGCAGGGCGCCCCGTGCTTCTGGACATTGATGTGGCCGGCATGCAGCAGATCATGGAAAAATTTCCGGAGGCCGTTACGATCTTTATCATGCCGCCCTCCCTGGAAGAGCTTGGCCGGCGCCTGGAGAAACGGGGCACGGATGACAGGCAGAGCATGGAAAAGCGCCTGCAGAATGCAAAGCAGGAAATGGCCAAAAAAGGGCTGTACCGGCACGTAATCGTAAACGACAGCTTAAGCCGGGCAACAGAGGAATTCTGCCACGTTATTGCACAACACCGGCACGGCGCCGGGGACCAGGGAAAATAGCCCGTCGGGAAGGAGCCGGACGCTTGGGATCCGCTGCAGACGAAGACATCCTATACGGGCTGCACCCGGTTTTGGAAGCGCAGCGCGCGGGCAGGCGCCATTTCCGCGAAATCCTGGTGGCAGCAAAAAAACCGGGCAGAAATCTCCGGGAAGTGCTGCGGAAGGCAGAGGCCCAACATATACCCATCACCCGGAAGACACGGGAGAAGCTGGAAGCGCTTACCGGGACCCGGGCCCATCAGGGTGTCGCGGCACGCGTGAGTCCTTTTGCCGCCGTCCCATGCTCCGAGCTTTTTGCCTCCCTTTCCGGGCGCGATATGTTTCTTTTTCTGGACGGCATCAAGGATCCGCAGAACCTTGGCGCACTGATTCGCACCGCCCTGTGCACCGGCACGAGAGGGGCTGTCATCGCCAAAAGCCGCCAGGCAGCGCCCACGCCCGCTGTTTCCAAGGCATCAGCCGGAGCTCTTGAGCATATGCCTCTGGCCCGGGTGGCCAACCTGGTACAGGCCATGAAGGACTTGAAAAAATCCGGCGGATGGATTATCGGATTGGATGCGAAAGCCGGGAAGTCCATATACGAGACCGAT
This sequence comes from uncultured Desulfobacteraceae bacterium, assembly GCA_964635265.1. Classification (GTDB taxonomy): domain Bacteria; phylum Desulfobacterota; class Desulfobacteria; order Desulfobacterales; family Desulfosalsimonadaceae; genus M55B175. The sequence goes on from CAZWNV010000033.1 coordinate 10,388, forward strand.
TTCAAAGGACCCGCGGCAATCGTTGTGGGCGCCGAGGAGGCCGGAATCCGCCCCCTGGTCCGCAGGGAATGCGACTTTCTCGCCCACATTCCCATGGCCGCTTCCGGGGTCGGCTCCCTGAACGCTTCTGCCGCAGGCGCAGTGGTACTCTACGAAGCCTTCCGGCAGCAGGGGACACCCGGCGCCCCGGAAAAACGCTAAGCAAAAAGCCCCGACGACAAATCACATACAGGAGAAAGGATACCGTCTGCATGGAACCATCGGCCCGCATAGAAAAGAACGCTGACGGCACGCTCCGCGTGCCGGATCACGTTGTTATCCCCTTTATCGAGGGCGACGGAACAGGACCCGATATCTGGCGCGCAACCCGAACAGTTATCGATGCAGCCGTCCGGGCCGCCTACGGAGGCGGCAGACAGATCGCCTGGAAAGAACTGCCGGTCGGCGAGAAGGGCTACCAGCAAAGCGGCGAATGGCTTTCAAAGGAGGCTCTTGAGACAATCCGGTCCCATACGGTGGCCATCAAGGGCCCCCTGACCACCCCCGTGGGAAAAGGGATCCGCAGCCTAAACGTATCCATCCGGCAGGAACTCGATCTATACGCCTGCGTGCGGCCGGTCCGCTACATCGACGCCGTTCCCAGTCCGATGAAACACCCGGAGAAGATCAACATGGTGGTCTTCCGGGAAAATACCGAGGACCTGTATGCCGGCATCGAGTGGCCTGCCGGCAGCGAGGAGGCAGAGCAGGTTTCCGCTTTTTTGTCCCGGCAGATGGGCGTGCGCCTGCCGGAGAAGGCCGGCATCGGCATCAAGCCCATAAGCGAGAAAAACACCAAGCGGCTTGTGACAAGGGCGGTGGCCTATGCCCTTGCAGAAGGATACCCGAGCGTTACCCTCATGCACAAGGGCAACATCATGAAGTATACAGAGGGGGCCTTTGCCTCCTGGGGCTATGAAACAGCCGCCGAGCAGTTTGCGGATGCCGCCATAACAGAGACAGAACTCTTTGAAACCTACAACGGCGAGCAACCCCGGGGCAAGGTGGTCATCAAGGACCGGATTGCCGACATGCTGTTCCAGCAGGTGCTTCTGCGCCCCGAGGAATTCGGCGTCATCGCAACACCCAACCTGAACGGAGACTATATCTCCGACGCCCTTGCCGCTCAGGTAGGGGGGCTTGGAATGGCACCGGGCGCCAATATCGGCGATGAATGCGCGGTTTTCGAGGCAACCCACGGCACGGCGCCCCGATACGCGGGCCTGGACAAGGTAAACCCCAGCTCTCTCATTCTCTCCGGGGCCATGATGCTCGATCATATCGGGTGGAAGGAGGCTGCTGAAAAAATCCGGAAGAGCCTGCAGGAAACCATCCGCTCCGGCAGGGTCACCTATGACCTGGCCCGCCAGATCCCCGGGGCGGTGGAAATCTCCTGCTCCGCATTCGGCGAAGCGATTGCCGCGGCCATGCAGTAAATGGCGGCAAAGCTCGTGAAAACCCTGGCCGCCGCATTGGGCGAAACCCTGTTTCCCAGACGATGCAGCGCCTGCGGACGGCTTTTTCCCCCGGAGACGGAGGGCGATCCGGCTCCGCTGCCGGAATCGGAGGAGGCGCCCGGCTGCGGGGTATCGGCAGAACTTTTTGCTGAAATTATGGCGCCTTATCTGTGCAGGCAGTGCCGGGAGGCTTTCCATCCCGTAGAATCGCCCAAGTGTTTGCGCTGCGGCGTAATGTTTCCAAGCCGGCAGGGGCAGGATCGCATCTGCGGCCGCTGTCTAGAAGAAAAACAGCATTTTTCCCGCATCCGCTCTGTAGGGCAGCATAAGGGAGCCCTTATGACAAGCATCCATGCATTGAAATACAAGGCAAAACTCCAGCTCGCAAGGCCTCTTGGCTGCCTTTTGTTCTGCGGGCTGATGAACTCGGCCAGCCTGGAACGGCCGGATGTGGTAATGCCGGTACCGCTTCATCCCTCGCGTGCAAGAAAGCGCGGGTTTAACCAGGCAGCCTTGCTCCTGCGGCACTGGCCCGCCCTTTTCCGGGCACGCGGCCTGCAGCCCCCGAAAATTGCGGGAGACGGAAGGACAGTCAAACGCGTAAGGAAGACCCCGGCCCAGACAGGACTGGACAGGGCCGCCCGAACAACAAATATCCGGCGGGCCTTTGCCTGCGGGCCTTCCGCCTGCCTTGCGGGCAAAACCGTGCTGCTGATCGATGACGTCTGCACTACGGGGGCCACGGCAAACGAATGCGCCAGGGCCCTGCGAAGCGGCGGGGCAGAAAAAGTAGAGGTTCTGACACTCGCCCGGGCGGCATAATCCGGGCAGGGGAAAAAGGAGCAGCTATGGCAATCCTCTCAGCCGGCATATTCCAGTTCAATATCCGCCCCGGCGAGGTGGACGGCAATGTAGAGACCGCCCGGCGGGGAATCCGGCAACTGGCCGGACAGGGGGCGGACCTGGTGCTGCTGCCGGAGCTTTTTTCCTGCGGCTTTGACTATGAGCGAATCTCCGGGCATGCCGCCAGAACGCCGGAGATTCTCGTCTCGCTCTCCGAGACGGCCCGGCAGGAAGGTCTGGTAATTGCAGGCTCCCTCCCGGAGGCGGACGGGGAAGGCATCTACAACAGCCTCTACGTCCTGGACGCGGACGGGAAGACCGCGGCAAAATACCGAAAAATCCATTTGTTTCCCCTGATTGCCGAGGACCGGCACTTTCGCCCGGGCAGCAAGGCTGTTGTGTGCAGTACGCGACTGGGCACCCTGGGCCTTATGATCTGCTTTGATCTGCGCTTTCCGGAGCTCTGCCGCACGCTGGCATTACAGGGCGCCCGGATCGTGCTTGTTTCCGCCCAGTGGCCGGCCCGGCGCATCGATCACTGGGATGCGCTGCTGCGCGCCCGGGCGATTGAAAACCAGCTTTTCGTGCTCGGCGCAAACCGTTACGGGGGCGGGCAGGAGGTATTCTACAACGGCCACTCCCAAGTGGTCTCCCCCGAGGGATGCGTACTCGCCATGTCCGCCGCGGCGGATGCCGTTATCTCGGCGCCGATAGACCCGGAGGCCGTCCGGAGCGCGCGCGAGCCGTTTGACTGCCTGCAGAGCCGGAGGCCGGGGGCCTATGTCTGCCAGGCCGACAGAGACAATACAGCGAACGCAGAAAGAAAGCCATTCGTGTGATGATTGCGCGCTACTGCAACAATCTGCTCTACTTCCAGTTCCACGGGCTCGCCGAATTAAGCGGCATGGAACACGGCGTCTTCACCCGCCTGAGCGGAAGCGGGCCATCGGATTCTGCGGAGCTGAACGTAAGCCGCAAAAGCGGGGCCAGCCCCGGGGCCGCAGCGGAGAGCCGCCGGCTGGTAGCGCATTGTCTGCGCTGTCCGGAGCCGGTTTTTTATCCCGCCCAGGTTCACGGGGCCGATGTTGTGAGCCTGAAAAAGAGCGAGCCGGAAACAACAGCCCGACAGAAATCCCGGGGCATCACGGCTGACGGTGTTGTTACTGACGTGCCGGGCCTTGCCCTGGGCATTCAACTGGCGGACTGCCAGGCGGTTCTCCTGTATGACCCGGTCCGCGCGGTGATTGCCAACGTGCACGCCGGTTGGCGCGGCAGCACAAAAAACATTCTTGCTGCCTGCATCCAGCGCATGCAGGCGGACTTCTCCTGCGATCCGGCCGATATCCGGGCTGCGATTTCGCCCTCACTGGGGCCCTGCTGCGCGGAGTTTATCCGCTACAGAGAAGAGATCCCGCAGCAATACTGGAGCTACCGGGACAGCAGAAACCGGTTCCACTTCTGGGCCATAAGCCGGGATCAGCTCTCAGGCGCCGGGATCAGCCCGGAACATATCGAGTGTTCCGGCATATGCACCAAATGCAACGAGCACCTGTTTTTCTCCTACCGCAAATCTTCCTCCACCGGCCGCTTTGCCGCCGTAATCCGGCTTGCAGCCGGCTAAGAGGCAGCCTATGGATCAGGAAACAGCAAAAATAATGTGGAATCAACCTGCAGGGGCGGAGGTTTTTCGAATGGCCCTTGCCTGCGGCAGCCACTACCAGGCTGCTGTTCCCGGCCAGTTCGTCACCCTGCGGCTCCCGGAAGAAGCCGCCCCCCTTTTGCGGCGGCCCTTCTCCATTCACCGGCTGCTCTGCGATAAATCCCGGCTGACCGGAATCGAGATCCTCTACAAGACCGTCGGCGATTTTACCCGCAAGCTCTCCCGGACATCGGAAAACGACCGCATCGACGTGCTGGGCCCTTTGGGCAGGGGCTTTACCGTATCCCCTGAAATCCGAAGCGCAGCCCTGGTAGCCGGCGGCATAGGCGTTGCGCCGATGCGTTTTTTGGCGGAGTCCCTGATCCGGAACGGACTGCACGTGCAGGAAAGCCTTGTCTGTATCGGCGGGCGCACGCAGGCGGACATAGTCTGCAAAAACGCATTTGGCGCGCTTGCCCTCCCGGTTCGGACGATGACAGAGGACGGCAGCGCCGGCGAAAAAGGGCTGGCAACAGACGGGCTGCGCGCGTGGCTGGCGGAAACCCGGCCGGACAGGATCTATGCCTGCGGCCCCACAGCCATGCTGCGGGCGGTCTCCGGAATTGCCGCCGGACACGGCCTGCCCTGCGAAGTATCGATTGAAACAATAATGGCCTGCGGCGTAGGGGCCTGCCTGGGATGCGCCATAAAAGACCGCGGCCATGCAGGGGGCTACGGCCATGTCTGTATCGACGGGCCCGTGTTCAATGCGGAAAGACTCGATCTGGAATAACACGAACGACAAATTTTTACAGCCCGCCGCCTCGTTTTATATTGACGGCGAAACCCCGCTGTGGTAGATAACAAACTTTTAATAGAACAATCCCCATGGGGGGGATATGAAAAAAGAAACCCGGCAGATGGTGAGGGAGCTGGGCTGGTACAGTGCCCTCGGGTTCTCCGTTGCCCTCTCGGTGTTTATCGGACTGTTTATCGGGCTCTTTCTGGACAAGGTCTTCGGCACCACCCCATGGCTGATGTTTGTTTTCCTGGTTTTCGGCATTATCGCGGGATTCAACAACATCCTGCTGGCCATCAAAAAAGTCAACCGCAACAGTGAATAACCAGTGAACAGCCGGTGAACAAATGGAAATCCAGCAGCGCATACTCAAATCGGTTTTATGGGGCAACTGGATTCTGCTCTGCCTTGCCGGGCTTGCCGGGCTCCTGTTTGCTCCCCTGGATTTTGCCAAAGGCATTGTCGCCGGCGGCCTGATTGTGACCATCAACTTTCACATGCTCTACCGGACGCTGAAAAAATCGTTGACACCGCCGCATTTGACCTCGCATACTGTAGTTCTTGTCAAATACTACCTGCGGTTCATTGGCAGCGGTTTTATTATTTTCCTTCTGATCTCCGGCGGACATGTCCATCCGCTGGGCCTTTTTATCGGCCTGTCGGTCGTTGTGGCGAGTATCGGCCTTGCCACCCTGAGCGAGATTAAAAAACTCATTTGCAAGGAGGCGGTCTAAGGTGGAACATCCATATTTATTCTTCGTCAAAATCTTTGAGTTGTTTGGGCTGGAGCACTTTGCACACCAGAACCCGCATGTCATCTATGCCTGGGTGACCATGGCAATTCTCATCATCCTGGGGGCGATCGGCACGAAAAGCATCAGCATTATCCCCACCAAGCTGCAGAACGTCCTGGAGCTCGCCGTGTCCGGCCTGGAGGAATTCATGGTTGATATTACCGGTGATGAGGGGCGCTGGTTTTTCCCGCTCATCGGCACCATTTTCCTCTATATCTTTGTCTGCAACATCATGGGCCTGATTCCGGGCTTTTATCCGGCGACAGCCAACCTCAACACGACACTCTCCTGTGCCATTGTGGTCTTTCTCTTCACGCATGTGATCGGCATCAGATACCACGGCGTCAAATACATCAAGCACTTCACGGGGCCCATCTGGTGGATGATCCCGATCATCATGCCGATTGAAATCATCGGGCATTGCGCAAGGGTGCTGTCCCTGTCCTTCCGGCTTTTCGGCAACCTGATGGGCCACGAACTGGTGCTGACCATCCTGTTTTTCCTGGCGGGCGCCTTTTTTGCCCCGCTGCCGATTATGGTGCTGGGTATTCTCGTCGCCCTGATTCAGGCGTTTATCTTCTACATGCTGAGCATCATGTATTTCACCGAAGCCATGGAACACGCCCATTAAGAACGGGTTTTGCATTGATCAATCACCGTTTTGCTTTTGGAAGAAGCCGAACGACAACTTACTCATCATTAAAGGAGGTTTGAATGGAAGCTCAAGCACTACAGTACTTCATCGCCGCCGTCACCGCTGCAGGTTTCGGAATTGCCATTGCCGCTTTTGGCTGCGGCATTGCCCAGGGTCTGGGTCTTCGCTCAGCCGTTGAAGGCATCGCCCGCAACCCGGAATCCTCCGGTAAGGTCACGGTTACCATGCTGATCGGTCTGGCCATGATCGAATCTCTGTGTATTTACGCGCTGGTTATCTCGCTGATTTTGATCTACGCGGCTCCGATGACAGGCACCGTAACCAAGCTGCTGGGCCACTAAGCCCCCTTTCAGCAGTCTGGAAGAATCAGGGCAGCATGCGGAATCATGGATCCGCATGCTGCTTTTTTTATTCTGCACCCCCGGGATTGCGCCCTCTCTGCAAGGCCTTGTGCAGAAACCGTCCCGTATAGGATCGGGCGTTATCCGCTACCGCCTCCGGCGTTCCGGTGGCAACCACTTCGCCTCCCTGCTCCCCGCCCTCTGGTCCCAGATCCACGATATGATCGGCATATTTGATCACATCCAGATTATGCTCGATCACGATTACGGTATTGCCGGAGGCCACCAGGCGATCCAACACCCTGAGCAGCTTTTGGATATCATCCATGTGGAGTCCGGTAGTGGGCTCATCGAGAATATAAACCGTGCGGCCCGTCTCCCGCTTGCCCAGTTCCCGGGCGAGTTTCACCCGCTGGGCCTCTCCGCCGGAGAGCGTGGTAGCGGGCTGGCCGAGACGGATATAGCCCAGGCCCACATCGACCAGGGTCTGCAGTTTCTCCCGGATGGCTGCAATGTTGCCGAAAAATTCCAGGGCCTGATTGACCGTCATCTCCAGGACTTCGTAGATGTTTTTCCCCTTGTACTTGATCTCCAGGGTTTCCCGGTTATAGCGCCTGCCCTGGCAGACGTCGCAGGTGACGAAAACGTCCGGCAGAAAATGCATCTCGATTTTGATAATCCCGTCGCCGGAGCAGGCCTCGCATCTGCCGCCCTTGACATTGAAGCTGAAACGCCCCGGCTTGTATCCCCGCATCCGGGCTTCGGGGGTTTTGGCAAAAAGCTCCCGGATGAAGGTGAAAAGACCGGTATAGGTCCCCGGGTTCGAACGCGGGGTTTTGCCGATAGGCGACTGATCGATATTGATCACCTTGTCGACCTGCCCGCTCCCCTCAATGGCCTCGTAGGATCCCGCCCGCACGCTGCTGTGATAGATATGCTGCGCCAAAACCCGGTACAGGGTTTCGAGAACCAGCGTGGACTTGCCGGAGCCGGAAACACCGGTCACGCAGACAAAACACCCCAGGGGAAAACAAACGTCGATATGCTTGAGATTGTTCTGGCAGGCCCCCCGCAGGACCAACTCGCGGCCGTCCGGGGCTCGCCTCCGGGAGGGGACCCGGATCTGTCTGCGTCCGCAGAGATACTGGCCCGTCAGTGATTCCTCCGACTGCAGAAGCTCCTGCGGGGTGCCGGAAAACACCACTTCCCCGCCCTTTCTGCCCGCCCCGGGGCCCATGTCCACCACGTAGTCGGCCTGACAGATGGTCTCCTCGTCGTGCTCAACCACCAGCACGGAATTGCCCAGGTCCCGCATCTGCTTGAGCGTTTCCAGCAGGCGGTGGTTGTCGCGCTGATGCAGGCCGATGCTCGGCTCATCGAGCACATACATGACCCCGGTCAGCTTGGAGCCGATCTGGGTGGCCAGCCGGATCCGCTGGCTCTCGCCGCCGGATAAAGTGGCTGCAGAGCGGTCCAGCGTAAGGTAGGAGAGCCCCACGTTTTTGAGAAAGCCCAGACGCTCCCGGATCTCCTTGACAATCGGGGCGGCGATGGCCTCCTTTTTGCCGCTGAAACCCAGATGCAAAAAAAACTCGCAGGCCTTTGCAACGGAAAATGCCGTAATTTCCGCTATGGACAGCCCCTCTATTTTGACGGCCCGGCTGACCCGATTGATGCGGGCGCCCCGGCACTCGGGGCAGGTGCGGAAATTCATGTATTCCTTGATCTCTTCCCTTGCCTGGTGGGAATCGGTTTCCCTGTAGCGGCGCTCAAGATTGGGAATCACACCTTCAAAAGGCCTGGTAAAGTTCATCCGCCGATTTCTGCGGTACGCATAAAAGGGGATCTCTGTATCCCCGGAACCATAAAGCAGCACCTGCTGGAAATGCCCGGGAAGCTCCTTGTAGGGCGTATAAATGTCTACGTGGTAAAAAGAGGTAAGGGCTTCCAGAAACTCCGCAAACTGCACGGAACTGCGGTTCGCCCAGGGCTGGATGGCCCCCTCGCGCAGGGTAAGCTGCGGATTGGGCACAACAAGCTCCGGATCAAACTCCATGGTAGCCCCCAGTCCGTCGCACTTGGGGCAGGCCCCCTGAGGGGAATTGAAGGAGAAACTGGCGGGAGTGAACTCCGGATAACTGATACCGCAGTGCAGACAGGCGGCCTTTTCGCTGTAGAGCGTGGAATCCAGTACAGCGCCGGAGCGATCCACCCGGTCCACTGCAACAACCCCGCCGGAGAGCGAATTGGCGAGTTCAATGGAGTCAGCGAGCCGGTTTTTCATCTTTTCCTTGACCACCAGCCGGTCCAAGACCACCTCAATGGTGTGCTTTCGGTTTTTGGTAAGCTTTGTAAGCGAATCCAGCTCCTCGACGGCACCGTCCACCTTGACCCGGGCGAACCCGTCCTTGCGCAGGCGGGCGAGCAGGGCCTCATGGGTGCCTTTCTGGGCGTTGACAAGGGGCGCCAGAATCAACAGCCGGGAGCCTTCCGGCAGCGCCAGAACCTGATCCACAATCTGGTCAAGGGTTTGAAAGGTAATCGGCCGGCCGCAGTTCCAGCAGTGCGGGGTCCCCACCCGGGCAAACAACAAGCGCAGATAGTCATATATCTCGGTTACCGTGCCCACGGTGGAGCGGGGGTTGTGGCTTGCGGTTTTCTGCTCAATGGCAATGGCCGGGGACAGGCCCTCAATCAGGTCCACGTCCGGCTTCTCCATGCGTTCCAGGAACTGGCGGGCATAGGTGGAGAGCGACTCCACATAGCGGCGCTGGCCCTCGGCATACAGGGTATCAAAAGCCAGCGTGGATTTGCCTGAACCCGACAGGCCGGTGATCACAACGAATTGATTGCGCGGCAGCTCCAGGTCGATGTCTTTCAGGTTATGCTGCCGGGCGCCTTTTATAACAATGCGGTCCGATTCCATGCTACTGCTTCCATATCCTTATACAGGCCCCGGAAAAGCAAAACCCGGTGCGTATCAACAAAACGGAGGGAACAAAAGGCTTATGCCCGCTCGTTTTCCGCCGCCCTGCGATTTTCCGCCTGGAAGGCGGCCATCCTGATGGCCGCGATAAAGCTGCCGGCATCTGCCTTGCCTGTGCCGGCAATGTCATAAGCGGTGCCGTGATCCACCGATGTCCGTATAATGGGCAGGCCGAGGGTAGTGTTGACGCCGTCCGAGAAATGAATCATTTTGAAGGGAATCAGGCCCTGATCATGGTACATGCACAAAATTGCATCCCAGGGCCCGTCCACGGCATGGTAGAAAAGGGTGTCCGGCGGAAGGGGGCCGACTACGTCCAGCCCCGCATTGACTGCACAGGAAACGGCCGGCTCAATGACAGCGGTTTCTTCATCGCCGAACATGCCGCTTTCCCCGGCATGCGGATTTAATCCGGCAACGGCAATCCGCGGCCTGCGGATGCCAAAGCGTTCCTTCAAGCCGTGATCCATAATTTCCAGGGTGCTTAAGAGAAGGTCTTTATCGAGCAGCTGCGGCACCTTTTGAATGGGCACGTGGATGGTGGCCGGCACCACGCGCAGACGGGGACCCGCCATCATCATGGCATAGCCCGCAGCGCTGCTGCGATGGGCAAGAAGTTCTGTATGCCCGTGAAAAGGGCTTCCAGCCATTTTCATGGCGGTTTTATTGATCGGCCCGGTTGCCAGTGCGGCGATAGTGCCTTCAAGCGCCTGATCGATGCCGGCTGTAATATAGTCGATCATGGCCTGCCCCGTGGCCGATGACGGCTGCGCCCAGCGAAATTCTCCCGGCTTGAGGCGGGATATGCTTAGCACATTGATGCGCTCCGGGCCGCAGCTTGCGGCCTCCGGGTCCTGGATCTCCGCAATTTCCCGGCCGCAGGCCGCGATCTTTTGAGCTGCCGCCAAAACCCCTGCATCCCCGAACACGACAGGCCTGCAAAAGCGGTAGAGCTCCGGGCTGGCAAGCGCCCGGCAGACAAGCTCCGGCCCGACCCCCACGGGATCCCCCATGGTGATGCCCACAATCGGTTTGTGTGAATGCTCCGTCATTGTCCCGGCGTTCTGGGTATAGATTATCGCAAAAAGATTTTTATACCAGAACCGGCACTATTATGCAACAAACTGATTATGAAGAAAATTAGAAGATGTTGGGACGCAAAAAAGGGGGGGGAGGGGGAAGCTGCCTGCCGGATACGGCAGCTTCCCCCCTTTCCGACGCTTATCATCCGGCCTTGCTCTTGTCCGTGCTTCCGGTTTTCAAGTATTCGGACTCCCATATGGGCCAGGTGATATTATAGAGCTTCTCTCCGTATTCCGAAAGTCCCTTGATATAATCCGGATCATGCATGGCTTCCGCAGCAGGTTCGTCGATGGGTCTGGGCTGTGTGCGCTCCAGGATTTTCTGGAACTGATCGTGATGATCCCTTGTGGGGCATGGGCAGAGCCAGTTGTCCAGATCCGGGTGCTCGCGTTTATAGGCATACTCATCCTGAAACCGCCGGATCTCCTTGAACAGGGGGGTATCAAAGGCGGTATTAATCGTTCCGCCCTGGCTGTACACATCATAAATGTTGGCGGCGGCGTAGGGGACAAAGACGCATGGGGTGATATCCCCGTTCCAGATAATATGGTAGTATCCGTGGGGGCGGCCGGCACAGATGCAGCCGCTGGAGGCTGTTGCACTGTTCCAGAAATCCGCGTAGAAAACTTTCTTGCGCCTGATCAGGTCCCAGGAGCGCCGCCACATCTCCGCGCGATGCTCGGGCGGGACCATGAGGTCCAATGTAGCGGAGCGGCCAATGGGCATATACTGGAACAGCCAGCCATAGAAGGCCCCCTGCTTATAGAAGTAGAAATCCACGAACTCGTCCCGGGTTACAAGATCCCAGTTATACCGGGTTCCTGTCACGGAGATCCCAAAGGGAACCCCGTAGCTGCGCAGCAATTCAAAGCTCTTCATGACCTTCTGAAATACACCCTTGCCGCGGCGTTCATCGGTTTCCTTTTCAAAGCCCTCGACAGAGATCGCCGGCGTAACGTTGCCAAGCTGTTCCAGGCGGGCGGCGGTCTCGTCGTCGATCAAGGTGCCGTTTGTGTAGACCAGGAAGAATTCATCGGAATGGCGCTCGGCCAGATCGAGCAGAGTCTTGCCCTTGCTCCGGTAAATAAAGGGCTCGCCGCCGGAAATCGCGGTGAAATGCGATCCCCAGAGCTCGCGTTTTTCTGTTAAAATGCGGTCAAAGGTGTCAAAATCCAGGTAATCCTTCTTTGTGGCATCGCTTCCCGCATAGCAGCCCGTGCATCGAAGATTGCAGTTATTGGTGGGACTGATAAGCAATAAATACGGGCTGCATTGTTCCGGGGACCGGCTCGTGTCCATGACCTCGTTGGTAAATATCGAGTTGACCAGGAAGGAATCCACCACCCGGGCAAACACGTTGCCGGAGATCCATCCGTTTTTATCCGCCCGCTCCAGGGAATAGACAAGCCCTTCCAAAATCCGCATCTTGTCCTTCCAGGCCTCGGCCGGGAAATGAAAATTCTCCGGCGGCGGGGCATCTTTGGCTTCCTGCAGCAGGCGTTTTAAATACTGCATCACGTAGCGACGGACAAAGGGACGGTGGGCCAGAAAATGGGGAGCGGTTTTTAAAATCGGGGTCGCAACAGAGGGTTTTATGAAAAACATAAGCTCCTCCTTTCGACAGGTTTCTTCCAATTCCAAAAAAATACCTATATACATGGCTTAGGAAGCCATTTTTTCCCGCTATTAAAAATAATATAATCAATTTCCGGGCGGATGCAAAAAATTTATCCATAGAATCAACTAATTAACACCTCCCGGCAGGTGCCTCGCACCCTCCTGAACCACCCGCATACCAAGGGAATTGCGGACGGCCAAAGCTGCGGGAAAAACGCCCGGCAATGCAGAACAAAAATACGTCAAAAAAAATTGGAAAACGAACTTTTGATGGCTTCGTAAAAAGTCCAATATCTTCGTTGCGCTGCATCCCATCGGAA
>CAZWNV010000034.1:0-22696 GCA_964635265.1 uncultured Desulfobacteraceae bacterium
AAGACGACGGGTTCTGGCCCCGTTAACACAGGTTCGAATCCTGTACCCTCAGCCACTTTGGCAAGCCGGGCTGCTGGGGATCCCCCGCAGCCCTTTTTATATGGTTCTTACAGTGCCGCCGCAAGAGCGGAGTTTTCGGTATGGATGCAGACGGTATTGAACAGAGGGAGGCCCTGAAGCGGTCCGACGCTTTTCTGCAGAAGCTCATTTTAAGTGCTGTAGACGGTGTCATCGCTGCTGATATGCAGGGCAACATAATCATTTTCAATGATGCAGCCTCCGAGATCACCGGCTACACCGGCAAAGAGGCCTTCACGGAAATCGATATCCGCGACATTTATCCCGGCGACGGCGCCAAGGAGGTGATGCGCAAGCTGCGCTCGGATGACTATGGCGGCAGAGGCAAGTTAAAATCCTGCAAGATTGACGGCAAACGCAAGGACGGGACGATTGTCCCCATTCTGCTCAACGCTGCCATCATTTACGAGGACCAGCAGGAGGTGGCCACAATCGGTTTTTTTCATGACTTGCGCGAAGAGCTCCGGATCCGCGACGAGCTGGAAAAGACCCAGGTGCAGCTTCTTCAGGCCGAAATCATGGCTTCTCAGAGCCGGCAGCAGGCCATCATTGAGTCCTTTCCCTCCGGGGCGTTGGTTGTTGATGAACAGGGCCACGTGGTGCTGATGAACCCTGTTTTCAAGAGGCACTTTGAACTGGATCCGGACACGCGCCCGGGAGACCCCATTGAATCCTATGTTTCCGACAGGGATTTTTGCCGTTTTGTCCGCAGTATACCGGAGAAGGCCAGGGAGGAGCCGGATGAGTCGCCTACCTATGAGTTCGGCCGTTCCCGGGAGAAATATTTTCTGGCCAAGGGCCACCCGGTAAGCGGCGAACAGGAGGAGAACCTGGGATCCGTTGTGATTCTGGTGGATATCACCGCAATCAAACTGCTGGACCGGCTCAAATCCGAATTTGTGGCGAAGGTTTCCCATGAGCTCAAATCTCCGCTCTCCACCATCCATGAGCAGTTGAGCATTGTGCTGGAGGAATTAAACAGCAAGAACCATATTGACAGTCCCCATATTCTTTTCCGCGCCAGGGAGCGCACCAATACCCTGATTTCGCTGATCAGTGACCTTTTGGACATCTCCCGCATTGAAACCGGTCTGATCTCCGGCCAGGGCAGCACTTCGAATCCCGGTCAGCTTCTCTCGGACACCGTGGAGTTTTACCGGTCCAAGGCGGATGAGAAATCCCAGGAACTGCATTTGGCACTGCCGGAAAAGCCCCTGCCGGCGGTTAAGGCGGATCCGATTGCGCTGCAGAGCATTTTTTCCAATCTGCTGACCAATGCGATTCATTATACCCCGGAAGGCGGGGCAATCCGGGTGAGCGTGGATTTCGCCGATCCCTATATCGCAGTGGCCACCGCGGACAACGGGATCGGCATTGAACAGGATTGCCTGGATAAGATTTTCGAGCGTTTCTACCGGGTCCAGAGCGAAAAAACGCGCATGATATCGGGTACGGGGCTGGGCCTGTCGATCGCCAAGGAGATGCTGGCTTCGATCGGCGGTACCATCTCGGTGGATAGTGAACCGGGCAAAGGCTCTGTATTTACGGTCTACATTCCTGTCGGGACGGATGCTGCGGAAGATACCGCATAGGGCCTATTCAGCCATCAGCCGCTGAATGGCCTCGGTGATCTGGGCCCCGGAAGCGGGCTTTTCCAGGTAGTCATCGGCCTCGGTGCACATACTGTCGAAATGCGAATAGTTTGTGGGTGCCACGTCGGGATCCGCAGAGGTTACATGGGAGCCGACACTGGTGAGCAGTACTACCGGGATCTCCGAAAGTTCGGGGTCCTCTTTTAGCTCGCGGCAGACATCGTGCCCGCTTTTCTCCGGCATCATGACATCGAGCACAATCGCATCCGGCGGATCCTGCCGGATTTTCTCCATCCCTTCCACTCCGTTGTAGGCGCCTTCCACAGCAAAGCCGTTTTTTTTCAGATGTTTTTGAACAATCAGATTAAAGTCCGGATCGTCATCAACCACCAGCACTTTTTTCCTGCTCATGGATCGGGCCCCTTTCCTGCTTTATTGTAATCTCCGCTGATGCTATGGTATAGACCTGCGGCCGCAGCATTTTTCTCCGAGAACGGGCAGCGAAACGGCCTGCACTGAAATTTTTCTCAATATATCAGGGCAGCAGCCGATAGATCAAGAAAGAAGAGGCTCCGGGCGCCGGATTTTCATTGCCCCGGGGCTGCAAGCGCGCGCAAGGGCCAAGGAGCAGCGTATGATCCAGCAGACCATCACCTCCTGCGATAACATTCAGTGTTTTCTGGTAACCGAGCATTTCTTTGATTACTTCAGCGATGATACCGGCATTACCACATTTGACCGCGCCATGCTCGATCTTTCCCGTCTGTATAAGGATGCCGTGCTGGTGGGGGCGATTGCAGCAGCCAAATACATTCAGCCCCCGGTGGAGCCGCGGGTCACCTTTGATATCGATGCGATTCTCACGGAGGCTGATTTCCGGGAATTTCTGGAGGACTCCCTGCCCCCGGAGCAAAAAGAGGTCCTGGAAACTTATTTCCGGACCTCTGATACGGTCAATCACAGTCTGATCCACAGAACCACCGGTATCTACGTGGATTTTTTATCCGCTTCGAGCCAGCCGGTGCGGCGGCAGCTGATTCAGTATATTCTTGCAGACCTGGAGGAGACCACCAACCTGCTTGTCATGAATGCGCACAGCATACGGATCCTCAAGCCCGAGCTGCTGGTGGCCATGAAATTAAATCGCTATGCCAAGAAGCCGCGTTCGGAGAAGGGGCTGACCGACCGCCTCGATGTGGTCAAACTCCTCAAGTCGTACTATGAAATGCCGGAGCTGCTGAGTCCGGAAAAAATTCGTCCGCATCTCGGCCGCCGGGAAATAAAATATCTGGAGGAAATCCTGGAAGATGTGGAGTGCGAGCGCTGTGAAAGCCAGGCCGTCTGAGGTTTTACCCGGATTTTTCCCCGAAGACGATTTTCAACTCCGGGGAAAAACAAGGAAAATGAATGAGGGCCATGGGGATTTTTGTCTTGACACGCGACAGGATTTGACTTACCAAAAAATAGGCGGCGAGGTCTGGATTAAATTCCAAATTTATCGGCAGGTTAATTCCAGGTTTCCTGCTCGCGGGCAGCAGGGAACGGAAATAACCGCAAGGCGTGGGCCTGCCGCCCGGAAATAAAGGAGGGTCAATGAAGGGATACGGCAATACACTTTTATCGGTCAATGCAGACGCCGCTGCAGAGGAGTTGGATATTCCAACATTTCTCCGAAGGGTAAGAAGCAGCGAAACCCCGGTGGACACAGAGGGACCGCGGATGCTGGATGCGCCCCCGGAAAACCGGCGCGCGGAACTGGCGGGATTGCTGCAGCGCATCAACCGGCGCCTGGATCATCGATATGCCTGCATAGAAACCGTGGCCTCCCTCTCGGATTTGAAGCGATACGGCCTGCCGGAAGGGCTTGCCGACCAGCTCGCCCCGCTGGCCGGTAAAGACTGCAAGGAAGCCTGCGTGGTTGTCGCCTTTTTGAACAAGCTCACCCGGCATCCGGATTACGAATCCCTCCTGTCGCCCCGGGTGCGGCAGCTGATTCAGGATGCTGTCCGCGAGTTCGGCGTAACCTGCGTGCAGCTGGAAGCCTGCATTCAAGCAATCATTTCCTGTTCCCTCCGGGCCGAAACCGCTGCCGGGGCTTAGGTGCGGCCCTGGTTCAGTCCTTTTCTTTCATTCCGGTATGCAGGCTGGCAAGTCCAAGCGTCAACTGTTTCCACCGGATCCGGACGAATCCCGCCTGCTTCATCAGCCCGGCAAAGGCTTCCGGCTCCGGGAACCGGATCACGGAGGCCGGCAGATAACGGTAAGCCATTCGGTTTCTGGAGAAAAACGCCCCGATGGCGGGAAGGGTTTTTTCAAAATAGGCAAGGTATAGAGATTTCAGCAGCCGGTGTCTCGGCGTGGCCAGCTCCAGCACCGCCAGGGTTCCCCCCGGTTTTAAGCGCCTGTGAAATTCCTGCAGGGCCGCTCTGCGGTCCATGATATTGCGAATGCCAAAGGCGATGGTAATGGCGTCGAAGGATTGGGGGGCGAAGGGCAGGGCCAGCACGTTTGCCGCGAGCAGATCCGTGCCGGCCGGCCGCGGGCCGAACCGATTGATTTTTTGCCGGGCGATCGCGAGCATCTGCGGCGCAAAATCGATTCCAACGGCGTGAGCCCCCGAGTTTCGCTGTGCATGGAGTTCGGCGAGCACGTCGCCGGTGCCGCAGGCCGCGTCCAGCACCCGCCCATTTTCGGAAACGTCCAGCGCCCTGACCATCTCCCGCCGCCACCGGACATCCTGCCGCAGGCTCAGAAGGCGGTTGAGAAAGTCGTAGCGCGGGGCGATGCTGTTGAACATATCTTTGATAAAGCCAAGTTCCATATTGACATTCCGTTTTTATGCATTACGGTATCGGGTAAAAGTTCAGCGGTTTCATTTCCATATCACATAAATCGACGCTTGCAAGCAGTTTTGCTGGCGGAGCAGGCGTCCCCAGAACATTCAGGCAGCATTCAGCCGCTACAGTCCAAGTTGAAAGCAGCATACAGCGGAATCAAGAAGGAGATGCATGAGTTCCAAACGCGATTATTACGAAGTACTCGGTGTCAGCCGCGATGCCGATGCCCAGGAAATCAAGTCCAAATACCGCAAGGTGGCTCTGCAGTACCATCCGGACCGAAATCCTGGTGATCAGGAAGCAGAGGAGCGTTTTAAGGAGGCCTCCGAAGCCTATAAGGTGCTCTCGGATCCCGAGCAGCGAAAGATCTATGACCAGTTCGGCCATGAGGGCTTAAACGGCATGAACGGCGCGGGCGCGGGCGCCGGCGGCTTTGAGGACATATTTTCCAGCTTCGGCGATATTTTCGAGGAGTTCTTCGGTTTCCGCGGCGGCAGGCGGGGACAAAGCAGTGCCAGGCGCGGCGCGGATCTGCGCTATGATCTCTCCATTGATTTCATGGACGCGGCATTTGGCCTGGAAACAGAGATTGACGTCGAGAAAATGACGGTTTGCCCCACCTGTGAAGGCTCGGGGGCAAAGCCCGGCAGTCAGCCCGAAACCTGCAGCCATTGCCGGGGGACCGGCCAGTTTGTCCGAACCCAGGGCTTTTTTTCGGTGAAAAGCACGTGTCCGCACTGCAAGGGGGAAGGCCGTATCATCAAGGACCCGTGCCCCCAGTGCCGGGGCAGGGGCCAGGTGGTGGATTCCAAGCAGGTAGCCCTCAAAATACCGGCCGGTGTGGACAACGGCTCCAAGCTGCGTTTGGCCGGGGAAGGAGAACCCGGCGCCAACGGCGGCCCGCCAGGGGACCTTTATGTGTTTTTGCGCGTAAAGCCGCATGAGTACTTCGAGCGGCGCAACAATGACGTGATTTGCCGGGTGGAGCTCTCTTTTGTGCAGGCGGCCCTGGGGGAGGAAGTGACCGTACCCACGCTGGAGGGCGAGGAAACCGTCACCATCCCCGGCGGGACCCAGTACGGGGATACTTTCCGGCTTCCCGGCCAGGGGATTCCATCGCTGCGAAGCAATATCCGGGGCGATCAGATTGTCCAGGTGGAACTGCGGACGCCCAAGCATCTCAACAAGCGACAGGAAGAGCTGCTGCGGGAATTTTCGCGGATCGAATCGGAAAAGTTTACCACGCGGATCAAAAAGCTTTTCAAGAGCGGCGGTGCCAAGGCCGCAAGATAAGGACAAGGGCCCATGTACGAGCTCAAGGTGGCAACCCGCTTTTCCGCAGCCCATCAACTGCAGATGGTGACGGAAAAATGCGAGAACCTGCACGGCCACAACTGGCACATCGAGGTGTTTGTGGCCGGCCCGGAGCTAAACAGCGCCGGGGTCCTGGTTGATTTCGGGGAACTCAAGGGCCATGTTGCGGCCGTGATCGAACAACTGGACCATAAGTTTTTAAACGAGCTGGACTATTTCCGGCACGCCAATCCCTCCTCCGAAAATATTGCCCGCTTTATCTGCCAGCAGGTGCAGCAGAAGCTGGATAATTCCCAGGCAAAGGTTTCCCGCGTTGCTGTCTGGGAATCCGATGATGCCTGCGCCACCTATTACCCAAGCGCCCACGCCTCCGGATAGCCTCCGCCTTGCCGGGGGCTCGTTTTTAGCGGCAAGCTGGTGCGGCTTTTTTCCGGAACAGGAGTTGCCGTGGCCTGCGGCCGGGGAAGGAAGAAACGCTTGATTTGCCGCCCTGTTTTCGGTAAAAAAACCCCCACTGACTGGAAGAAGCCGAAATTTAAGGGATCAGTGGGGGGAGCAAGAAAAACTGGAAACAGCACTCCTTGAACTCCCCTTGCCTATAGCAGAAAATTTCCGGAACGGTCAATCGAGAAGATCAGGGGTGCGTGATCGGCTATGACAGAAGGGCTGGCAGACGGTGTCCATACCCCCTGGATGCCGCCGGAAAAAGGCGCAGCGATCCGGATTGTCCGCGTCTGCAAACAGTACGGTGCTGTTACGGCGCTAAAGGATATAAGCCTCTCGGTGTATGAGCAGGATTTTGTATATGTCACCGGCCCCAGCGGGGCAGGCAAATCCACACTGCTGGCGCTTCTCTACAAGGGCGAGAGCTTCACAGAGGGCGCGGTGCTCGTCGACGGCATGAACCTGGCCCGTGTAAAAGGCCGGCAGGTTCCATGGCTGCGCCGCAAGTTCGGCATCGTTTTCCAGGACTTCAAACTGATTCCAACACGGACGGTCTTTGAAAATGTGGCCCTGGTACTGGAGGTAGCCCGGATGCCGCCGGAGGATATCAAGGACCGGGTGCTTGCCGAACTGGAAGCTGTCGGCCTTGCGGAGCGGGCCCGGCAGTACCCTCCCGTCCTCTCCGGCGGAGAGAAGCAGCGAGTGGCTGTTGCCCGGGCCATGGTGGGGCGTCCCCGGTTTATTCTGGCTGATGAACCTACCGGCAGCCTGGATCCGGATTCCGCCGACCATGTGTTCGGATTGCTGCGGGCGGCCCATCAGCGGGGGGCGACAATGATTATTGCAACCCATGATACCGGGCTCATCCGGGCGTGCCCCGGGCGGGTGCTGCGGCTTGAGCGCGGGCGGATGCAGGATGAAGCCGGCAACTGATGCATAAAGCCTCTGTTTTGTTAATGCTCGGCCAGAGCGCCAGGCGGGCGCTGCGCGATATCCGCAACAATCTGTCCCTGTATGGAATCTGCGCGGTGACCATTTCGCTTGCGGTTTTTATTGTCAGCGCTTTTGGCCTGTTCTATATCAATGCCACGGCGTTTCTGGACGTATGGAGACAGGGCGCGCGGGTGATGGCGTATTTGGACGGAGAGTTGCCGCAGCAACGGCGGGAGGCGATGGCCTCCCGGATCAGGGAAATGGATGCCGTGGCGGAAGTGGTGGTTGTTCCCAGAGAGGAGGCCTTTGCGGAATTGCGGGCCGATATCGGGGAACAGTCCGGGCTTCTTGGGGGCCTGAAGACAAATCCGCTGCCGGATGCGTTTGAAATCCGCTTGAGCGCCTCTTCCGCCGAGCTCGAGGAGATAGGCCGGTTCGCGGCTTCTGTTGCCGCCATCGAAGGCGTTGATGACGTGGAGTATGCCCAGAAATGGCTCAGTCAGTTCTCCGGCGTCTATAACCTGTTCACAGTCACCGGCCTGGCGCTGGTGGGCATGTTTGTCGTCGCCATTGTCTTTATTGTCGCCAATACCCTTCGCCTGATACTTTATTCCCGCCGCGAGGAAATTGAAATCATGTGGATCGTGGGTGCGGACGAAGCCTTTATCAAGTCACCTTTCTACCTGGAATCTTTGCTGCTGGGGCTTGCCGGCGGTGCCGCCGGCTTGCTGCTGCTGGGCCTGGCCTATATGGGCACGGTACCCCGCTTCGGCCCGGAGATTCTTTTTTCAGACTTTGAGATTCGTTTTCTGCCGGCCTCTATCTGCGCGCTGGTCATTGTTTCCAGTACAATTGTAGGGTGGGCTGGATGCCATTTTTCCATCAAGCGGTTTTTGCAAAAGTAGTCGTTCTCCTTGGGGCTGCAGTCCTCTGCCTGGCGGCCGGGCCTGCAAGTGCCGGGCAGAAGCCGGCCTTTGCCGTGGTGCGGGCGGAAGGCTTGAATCTGCGGGCCGGTCCGGGCCGTGATCATCAGGTACGCAAAGTTTTGGCGCAGGGAGCCCGGCTGCGGGTGCTGGCCGTGAGGGATCGGTGGCTTAAGGTAAGCCACGGGGGCGATACCGGGTATGTATGCCGCGACAAGGAATATGTGCGCATTGCAGGGGCGGGCCCCGGGGCGGTCGGGGACACCGGCGATATTGCGGCGGTGCGCCGGGAACTATCAGAGATTGAAGAACAGATTGCAGCGCATAAATCCGCGGCCGCTTCCTGCCGCAGGGAGGAACAAAAGATTTTGGATGCGCTGGATCAAACCGAGAGAACACTTTCAAAGGCCCGCGGCAAACTCCGCAGCGTGCGCGAAGATCTGGAGGAGGTCACGGAGCAGATCCGGGCCAAACGCCGGCAGGCCGATCAGCTGGAGGAGGCGCTGGCCTCGGAGAAGTCCCGTGCCTGCCGGAGGCTTGCGGCGCTCTATAAGATGCGGCAGATGGGGGAAATGAATCTGCTGGCTTCCGCCGGTTCTGTCAATGAACTGCTGACCCGCAAGGCGGCATTGGAGAAAATTCTGGAGCAGGATGAGCGGGTGGTTGCCCGGCTGATGGAGAAGCAGTCCGCATTGGACAGCCTGCTGGCCGAGCTGAAAACCCGTCGGTCCAGGAAACGCGCGCTTGAAAAAAAGCGGCGGAAGGCGCTTCTGCAGGTGAAGCAGCAAAAGGCCGAACGCCAATCCCTGTTAGAGGAGATCCGGAGCAGAAAATCGGGACGGCTGGCTGCTATTGCGTATCTGGAGGAGACTGCTGCCCGTCTGGACAGGGTGATGTCCCGGTTGCAAACGCATTCCGGTGCCGACCGGGAGGATGCCGCCTCTTTTGCCGCACATCAGGGCTTGCTAAATATGCCGGTAGAGGGTAGAATCCGAACAACATATGGCCAATACAAGGAATCGCGCTCCGGTGCCGCTGCTTTCCGCAATGGTATAGAAATCCAGTCCTCACGGGGGACGCCGGTGCGGGCTGTGTTTGCCGGCAGGGCCGTCTATGCGGACTGGCTGAAGGGGTACGGCAATGTTGTCATCATCGCCCACAGCAATGAGTACCACACGGTTTATGCCCATACAGGGGAGCTCTTCCTCGACAGGGGCGAACGGGTGGAGACCGGGCAGGTGATTGCGACGGTAGGCGATATCGGGAGCCTTTCGGGGCCGGCTCTGTATTTTGAAGTCCGTCATCACGGGGACCCCGTCAATCCCTTGAAATGGATCGATAACCGCTAAAAGGAGAACAAACCCATGGCCTTACTGTACAGAAAATGGGCAAAAAGCGGTGTGCCGGTGCTTGTCACCGCTTTTATTTGCATTCTGGTCTCTGCAGCCAGCGTCTGTGCCAAGCCGACAAAGTCGGCGGAAACCTATCAGGGCCTGAAGCTGTTTAGCGATGTGCTCGAGGAGATCGAGAAAAATTATGTGGAGGAGGTGGAAACCAAGAAGCTGATTGAAGAGGCCATCCATGGAATGGTGGATAGCCTGGATCCGCACTCTTCGTTTCTGCCTCCGGAGGCGTATAAGGCGCTGCAGACCGAAACCAAGGGAGAGTTCGGGGGGATCGGCATTGTTATTACGAAACGGGACGGTCGTTTGACGGTCATCTCCCCCATAGAGGGCACCCCTGCCTACCAGGCCGGTGTGCAGGCCCAGGATGTTATTGTCAAGATCGGGGACAAGCGCACCAAGGATTTAAAGCTTTGGGAAGCTGTTGATATGATGCGCGGAGAAGCGGGTACCGAGGTGAAAATCAGCATATACCGCGAAGGAGAATCCGACCTGCTCGATTTTACCCTGGAGCGTGCAATCATTCCGATGGAGTCGGTGCGGTATTTGACTTTGAAGCCGGGATACGGGTATCTATGGATTACCAATTTCCGGGAGAATACAGCAAGCGATGTAGAAGAGGCCTTAAAAAGCCTGGAAAAAGAAAATCCGGATTTCAAGGGCCTGATCG
This sequence comes from uncultured Desulfobacteraceae bacterium, assembly GCA_964635265.1. Taxonomy (GTDB): domain Bacteria; phylum Desulfobacterota; class Desulfobacteria; order Desulfobacterales; family Desulfosalsimonadaceae; genus M55B175. The sequence goes on from CAZWNV010000034.1 coordinate 10,195, forward strand.
TGGACCTGCGGGATAACCCCGGCGGTCTGCTGGAGCAGGCGGTCAAGGTGGCTGATATTTTTCTGCAGAAAGGCAAAATTGTTTCCATAAAATCCCGGGAACAAGAGGAGACCGAGGACTATTCGGCCCATTCCGGCGGAGCGAAACACAGCTATCCCGTCGTTGTGCTGATCAACGGGGGAAGTGCGAGCGCGGCGGAAATTGTTGCCGGCGCCCTCCAGGATAATGAGCGGGCCCTGATTCTGGGCACCACCTCATTCGGGAAAGGCTCGGTGCAGACGGTCAAACCGCTGCGCGAGGGCTATGCCCTGAAATATACGATTGCCCGCTATTACACGCCCAGCGGGCGCTCCATCCAGGCCGAAGGCATTGCCCCGGACCTTGTGGTCAAGCGCCGGATTCTGGACAATTCATCGAATACGGGGATTGATGCCAACCTGATCAAGGAGGAGGATCTGGAAAACCACCTGGAACCCCAGGATATCCCCCCGGAGAAGTCTGTCGAACCGCAGGATTCCGATCCCGGAAAAGACGAGAAGGGCAGGAAAGAGGAGAAACCGGGAGCTTCCAGAAAGGAGGCCGCGGAGAAACTGATGCGCCTCCGGGATGCGGTATACAAACATAGTGATTCCGATCCCAAGGCCCTGTTGCTGGATTCCCAGATCAACCGGGCTTATGAACTGCTTCACGGGTTTCAGATTTTTCAGGGCTTCTCCAGGAATTAACCGGAGGAACACCAGGGATCAAGGGCGCAGCGATTTTTTGTGCTGCGCCTTTTCTGCATAAGCGCCCGAAAGAGGAAAATGGCCGCAAAATCCAGCACCACCGGCGGCAAAAAGAAAACGGCTGCCAAAAAGCCAACCCGGAAAAGGCCGACGCAAAGCAGGAAGAAAAACAGCTCGGGGACACGCCGCAAAAGCCCTGCGGGAAGTTCCCGCAGCTCCGGCTCCCGGAGTGCCCCCAAGGGTGCCTCCGGAAAATCCGCCCCCGAAAGGCCTTCCATGAAGAGGCTTTTATACGGGTTCTTGTTTTTTACCCTTCTTTTGACGGTGCTTTCGGGAGGACTCTATGCGTGGTTCCAGGTTTTAACCCCCCATGGACCGGGGAGAGACTTTCGTTTTCTGAGTGGTGGTGTCCCTGCCAAAGCCCCCCGGTTTGAGAAGACGGAAGGGATTGCTGCAGATCCGCCCGAACAGAATGCCGGGCACGCAGCAAAAGCGGAGAGCCGGCCCGCAAAAGAGCCGGCCCGGCAAAGCCGGATGCCAAAAGCGCAGGCGAAGCGCCCTCTGGCCGCCATTATTATTGACGACATCGGCGACAGCCGGGAGATGGCCAAAAAATTTTTCGCCCTGAACGCCCCCTTTACCTATTCCATCCTGCCCCATACGCGCTACCCTGCTGAAATCGCGAACGCTGCAAACCGCCGGGGATACCAGGTGATGCTGCATCTGCCCATGGAGCCGAACGGATACCCCGCCATGGATCCCGGGCCGGGGGCGCTGTTGACGAGCATGACCCCGGACGAGCGGATCCGGCAGCTACAGTTGAACCTGAATGCCGTACCCCATGTGGACGGGGTGAATAACCACATGGGCTCCAAGATGACCGCCATGTTCGATCAAATGAACCAGATTTTTACGGTGCTCAAAAAGCGGGAGCTTTTCTTTGTTGACAGCCGGACCACCGCAGCTTCCCAGTGCCGGTCGGCAGCCCGCCTTTTTGACCTGCCCTTTGCCGAGCGCGATGTGTTCCTGGATCATAAGCTCCAGCAGAAGTTCATTTCCCGGCAGATCGAAGAGTTTATCCGCATAGCGGAGCTAAAGGGAGAGGCTATCGCCATCGGCCATCCCCATCAGGTGACATACGAAGTCCTTGCCGAAGCCCTGCCAAAGCTCCGGCACAGGCTTTCCCTGGTGCCGGTCTCCCGGCTCGTCAAAAGCTGATCCATGTCTGCGGATCAATGGGCCCAGCTGTCCAGGTTGAGCCCCGCCACCCCGAGGATGATCAGGCCGATACTGGCGATCTTGATCAGCGTGGCCGGCTCCCGGAAACAGAGCATACCGATGGCGGTGATCAGGGCCGTTCCCAGACCGGACCAGATGGCGTAGGCAACGGAGACATCGATTTTTTTCAGCGCCAGCGTCAACCCGGCAAAGGAGAGGCTGTAGAAGACAAAGATCATGATCGAAGGCAACGCCCTGGCGAAGCCTTCAGAGAGTTTCATGGCCGTGGTTCCGGCCACTTCGAGCACAATAGCGAGAAAAAGGTAGAACCAGTACAGCATGGGAGAATCCTTTATTAAACCAGCCCCGCGGCAAAGGCGACCCAGTCCTCTTCCGAGCGGACTTCATAGATTTTCACCCCTTTTCGTGCCATCTCCTCGGCCACCCACTGCCGTTTGCCGCCAATGATGCCCGAGCAGACAAAAACGCCCTTTTCTGTGAGCAGCCCGGGAATATCGGCGATCAGGGGCAGGATCACTTCGGTCAGGATGTTGGCCGCGACAAAGTCAAAACGGCCGCTGACCCGGCTGGTGAGGTTGCCGGCGGAGACGGTGTATGTATCCGGATCAATCCGGTTTTGCTCCAGGTTTTCGCGGGCTATGGCAACCGCATCCGGATCTTTGTCAACGCCGGTCATGCAGGTCGCGCCCAGCCGGGCCGCAGCAAGCATCAGGATGCCGGAGCCGGTGCCGATATCAAGGAAGGTGTCCCCGGGCCGGAAGTAGGCCTCCATCAACTGGATGCAGAGCCGGGTTGTGGGGTGGGTGCCGGTGCCGAAGGCCATGCCCGGATCCAGTTCCAGTATGGTTTCGCCCGGGCCGGGCGTATAGTCCCGCCAAGTGGGCTTGATGACAAAACGCTCCGAGATTTTGCGGGGATAGAAGTATTTTTTCCAGGATTCCGCCCAGTCTTCTTCATCCACATCCGTGTAAGAGATCCGGGTAACAATCCCGTTGTCTTCGTTGATGCGGTTCAGGGCGATTTCCAGCTGCCGGCAGTTCTCCGCCAGGTGTTCGCTTTTGGAAAAATAGCCGATTACCGCATAGTGCTCCGGCATATCGGCTGCTTCCGGGGCCCAGTCCAGGTTCGGTTCATATTCCGGCGATTCCACGCTGACCCCGTTTACGCCCATATCGTAATAGATGTCCGAGACCAGGGATATGGCGGTGTCCATATCCTGGTGCAGCGAATAGTCGATGACAACTTTTGCTTCAACCCATTGCATTGTTTTTCTTTCCTGCCCGTAAAACGGTTGCCAGTTTTTCCAGGTTTTCACTTTCGCCCATGGCGATAACCGTGTCCCCCGCCTGGATCAGGGTGTTATGGGAGGGGTTAAACAGCATTCCGCCGTCGGGCTTGATCATGGCGATGATAATCAGGTTGTAGGTCTGGCGGATGCCGGAATCTTTCAGCATCAGCTCCGCCAGGGAGGAGGCCGGGTCGACAGGGATTTCCTCCATTTGAATATCTTTTCGGTTATAGGTAAACACCAGGTCCAGAAAAGAGCTCACCGAGGGGCGCATCAGGCGCTGGGCCATGCTGACCGCCCCTATGTCGTAGGGCGATTCCACCCGGCTTGCGCCTGCAGCCAGCAGTTTTGTTTTGGCCCCCTGGTTGCTGGCCCGGGCGATGATCATGATGTCGGGGTTTAACTGTCTGGCCGTCAGTACGAGAAATACATTGTTCGTATCCGTAGCCAGTGCGGCCACCAGGCCTTTGGCCCGCTTGATGCCGGCTTTGAGCAGATTGTCCTCCTCGGAGGCGTCGCCGCAGATATAGAGGACCCCGTCCTGCTCCATGGTGGGGATGATTTCGGAATTGGATTCAATCGCCACCAGTTCCATATCCGGATAATCCTGGACGTTTTTGCACAGCACCCGTCCGATGCGGCCGTAGCCGCATACGATATAATGGTTGCGCAGTCGGTTGATCTTTTTTTCCAATGTTCGCCTCCCAAGGATGATGCGGATCTGGCCTTCCAGCATGGTCTGGACCATGAACGCCGCGATATAAAGGAAAAACGCAACTCCCGAGATGATCAGGGCCATGGAGAATATGCGGCCCGCTTCGCCCAATGGCTGTACTTCTTCGTAGCCCACCGTGCTGATGGTAATCACGGTCATGTAGAGCGCATCCATGAAGTTGTAGCCTTCTATCACCATGTAGCCGGTCGATCCCCCGACCAGGAACAGGAGCAGCAGCATTATTGCGGTAATAATGAATCGTGGGCTGTACATGTCGGGCTATTCATCCGCCAGCGGGCGGGCCTCGGCCCTGCCCCGTTTTCTGTGAGAGTGCATTGCCATAGGGTATCCCGGGAGTTCCCGGACAAATTAAGTTGTATGGCGAGCAAAGACAAGAAAAAATTCCAGTTTTTCCTTTTTTCTGCCGGGCGCTGCGGCCGCTGCCCCGTATGAAGGGCCGCAGTTTTTGCCGGCTCCGCTAATTCGCTTGACGGGCGGGGGGCGAATTGATACACCCGGTTTTACAATGGAATTTGATTCGCGGAAATATCAGCGCCTGCGGGAATCCATGGTCAAAAACCAGATAGAGGCCCGGGGTATCACGGACTCAGCCGTTCTTGCCGCCATGCGCCGGGTTCCGCGGCATATGTTTGTCAGCGAGGCGCTGATGGACCAAGCCTATTCGGATCATCCCCTGCCCATAGGCGAGCAGCAGACTATATCACAGCCCTATATTGTTGCCCACATGACCCAGGCGCTGCAGGTGGGCGGGGAGGACCGGGTCCTGGAGATCGGCACGGGCTCCGGCTATCAGGCGGCGGTTCTTGCAGAGATGGCCTATCGCGTCTACACGATCGAAAAAAAACGCTCGCTCTATATTCAGGCCAGAAAAATTTTTGACCAGCTCAAATACATGAACGTGGTGACCCGCTACTCGGACGGAACGCTCGGATGGAAGGAGGAGGCCCCTTTTGATGCCATCCTGGTCACTGCGGGCGCTCCGGAGATACCGGCAACCCTGGTAAGCCAACTGGCAATGGGAGGACGGCTGGTGATGCCGGTAGGCCAGGCCATGTCCCAGGAGCTTATCAAGCTCATCCGGGATGAGCAGGGAATCCACCAAAGCCGTCTCGGCGGCTGCCGCTTTGTCAAACTGGTTGGCGAACACGGGTGGAGCACATCTTGAGCCGCAATGCAAAGCTGTCCTGGCGTGAGGCTTTTTTCCGCAGTCCCGGGCCGCGCACCGGGAGGCAGGCCCTTCTTCTGGCTGTCAAGGGAATGTGCATGGGGGCGGCCGATACGGTGCCCGGGGTCTCCGGCGGCACTATCGCCTTGATAACCGGGATATACGAGCAACTGCTGGCGGCTGTGAAATCGGTGAATGCCAGAATGCTGGGAAGGCTGCTGCGCCTGGATTTTCGAGCTGCAGTGGCTGAGCTCCATATCCGTTTTTTGCTGGCGCTGTTCTGCGGCATCGGCCTTGCCGTCGTCAGTCTGGCCCGCCTGATGCATTATCTGCTGCATCACTATCCCCAGCTCACGGCAAGCCTGTTTTTTGGACTGATCGTGGCTTCCATATGGGTGGTGGGCAGACAGGTGAACCGGTGGGGCCCGGCTGCAGCGGCCGGGTTCGCGGCCGGAGCTGTGGCGGCGTTCTGTATTGTGGGGCTGGTTCCGGCGCAAACGCCGGAAACCTGGGGTTTTGTGTTTTTGTCCGGCATGATCGCCATATGCGCCATGATCCTGCCCGGCCTGAGCGGTGCCTTTATCCTGTTGATCCTGGGCAAGTATGAGTTTCTTACCGCAATGCTCAAAAACCCGCTGGAACCGGCCAGCATCGGGTTTATCCTGGTTTTTGCGGGAGGCTGCGCTCTCGGGCTTGTCGGGTTTTCCCGGATTCTGAAGCGGCTGCTCGATCGCTGGCGCACCCCGACGCTGGCTTTTCTTACCGGCCTCATGGTGGGATCGCTGCGTAAGGTCTGGCCCTGGAAGGAGGCTGTGGCGACCCGGGTGATCGGGGGGGAACTCCGCGTGATCCAGGAGCGCAATGTTTTTCCGGAGGCTGTGGACGCGGGGGTGCTGCTGGCGGCCGGCCTTATGCTCGCCGGCTGTGCTGCGGTGATAGCCCTGGAAAAGCTCTCGGAGGCCGAGACAGGGAGCTAGTGGCGGCCGAATTTTTCCTCCAGCTTCTTCTTTACCGCCGGCGGTACCATGCTTTCCACATCCCCGCCGAACTGGGCGGCCTCCTTGATAATCGAAGAGCTGGTAAATATCCATCGCAGTCCGGTCATGAGAAAAACGGTCTGTACCTCCCGGTTTAACCGGCGGTTCATCAGCGCCATCTGAAATTCATACTCGAAATCCGACACCGCCCGCATACCCCGCAAAATGGCATGCGCCTGCCGCTTCTGGGCGTAATCGACCAGCAGTCCGTCGTAGGAGTCCACCTCAATGCGGTCGATTTCTGTTACCGATTCCCGCAAAAGAGTTGCCCGCTCTTCAACGGTAAACAGCGCCTTTTTGGCCGGGTTGTCCAGAATCGTGATAATAATGCGGTCAAACAGCTTCAGACCGCGGTGGATGATGTCCAGATGCCCGTTGGTGACCGGATCAAAGGATCCGGGGTATACTGCTGTGCGCTCCATTTTCCGTCGTCCCTTATCGGCTTTGCTTCTGTGTTTGGTTTGCTGCCGTCCGTCAGCCCTCTTTGCCAACCTGCCGGTCAGATTTCTGGTAGCACATAGGAGAAAAATGTCACAAGGGATTTTCCGTACTTGCGACGCTCCAGCCGTTCGAAACCGGAAGGGGGGGGCTCGGGAAAGGGGCTTGCAGCCCCGTGTTCGACAACCAGGAGGGCCCGGTGGGCGAGGCAGCGGCAGGCCCCAAGGTGGCTGAGGGTGGGAGCGATGACCTCCTGGTTATAGGGCGGATCGATAAATACCAGGGTAAAGGGGGGGGACATCGCCTGCAGACAATTCAGGTTTTTGGTAATGTCCCAACGGATGCACGTGGTTCGGTCCTGGACGCGAAGCAGTTGGATATTGTCTCTGATGGCCGATATGGCCCGCTGATCATTGTCGATAAACACCGCCCGGCGCGCTCCGCGGCTCAAGGCCTCAAGCCCGAGGGAGCCGGTTCCGGCATAAAGATCGAGGACCCGTCCTTGGGCGACGAAATCGGCCGCTATGGAAAATACCGCCTCCCGGAGTTTGCCGCCCGAAGGCCGGATGTCTGAGCCGCGCACGGAAAACAGCTTTCTTCCCTTGAATTCGCCTCCGCTGATGCGCATATGTTACGACCTGATCTGTTTGGCCATTTTCTGCAGAAAGGACTTTTCCACCCCGATCTGCCTGGCGGTTTTTGCGGCATCAAACGCGTTCTCTGCGAGCTTTTTGCGGATAAATTCCTGCTCGAAAGCCTGCCTTGCCTCTTCCAGGCGTTCATAGGCAAAGAGGCCGGCATCCGGACCGGCGGCTGCGGCCGTATCCGGATTGTAGGGAGCCGGGATGTCCGCAGCCGCGACAACTTCTTTTTCCGTGGTGATGGACAGGCGCTCCAGGAGGTTTTTGAACTCGCGGATATTTCCCGGCCAGCTGTAGCGCTTGAGTACGTCGAGGGCCTCCGCGGAGAGGGTCTTGCCGGAAATGCCGTTATTTTCCGCGATCTGTTCCAGAAAAAGCGCGGCCAGCTCGGGGATATCTTCTGTGCGCTGCCGCAGCGGCGGTACCTCGATGGGGATGACGTTTAAGCGGTAATAGAGATCCTCCCGGAAGCGTTCGGCCTCCATTTCCGCGGCCAGGTTCTTGTTGCTGGAGGCAATCACCCGCACATCAATGGTGAGGGTGCGCCCCCCGCCGACCCGCTGGAATTTTTTTTCCTGCAGAACCCGCAGCAGGGTGGCCTGGGTTTTCAGGTCCATATCCGCGATTTCATCGAAGAACAGGGTGCCCTGATCAGCGAGTTCGAATTTCCCTTTTTTCCGGGCGGTATCCTTTGCGATCGCGCCTTTTTCCAGGCCCAGGAGCTCACTTTCCATCAGTTCATGGGAAATGGCGGCGCAGTTGACGTCGATCAGGGGCTTGTCCGCCCGGTGGCTGAACTGGTGGATCATGCGGGCCACGAGCTCTTTGCCGGTCCCGTGCTCGCCGGTTATCAGGACCCAGGCATCGGTGGGCGCGGCAATCTGGATCTGCTTTTGCAGCTCCTGGACCGCGGGGCTGTTGCCGGTTATGGAATTGCGTTCAATGGTTTTTTTCCGCAGGTACTGGTTTTCTTCCTCCAGGCGGCGGAAATTGAGCGCATTGTTGATGGCCACAATGACCTTGTCAATGGAAATCGGCTTTTCAATAAAGTCGTAGGCTCCCATTTTCGTGGCATTCACCGCAGTCTCAATGGTGCCGTGCCCGGTGATCATGACGACCGGGGTGCCGGGATGCTGCTGCTTGATCTCCTTCAAGGTGTCGATCCCGTCAATGCCCGGCATCCAGATATCGAGCAGAACAAGATCCGGGCTCTGGGTCTCGAGGATTTTCAGTGCCTCATATCCGTTTGTGGCTGTCAGGGTTTCAAACCCCTCATCGGAGAGGATTCCGCTCAGGGATTTGAGGATGGAGGCTTCATCATCTACGATCAGTATGGATGGAAACATGGCTGTTTGCTCCTTGCATGCTTATTTTACCGGCAGTTCGATAATGAATTTCGTTCCGCGGGGATGATTGTTCTCCGCCCATATCCGACCGTTATGGTCGGATATGATGGTGCTCACGATGGCCAGCCCAAGACCCATCCCGGATTTTTTGGTGGTAAAGTCCGGTTCGAACAGATAGGGCTTGTTGCGGTCGGCAACCCCTTCGCCGGTGTCGGCAACCTCGAGAAACACCCTTTCCGGCTCCTGGCCGGCAAAGACCCGGATGGAGATGCTGCCCTGTTTTCGAATCGAAGAGATGGCGTTGTCAATCAAATTTATCAGGGTCTGTTTGATCTGCTGGCGGTCGAGCTGCAGCACGGGGATTTCTCCCTCGATCTGGAGGCTGAAGTCAATCTCCGGGTAGCCGTCCTGGTAGAGGGCGATCGATTCGCGCACAATGGGCGGCAGTTCGCAGGGGACCGGGTTCGCCGTGGGAAACTTGGCAAATGTGGAGAATTCATTGACCAGATTGCGTATCAGCTCCGTGTGCTCGGCTATTGTCTGAATGCATTCATCAAAGACGGGATCGTTTACCGCGTCCTTGTATTTGCGTTTCAGCCGCTGGGCGGACAGGGAAATCGGGGTGAGCGGATTTTTGACCTCATGCGCGATGCGCCGGGCTACCTCGCGCCATGCAGCCATTCTCTGGGCTTTTTCAATTTCCGTCATATCATCAAACACCATCACAAGGCCGATCTGCTGGCCGTTGTCATCTTTGAGGGCGTTGAAGACGACCTTGAAGCTCTTGGTTTTGCCGTTAACCCTCATATTGACGGATTTCACCAGGCTCTCTTCCCGCCTGGCCCAGAATCGATCCCGGATTTCCTCCAGAAGTTCGTTCTGCTCACTGCTAAGCAGGTTTTGGTAGCTTTTTTTCAGCACAGCTGCGGGGTCTATGTTCAGCATCTGCGCTGCTGATTCATTGATGGTTGTTACCAGGCCCCGGGAGTCAAAGGAGATGACGCCGGTTGAGACATTGTCGAGGACGATCTCCATATACCGCCGGCGCTCCTCGATTTCGATGTTCTGCTCATAGAGCTTTCTGGCCGAGAATTCGAGCTCTTTGCGGTTGAACCGCAGGTCGCGCGTCATTTTGTTAAAGGAATCCACCAGGGTTTTGATCTCGTCGTCGGCCACCACATTGATGCGGTAGGAGAGGTCGCCTTCGGCTACGCGGCGCGTGCCTTCAGAGAGTTCCATAATCGGAACGGTGATGGTGCGCGACAGGTACATTCCCAGCCATACAGCGCAGAAGACCACCAGCAGCGCCACAATGGAGAGCGTAAGGTAATAGGAAAAGCGTATGGGGCGTTTGAGCATCTTCATCTGTTGATATTCTTCAAAGCCCTTGGAAATGGAGATCAGATTCTGTTCCAGGTCCGGGGGCAGGAGGATGCTGATCACAACAAAGCCCTCGATTTTTGTTGCCTCTGCTCCGTATGGAATGGCCGCGATATTGCGGATGATCTCGCCGGCCGCGATGTGTTCGGATGTTGACCAGGTTTTGCCGGGATCATTGATTCCCTTCTGCAGGGCATCGGTTTCCACGGGTTTGAAGGACTGCCTGGCCAGTTTGCCGGAGACCGAGTGGGTCAGGCGTTTGAAATTGGCGTTGTAGATTTCCACCGCGTTCAGGTTGAAGGCGCGCTGTACAACCTGGGTATAGTTTTCCAGATCCTCTCGGTTCTCCGGCTCCAGCAGATTGCGGGTGTCTACCTGGTAGGCGGCCTTGTCGAGAAAGAAGGTATTGTTTTCCTCCACCAGCTTATACAGGTTGCGGCCCACTGCCAGGGAATTGTCCAGGGCCTGTTCAATCGGGATTTGAAACCAGAACTCAATGCTTGTGCTGATAAACTGGATGGAGAAGAAAAACAATACGATGGTGGGCAGCAGGGTCAGACTGATAAAAGAGGCCACGAGCTTGGTCCGAAGCTTGCTGCCCGCCACCCGGCGGCGGCGTTCGTAATAGAGCTTGACGATATTGCGGAATACAAGAAATATCAGCAGGATCAACAGCAGCATGTTGATGTTCATGAGAATAAACATGAGCACCATATTTGCTGCCGGGATTTGGGCGTCGGAGCCGAAGGCGCGGATGGTGAGATAGCTCAGCAGCGAAATCAGGGCCAGGACTACCGCGATGATAACGAAATCGCGCTTGCGGCGCCTCCGGCTGGCTTCGGCGCTGGGTTGCTGGTAACGGTTGACTCGCATGTTCTTCCAAAAAGCCCGTGAGCCTAATATTCAAACGCAAAGCTGTGCCAGCTGGTTTCGAAATCCCACAAAGCAGTAAAGAAAAAGATGTAGTGCAGGTTGAAGGGAAGCGTGATCTTATCCAGCTCCGCCTTGGCTTTTATCCGGTAATGCCGGTTTTTTACCAGGTTGGCAAGGGATGTGACCCGCAGGCTTTCGACTCCTGTCATCAGGGCCTTGGCCTGCTCGAAGGAGCCGGTGGTGACAGGCTTGTTGTCCTTCCAGGAGCGCTTGATCGTGTACTGGCTTTTGAGACTGTTGTATTTTATGGTGTGCGTTACCTGTCTTGTGGCAATGGTTTTGTCAAACCAGAAGGGCCGCTCTTTTTCCAGCCGGATAAAGAAGGAGAACCGCGTGGGGATTCCGTTTTGGATGGCCTCCACCATGTCTTCCGTAAAAGCACCCTCGACCTTCATAAACAGCAGCAGGTCATCGCGGTTGTTTGTCACAGCTATATCGGTCAGCCGGACTTCTTTGGGGGTGGCTCCCGAGGGAAGCACAAGCAGCAGGCACAAAAGAATCAAAGCCGATTGCAGAGATATGCGCATGCGTTTTTTCATAAGCGCTCCGGGCTCCGGTCAATGCCCGCATCATCCTGTTTGCTGGGGCTGGCTCCTGTCCGGCAGCTCCGATGGTTCCAGGGAGGCGAGCGGAGCGGTCTCCCAGGCCGTTTTATTGGAGAAAAAGGTCTTGAGAAACTGGTGATTGAATTGATGCCCCGACCTGTAGAGGACGATGTGTCCCAGAATCGGCAGGCCGAGCAGGGAAAAATCACCGATGGCATCCAGAATTTTGTGGCGGACAAATTCGTCGGGATGCCGCAGCCCGCCCTCGTTGATCACGCCGTTTTCATCGATCACCACGGAATTGTCCAGAGAGCCGCCTTTGGCCAGGCCGAAAAACTGCATGTATTCCACTTCCTGGAGGAATCCGAAAGTCCGGGCGCTGCAGATCTCGTTGACAAAGTTGTCCTCGGAGAGCAGCAGGCTGAGCGACTGCTCACCAATGGCCGGATGGTCAAATTCGATGGTGCAGCTCATCCGGCGCTCCCGTGCCGGATAGAGGCAGACCGACTTGCCATCCTTTTCCAGCTTGATGGGGGATTTGACGACAAAATACATGCGCGCCGGGTCCTGTTTGACGATTCCGGCTGCCCGGATGTTCCGGGCAAAATCGTTGGCGCTGCCGTCCATGATGGGGGCCTCGTAGGCGTCGAGTTCACAGACGGCATTGTCTATCGAAAGCCCGGAGAAAGCTGCCATCAGGTGCTCGATAGTGGAGACGATACAGCCGCCTTCGCCGATCACGGTGGCCAGGCTTGTATCCACCACCCGGCTGAAAATGGCACGGATCAATGGAGAAGTGGGCAGATCCACTCTGCGGAAATTGATGCCGGTGTTGGGCGGGGCCGGTTTAATGGTGAGATGCACCGTCTTGCCGGAATGCACACCGGTTCCGGAAAAACGGACCTCTTCGGCAAGAGTCCGCTGACGGGCCGGGCAGGATGCGAAAAGCGCCCCTCTGTCCCCGCTGCCGGCATGTGTTAGACTATTGTGTTTCATATACAAGGCGATATAACTGATATTAAAAAAAAA
>CAZWNV010000035.1:0-21749 GCA_964635265.1 uncultured Desulfobacteraceae bacterium
CGCGCATCGAGCACGGGGACGGTCTCCTCGTTCAGGAAGCGCTGCAGGAACACGCGGGTCGCGACGACCGCGGTCGCCTCCGGCACGACCACGCGCGCCCTCCGCACGATGAGGGCGTTATCCACGAGGGTGGGTAGCCAGCGCCGGACGTTCGCTTCGAGCCGGTCGAGCAACACGGACGGAGCTCCGGCGAGGCCGCCCCCGATCACCAGGGCTTTCCGGACCACCTCCACCTGGTAGGCGTCAAGCGGCACGGAGATACCGACCTTGGAGACCGCCATCCGAACCTGATCCTTGGCCTTGGCGGTGGCTTTCTCCGGCTCGCTGCTGTGCACCCAGGCGTTCTGGTTCCGGATGTTGGCCATTTCGATCAAATACCCGTTCAGACCCGCCTCCTTTAACGTATCCTGGAAAAGCGGCTCATGGGTCCGGGGCGAGCATGCGGCAATGACGATCCGGTTGAGGCCCTCCTCCTTGATGGCCTTTGCGATGGCATCCTGGGTATCGGTGGAACAGGTGAACATGTTGGTGTCCACGAAAACAACGCCCGGCAGGGTCTTGGCGTATTCCACCACCGCGTCCACGTCAATGACCCCGGCGATATTGGTGCCGCACTTGCAGACAAACACCCCGATGCGCGGGGCCTGGCCCGATATATCGGCCTCGGCGGGGTAGCGCTTCTCCCGGGTAAGGCTGCCGCGGGCGGCAATCAGCGCCGAGGATGCCTCGGCTGCTGCCGAGGAGGCCTGGGCCACCGCGCTGGGAATGCTCATGGGCGCCTGGAAACAGCCGCTGACAAATATGCCGGGCCGGGAAGTGGCCACGGGATTGAAGCTGTCGGTTTTGGCGAAATCGTAGGCCCCCAGCTCGATGCCGGTTTTTTCCGCGAGGTCCCGGGCATCCGCGGAGACCTCCATGCCGATGGAGAGAACGGCCATATCAAATTCCTCCCGGCATTGCCGGCCATCTTCGGTCAAATAGGTCATGACCACGCCGGTCTGCCCCGGTCCCGGATCTATGGTATGGGGCCTTGCCCGGACAAAATGGATGTTTTGCTCCCTGGCGGATTCGTAGTAGCGTTCAAACTCCTTTCCGTGGGTGCGGATATCCATATAGAAAATTGTCTGTTCGCAGCCGTCGGATAGATGCGTCCGTGTCATCATGGCCTGCTTGATGGCATACATGCAGCAGACGCCCGAGCAGTAGCCGTTTGCACATCGGTTGGTATTTCTCGAGCCCACGCACTGAATCCAGGCGATCCTGCGGGGCTCCCGGCCGTCGGAGAACTTTTCCAGATGGCCCTGAAACGGGCCGCTGGCCGAGAGCATCCGTTCATACTCCAGACTTGTCACCACATCGGGAATTTCCCCGTAGCCGTAGTAGTCCAGGCCGGAGGGATCAAAGGGGCTGTAGCCGGGGGCAAGAATCAGGGAGCCCACATTGCGGGTCAGGACCTCTTCCTGATCCGCAAAGTTGATGGCCCCCGTCGGGCAGAACTTCTCGCAGGCCCGGCATTTGCCCTTGGTCAGATACAGGCAGTTGTCCGGATCGATCACGTATTTCAGCGGAACCGTCTGTCCGTACTGGATGTAGGCGGCCTTGCGCTTGGCAATGCCCATATTGAATTCATCATCCACCTTTTTGGGACATTTCTGGGCGCAGATGCCGCAGGCAATGCATTTGTCCGTGTCAATGTAGCGGGGTTTCTTGTGCACGGTCACCGTAAAGGCGCCCGCCTGACCGGTAACCCGGGTAACCTCGGAAAGCGTCAGGATCTCAATGTTCAAGTGCCGACCGCACTCCACCAACTTTGGCGACAGGATTCACATGGCGCAGTCGTTTGTGGGGAAGGTCTTGTCCAGCCTGGCCATCCCGCCGCCGATGCCGGGGCTTTTCTCGACCATGTAGACGAAATAGCCGGTTTCAGCAAGATCCAGGGATGCCTGGATGGCGGATATTCCGCCGCCGACAACCATGACGGATCCATAGGTTTGATCCGGCGGCAGCGGCCCGGTTTGCACGGCCGGCGCTGCAAGTCCGGCTGCCGGGGTTTTGGCCTTTTGCGCCTTGTCAACCAGATCCCCGGCCAGCTCCGGGTCAATCCCCTTGGACCTGAGAAACCGGTTCAGCTCTTCGGCATCCACCAGATACTTTCTGCCCACCGTCGGCCGGGCGCGAAGTTTTCCGCTTTTGATCCAGTTGCGGATCGAATTGCGGTGAACCCCCAGGGCCTCGGCAAGTTTTCCGATACGGATTGCAATCATGACTCCTCCTTGCTGATCATCTCCAGGACCAGGCGGCACATCTCGGGTACCGCCGCCTGCACGGAGCCGGACAGGCCCGGCGCAATCTCCGGCGGGATGGCTTCCGGCCGGACAACGAGAACCCGGACATCGACATCCGTGTAGGCTTTGATTTCCTTGAGCATATTGGTTGTAGGGAACTGATGAAGCGAGAAATCGCTCACTTTTTCGGGCTTGATGGCATCCACGTCGATCTCGGCTATCTCGCCCGGCGAGGCCGCCCGGGCCTGGGAAGAGTCGACAACAATAATCTGCCGGGGTCTTTTCTCTGACAGGAGGATGTCAAAGAGCATATCGCGGATCGCGGTTCCGGCGTCAATGCACGCGGCATGGCCGGGAATGCTGTAATCGGCCTGCAGCGAGGCAATCACTGCCGGGCCGAAGCCGTCGTCCCCGAACAAGGGGTTGCCGCATCCGAAAATCAGGCATTCTTTGGAGTGAACAAGCTCAATCATCAACTTCCCAATCAACAGAAATATCAGGCCGGCAAAGCATCTTGCACATTTGGCACACTATGCTAAATGTGCAAGATGAACAGGGTTTACCCAAAATAACGAAGCCGTTTGGAATGTCAAGAAAAAAACAGGGCCTGCCAAAAAATTTTCCGCGCCCCCGGTCAATGGCGGTTTTGCCGGAACAGCCCGGGATTTACGATAAACGGGGCATGGTTGGAAGTGAAAAACGGGGGTTCCTGCTTGATAATGGCCCGCAGCGATGCCGGCTGCCTGAATTCCTTTTCCAGAAACCGCCGCACCCGGCGGCGATGCCAGCCCTGGGGATGCACAAACTCCTGATAGAGCGAAAGATCCCCGGGGTAGAAATCCGCGGTTTCCAATCCCTGGCTCTCCTCGCTCAATGCCGGCAGGTTGAAGACGGAGAGGTTCAAAAAATCCATGCAGTCTGCATGGGCCCGTGTGAAAGCAAGGGTCCTGCGCGCCCTTTCCAGGTTCTCCGCCGGGGTTCCGAACAGAAGATAGGCATAAACCCCGATGCCCGCCGCGTGTATCGTTTGGAGGGCGCGGGATACGGTTTCCACGCGGACTCCCTTATTGAGTGCATCCAGCACCTGCTGGTCCCCGGATTCAACGCCCAGCTTGAGCATAACGCAGCCGGACGCCTTAAGCCCGCGGACAAAATCCGGATCCGTGAGGTGCCGGGTAACGCGGACGAAACCGTACCAGGCGGCTCCCGGAGGGTGCCGCATAAGGCGGCGCAGAAAGGCCGGGGGGATGGCGTTATCAGTAAAATGGATCAGCTGCGCACCGGTTTGCCAAGCCTGCCGGGCTATCATCCGCGAAAGCGGCTCCCCCGGAAACGGCCGGTACCGGGATCCTTCGAACCTCTCCGGACAGAAGCGGCACTTTTGCCAGTAACAGCCCCGGGTAGCGGCAGCCGGGATCACCGGCGCAGGCGAGAGGTAGCTGCCCAGGGCAAAATCGGCAAAGTCCATTCCCGCTTCATCCAGCACGCCGGAGCCGTCTTTTCCCATCATGGACAGCAGCCTCTCCTCGCCGGGTCCGGCCACCAGGTCATCAATAAGCGGAAAAAAAGGATTGGAAAACCCCGGAACAGACATCCAGGAGGTAACCAGGCCGCCGCCGCATATGATGGGGATATCCGGCCGGATTGTCCGGATAAGGCCCGCCAGGGCAAAGGCGCACAGGGCCTGGCTCATAAAATTTATGGAAAGACCGATCCGCCGGGGGCGCCATTTTTCCAGCAGTCCGGGCAGCCGTTTTTGAAAGAAGGGGAACAAGCGGTTTTCCGCAAACCGGCGGGATGCCTCCAGCAGATCACGGCTGCGCACCGGGTGCAGGCGGGGATCCGCGTAATCACTCAGGCTGATGCGGCATCCCGCCCCTGCGCCCGCCACGTGGAGCAGGCGGTTGATATCCAGCACCGCCTGCTTGTAGCGCTCAAAACTGCTGCAGGTCCGCGGGCTGCGAAGAGCCGCCAGGTTCGCCCGAAGGCCGGCTGCAGCCCGGCGCGACCAGGTATCGGAAGCACCGGCTGGCTGCTCCAGCAAATCCAGGAGCCCTTCCAGGTTCGCATCCCACACCCGGCAGGCGACGCCCCTGGATTTCAGCGAATGGGCGAGCCTGGCAGGGCCTGCCGGAGGCTCGCCCGGTTTTGCCACAGGCGGATGGATCAGCAGCAGCACCTTATGCAGCCCCTTTTTTTGCACGGATGAATATCGCCATGCCTACCCTCTCTGACAAAAAGGGAAAGAAACTGCAATACCAGAAACGCCCTAGAGCTCCGCCTTGGAAAAGCTGCGGGGAACGCCTTCATACGGGGTCCGCTTGGTGGACTTCCGGGTTCTCGGATCCCGCATGGTTTTCAGGATTTCAATGCTTTCCTTCATGCCTTTATAGAGCCTGCCCATGTCAATAGCCATGCCGGTCATGTGGGCCACCGCCTGCACAAAATTGACATCATCCATGTCAAACTCGGTGGGCTCCCGGGTATAGACCCGAAGCGCTCCGATCGTCTTGCCGCCGACGGACATGGGCACGGACAGGATGGAGGCGATGCCTTCTTTCCTGGCCGCATCCGGGTACTGGATCCTGGGGTCGTCCTGGACGTCGGCAATCGCCACGGGCCCTTCGTTCAGGGATTCGGCGATCGAGTGCAGGGCACTGACCGGCCCCTTGTTCAGATATTCCTGGCTCAATCCATAGGACCCGGCAATCTCGAGCTCATTGCTCCTGTTGTTGACCAGGAAGATGCTGCAGCCCTTAACGTCCAGCGCATGGGCAATGCTTTCCACGGTCATTACCACCACCTCCTCCGGATCCCGGCTGTGGGAGATGGAGTTGGTGATTTTGAGCAGGGTTTCATAATTTACCAGTTGCTTTTTCATAACCATACCTCCTTATGAAGCATTGTAAAGCCTCTGCAGCCCGGGAGGGCAAGCTGCCGGCACCCGCACTGCCAAGTCCGAAAGATCCATGGCTGCCGGCAGACACACCGCCGGCCGGCCAGTCGCCGGGAAACCCCTTTCCAGACAGGAACGAACAGGAGTAGAAACACGCGTGGTAATGAAAAATCCGGATAAGCTTTCTCTGGTACCGTACAAAAGCAAACTAGAACCAGCAGAAGAAGAAAAAGAGGTGCTCTCTGTTTATAATATATTATCGGCTCGGGCAAAAAGCAAACAAGAGCGGCAAACTCCCCCGGCATCGGGGGCAGAAAGGCTCTCCTTCTCCGGAATGCCGGGGGCTGCGATGAATCGGAGGGGTTAGTTGTCGAAAATATTGAGGGCAAGCGCGCGCTCGTCTATATTGGCGCGTGCCGCCTGAATGAAGTGGCCGGTGGAGACGCCGTAGTGCACCTGCCCGTCCAGGGTTCGCACCGATAGGGTGCCGGCGCTTTTTTCCTTCTCTCCCACGGTAACAATCAGGGGGATTCGGGCCAACTGGGCTTCCCGCACTTTCTTGTTGAGGCTTTCCGTGCGCTTGTCCACCCGGGAGCGGAGCCCGGCCTGCTGAAAGGAGGCGTTGGTCTCTTCCGCAAAAGGGGCCAGGGAGTCGTTTATCGGGAGGATCACCGCCTGCACCGGGGCCAGCCACAGGGGAAACCGGCCGGCAAAATGCTCGATCAGAATGCCCAGAAAGCGTTCGATGGAGCCGTAGACCACGCGGTGGATCATCACCGGCTGGTGCTTGGCGTTGTCCTGGCCGACATAGGAGAGGTCAAAGCGTTCCGGGAGCGACATGTCCAACTGGATCGTGCCGCACTGCCAGGTCCGGCCGATGGCATCCTTGATATGGATATCGATTTTCGGCCCGTAGAAAGCCCCGTCGCCCTCGTTGAGGGTATAATCCTTGCCGTAGCGCTCCAGTGCTGCCTGCAGGCCGTTTGTTGCATCCTCCCACTGCGCGTCGGTTCCGATGGATTTCTCCGGCCGCGTGGAGAGCTCCAGGTGAAAGCCCAGGCCGAAGGTGCTGTAGATGCGCTCCACAAGCTGCAGGACGCCAAGGATCTCGCTCTCGATCTGCTCGGGGGTCATAAATATATGGGCGTCATCCTGATGAAAGGCCCGGACCCGAAAGAGCCCCGAGAGCACCCCGCTTAACTCATGGCGGTGCACCAGCCCGATTTCCGCGGCCCGAACGGGCAGATCCTTGTAGGAATGCCTCCGGGTTTTGTACAAGAGCATCCCCCCGGGGCAGTTCATGGGCTTTATGGCCACCTCCGTGTCGTCAATGACCGTGGTATACATGTTTTCCCGGTAATTCTCCCAGTGCCCGCTTCTCTCCCAGAGGGAGCGGTTCAAAATAATCGGGGTCTTGGTCTCCACGTAGCCGGCCGCCCGGTGCTCGCTGCGCCAGTAATCGAGCAGGGTGTTCCACAGCTCCATGCCGTCCGCGTGGAAAAAGGGCATCCCCGGCGCCTCGTCGTGGAAGGAGAAAAGATCGAGCTCCGCGCCGATCTTGCGGTGATCCCGCTTTCTGGCCTCCTCCAGGAAATTGAGGTGGTCGTCAAGCTCTTTTTTGCTGAAAAAAGCGGTGCCGTAAATCCGCTGGAGCTGCGGGCGGTTCGGGTCCGCCCGCCAATAAGCGCCCGAGACCTTGAGCAGCTTGAAGGCCTTGATGAATCCGGTATGGGGAATGTGGGGTCCGCGGCACAGGTCGGTAAATTCGCCCTGGCTGTAAAAGGAAATGCTGCCATCCTCGAGTTCCGAGATCATCTCCAGCTTGTAGGGTTCATTTGCATAAAACTCCATGGCCCGCTGCTTGGAGACCTCTTCGCGGACTACCGGGAGTTTTTCCTTGATGATTTGTTTCATCTCCGCCTCGATTTTCGGGAACTCCTCCTCGGAAATCGGCTGCATGTCAATGTCGTAGTAAAAGCCGTTCTCCACCACCGGGCCGATGGTGAGCCTGGCGTCCGGATACAGCCGAAGGACGGCCTGGGCCATGACATGGGCGGCGCTGTGGCGCAGGATATCCAGGGCTTCGGGATCCTTTGTGGTGATAAAGCGGATGCTGGCGTCTTTGTCCACGGTGGCATACAGATCCTTCTGGACGCCGTCGACCTCCATGGCCACGCAATTTCTTGCCAGTCCTTCCGAAATGGAGCGGGCTATGGCAAAACCATCCGGATGGTTTTCAAACTGTTTGACACTTCCGTCGGGAAACGTGATATGAATCATTTTTATACGCCTTTGGATCAATGAATGGATTTCCGTGAATCAGACTGATTTTGTAAGCAATTCCAATATCCGGGTCAAGGACAAATCGGCTGCCATGGATGCAGAAGCCCAAGCCCCAGAGCAAAGCCCCGCAGAGGTCTGTTTTGTCGCATCGCGGGCCGGACTGGCGGATGCGGCCCGCCGGCTTCGCACGCACTCCGTGGTCGCCTGCGACCTGGAGGCGGATTCCATGTTCCACTTCAACGAACGCACCTGCCTGCTCCAGCTCGCCGCAGGGGCGCAGATCTTCGTCATTGACCCGCTGGCCGTATCCGACATCCGCCCGATCGGAGAGATCATGGAAGACGGCGCCGTGCGGAAGGTTTTCCACGGAGCGGACTATGACGTACGCTGCCTTTTCCGCGACTACGGCATCGGCATCGCCAACCTCTTTGACACGGAAACGGCCGGCCGCTTTCTGGGCTACGCGGAAACCGGCCTGGAAGCCCTCATAAAGCAGGAGTTCGGCATCCGCCTGGAAAAAAAATTCCAGAAACGGGACTGGTCGCAGCGCCCGCTGCCACAGGAGATGATCAGCTATGCCGCCGATGACGTCCGGCATCTCGAAGCCTTATACCACTTGCTCAAGCAAAAACTCGAGGAAAAAGGCCGCCTGGACTGGGTTTTGGAAGAATGCGCCCATATCGCAGCCGCCAGGCCGGAACAAAATGAAGACGCCCCGCTTTTTACCCGCTGTAAAGGCGCGGGGCGGCTGGATCCGAGAAGTCTTGCGGTTTTGGAGGCGCTTCTGCAGATGCGGATGGAAAAAGCCCGGAAAAAAGACCGCCCGCAGTTTAAAATCCTTGGCAACCCGGCCCTGCTGAAACTCGCCCAGAGCCGGCCCAAAAGCTTGCAAAAACTCCGGTCCGCCAACATTTTAAGCAAAAAACAGCTCCAGATGTACGCCGAGGACATCCTCACGGCCATCCGGGAGGGGGCCTCCCTTGCCCCGAACGAACTGCCGTACTATCCGCGGCCGCCCCGGCCGGCCTGCCCGGCGGAGACGACAAAATCCGTACGCCGCATCAAGCGCTGGCGGGATAAAGAGGCGGGAAGGCTTTCCATCGATCCGGGCACCTTCTTTAGCAACGCCCAGATCAAGGCCATTGCCGAAAAGGCACCGGCCTCCACCGCCGAACTCGGCGCAGTTGCCGGCATGAAGAACTGGCAGATCCGCGAATACGGCGAAAAACTCGTCGAACTGGTCCACAAGAGAGCTGCCCATGAATGAAGCCGCTGTGCGCATTACCAGCGAAAGCCTTGCTCTGGAGGCCCGGTTTTCAAGGAGATCTCCGGATCGGGCGGCGCTGATCACCCATCCCCACCCCCTGTACGGCGGGGATATGCAAAACCCGGTAGTACAGGCCGTAAAAAGTGCCTATCAGAAAAAGGGATACAGCACCCTGCGCCTGAATTTCCGGGGAGCGGGAAAGAGCGAGGGCAGCTACGACGGAGGCCGCGGAGAGATACAGGATCTGATGGCGGCTTACGCCTGGCTCCAAAAGCAGGGATTTCCAGCCGTTGATCTCGCCGGCTATTCCTTCGGGGCCTGGATCAACGTCTTTGGCGCCCCGTACATGGACTGCCGCTCCATCATCCTGGTGGCACCCCCCGCTGCCCTGCTGGATTTCGGGAATACCGGTCCTCTGCCGGCCCTGAAACTGGCAATCGCGGGCAGTGAGGACGAATTCGGCCCGCCCCGGCTGCTGGAGCCCCTTATACAGCGTTTCAACCCGGAGGCGGCCCTGCACGTCCTCGAAGGAGCCGACCACTTCTTCTTCGGTTTTTTCGATGACCTGGCCGCCGTCCTGTCACGGCACATAACAGCTCCGTGATCCCGAAAAATTGATTCTTTTGCCGCCATCTGCTATTATTTGCGAAAACTTGGCAGAAACCCCGGAAAAACCGAACACACCATGCCCAAACAGCAGACACACGAAAAGTCGCCGGATGAACTCGGGCTCCTCTACCAGATCAGCCAGGTGCTCAATCAGTCACCCGAGCTCAAGCAATGCCTCTACGATGTACTGGAGCTGCTCGCCAGGACCCGGAACATGGTCCGGGGCACCATTACCATCCTAAACCCATTGAGCGACGAGATCGGCATCGAGGTGGCTCACGGCATTCCTCAGAGCGCGCTCAACAGGGGCAAATACAAGCTGGGCGAGGGCATTACCGGCCAGGTCATTGAAAGCGGCAAAGCGGTAACCGTGCCCAGAATCAGTGAAGATCCGCGGTTTCTCAACCGGACCGCCACCCGCAAAAAGGAAAAAACCCATGAACTCTCTTTCATCTGCGTGCCGATCAAAAGAGAGACCCAGGTAATCGGAGCGCTCAGCGTGGACCGGGCCTATGACCCCGGCTATCCGCTCGACAAGGGAGAGCGGCTGCTGTCGGTGATCGCGGCAATGATCGCCAACCAGGTGATCCACCTGGAGCGCATCCGCATGGAAAAGGAACAGCTCAAAGCGGAAAACGAGCGCCTGCAGGCAGAGCTGGAGAAAAAATACCGCATCAAAAACATCATCGGCAACAGCAACAAAATGCGGGAGGTCTTTCAAATGATCTCCCAGGTTGCGGAAAGCAACGCCACGGTTTTAATCCGGGGCGAAAGCGGCACCGGCAAGGAACTCGTGGCCAATGCCATCCACTACAACAGCCGGCGCTCCGCGCACCCTTTTATCAAGCTAAACTGCGCGGCCATCCCGGCCAATTTGATTGAATCCGAGCTGTTCGGCCATGAGAAAGGCGCCTTTACCGGAGCGGTCCAACAGAAAACCGGAAAATTCGAACTGGCGGACAAGGGCAGCCTGTTCCTCGATGAAATCGGCTCCCTCCACCCGGAGCTGCAGGTCAAGCTGCTGCGGGTTCTGCAGGAGCGCGAGATCGAACGGGTGGGGGGCGGCACCGCGATTGCCGTGGATGTGCGCATCATCGCGGCAACCAACCGGAACCTGGAGCAGGCGGTTGCAGAGGGCGGCTTCCGCAGTGATCTGTATTACCGGATCAACGTGTTTCCCATCTACCTGCCGCCCCTGCGCGAGCGCAAGACCGACATCCTGGTGCTGGCCGAACACTTCCTGGAGAAATATGCCCGGGAGAACAACAAGTCCATCATCCGCTTTTCCACGCCCGCCATCGACATGCTGATGAATTATCACTGGCCGGGCAACGTGCGCGAGCTCGAAAACTGCATTGAACGGGCCGTGCTTTTGTGCGAGGATCAGGTAATCCACAGCTTCCACCTGCCACCCACCCTCCAGACCGGGCAGACTTCCGGTACCCTGCCCACCCAATCCCTGGAAGAGGCAGTCGGGCGGCTGGAGAAGGAAATGATCATTGATGCCCTCAAGCACACCCACGGAAACATTTCCCAGGCTGCAAAATCGCTTTACACGACGGTCCGCAAGCTGGGCTACAAAACAAAAAAATACGGCATCGATCCCCGGCAGTACCAATAAGACAGCGGGCAACGGCCCTGCCCTGCCTTACAGGGCATCCGGACCGGTCTCGCCGGTGCGCACCCGGATCACCTCATCCAAGGGCAGGATAAATATTTTGCCATCCCCGATTTTACCGGTCATCGCCGCCTGCTGAATCGTCTCCGCAACCTTTTGCGCCTGCTCTGCTTCCGCCACGATCTCGAGCTTGACTTTCGGGATAAAATCCACGGCATACTCCGCTCCCCGGTAAATCTCGGTATGGCCTTTCTGACGGCCGTAGCCCTTGACCTCGGCCACCGTCATGCCATGGATGCCGATATCGTTTAACGCCTCCTTTACATCATCGAGTTTGAATGGCTTGATTACCGCCTCAATTTTTTTCATAGCGAAAACTCCCTGATCCGATTTTCGGTGTAGGCCTGCCAGGCAAAAGGGCCCGCACAAAGCCCCCTCCGGGGGAAACCTTGCGGCCGGTGCAGCCCAAGCTTGACATAAGCCATGCAATTTTTCTATAGATATTTATCCCGTTAGCACAAGCGGCCGGCCGGAGGCCAGCCTGTTCGGCTCCCTTGCTCAGGAGAGAGAAAATGGCCAGCAAAGTATTTGTCAACGAGGACAACACAGCCACCCTGCAATGCCCGAAATGCCAGAAAACGCGGGTGGTGGACGTATCCCGATACATCCGCAACGACACCTCCAACCGCCTGAAGGTGCGATGCCCCTGCACGCACCGCTTTGTGGTGTCCCTGGAAAAACGCAGAAGCTTCCGCAAAGACACCTGCCTGGACGGCATCTACCGCGTGCCGGAGTCCGGCCCGGACGGAGGGGTAAGCCAGGGGCGCATCCAGGTGCTCGACATCTCCAAGACCGGGCTGCGGCTGAAGCTTTTCTCCAGGCCCCGCTTCCAGGTCGATGACCTGATCACCGTGGAATTCCGGCTGGACGACGGCAAAAGCTCCTTAATCGAGCGCGATGTCTATGTCCGCAACATCGCCAGGGGCGAGATCGGTGTGGAGTTCGCCTCCACCCCTTCGCTCGACAGCGCACTGGGCTTTTACATGTTCCGCTAGGGGGTTTTCCCCTGCTCCGGCTGCCCGGCAAAATACTCCCGCCATATGCGCGCCACCCGGCGGCGGTGCTCGGCGAGCCGATCTTTTTCGATCCGCGCGGGCTTCTGTTCCAGGCTCAGCCGGTGGACCAGGTAGCGAAATACCAGATACGCCTGTTTCAGCATATGTGCCCGGCGATCGCCGATCACGCCGGCAAGGGCGAGGCTGTTCAGCTGCCGTACCACATCCGTCCACTGCACAAGCTCGGGATGCCTGCCGGCGTTCCGCAAAATCAGGTATTGCACCACAAACTCGATGTCGACAATGCCGCCCCGATCGTTTTTGATGTCAAAATACGGTGCCCCTTTCGCAGTCCCCCGATTTCTGCGCATCCGCTCGCGCATATCCAGCACCCGGGTCGTGAGGCCGGCGGCGGGCGGGCGGGTGAGCACCTGCCTGCGGACCCCCCGAAAACGGCCGCCCACCTCCGGGTCCCCGCTTATGGGCCGGGCCTTTATCAGGGCCTGATGCTCCCACGTCCAGGCCTCCTGCTGCTCATAGCGCTCAAAAGCCTCCATGTGGCTTACCAGAACACCCGCATTGCCGCTGGGACGCAGCCGCATGTCGGCATCATAGAGCTTGCCCGTACTTGTCATGGTGGTAAGAAAATGAATGATGCGCTGTCCCAGGCGGACATAAAACTGGTGGTTGTCGATGGCCGAGAGCCGTCCGCCCTGCGTGTAGCCCCTGGGCGCGGCATGGAGAAACACAAGATCCAGATCCGACCCATAGCCCAGTTCATAGCCGCCCAGCTTGCCATAGGCAACCACGGCAAACGCCCGGCCGCCTTCTTCCGGTATGCCCCCGGGGAGCCCGTACTTTGCCGCCAGGTGCTGCCAGGAAAGCTCCAGCACGGCATCAATGACGGTTTCGGCGAGATAGGTAAGCCGGTCGCTCACTTTCATCAGCGGAAGCTGGCCCGCGACATCAGCCGCAGCAATGCGCAGTGTATGGCTCTGCTTGAATATGCGCAGTTCATCCATCTGCTGTTCCAGATCCTCCGAATCCACACGTTCCAGACGGCTGCGCAGCTCCCTGGCAAGCTCGGCCTTTTCCAGCGGCACATAAAGGGTACGCGGATCCAGCAATTCATCGAGCAACAGGGGATGGCGGGAGAGAAAGGCGATTATCCAGGGGCTGGCCGCTGCCAGGCGCATCAGGTGGGTGAGTGCCTCCGGATTCTCCAGCAGAAGGGCCATGTAGCAGGACCGGCGCCGGATGGAGCGGATCAGCGCGAACACCCGCTCCAGCACCACTTCCGCCGACGGCGTGGCCGCCGCCTTCTGCAGAATCTGCGGAAAAAGGCGGTGAATCCGCTCCCTGCCGCGCTGACTCACGTCCTTGTCCAGGGTGAGATCCTGAAACTGCTTCAGGATCCTCTGCACCGCCTCCGGCTGTGCAAATCCCATCTCCGTCAGAATCCCGCAGGCCCGCTGCGGCTCCTGGAGGCAGTGCCACAGCTCCTCTGCCGGGTGCCCGGATTCGGCTTCCGGCTCCGCCTCTCCGGGGGCTTCCGCCAAAAGATCGGTAAAATGGGCATGCACGCGTTCCATATGCGCCGCGAGCACCTCATAAAAGCCGGGCCAGTCTGTGTAGCCCATGGATTGGGCCAGCCGGAGCCTGTGGCGCTCGTCGCCGGGCAGCGTATGCGTCTGGCGGTCATCGGCCATCTGCAGCCGGTGCTCGGTTTCTCTCAGAAACACGTAGGCATCCCGGAGTTCATGATAGACCGTGGTGTCTATGCATTCTTCGGCAAGCAGCCGCTTTAGCGTGGACAAGATCCGGCGGCCCTGGTAATCGGGATTCACCCCGCCCCGGATAAGCTGGAAGACTTGGCCGAAGAATTCAATCTCGCGAATCCCTCCGGCCCCCAGCTTGATATTGCCGAAAAGGCCTTTGCGATGGAGCTCCCGGACAATTTTTCGCTTCATCTCGCGCAGGTCCTCAAACGTGCCGAAATCCAGGTACCGCCGATAAACAAAGGGATGGAGCCGGTTGAGAAGCTCCTCGCCCGCAGCGGTATCCCCCGCCACCGGCCGCGCCTTGATCAGGGCATAGCGCTCCCACTCCCGCCCCTGCTCCTGGTAATAGGTTTCGTAGGCATCAAAGCTCATGGCGATGGGGCCCGCATCCCCGTACGGCCGCAGGCGGACATCCACGCGGAATACAAAGCCTTCGGGGCTGTTTTTGGACAACACATGGATAAGCCGCCGGTAGAGCTTGGAGAAGAACTCTTCATGGCTTATGGGCCGGCGGCTCCCCCCCCTTGTCCGGCCGGCCTCGGCAAAGGCAAAGAGCAGATCCACGTCAGAGGAGAAATTGAGCTCGCTGCCGCCCAGTTTGCCCACCCCGAGCACCACGGGCCGTATCGCCGCCCCCGCGGCATCCTCCGGGCAGCCGAATGAAGCAACCATGGACCGGTACAGCCAATCCAGGGCGCAGTCAATGCAGGCTTCGGCAAGGGCGGACAAATCCTGCATGGTCTCCATGAAATCCGCCCGGCCGCTGAGATCGCGAAGCGCGATGCGCAGCATCTCGCGGTTGCGAAAACGCCGCAGGGCAACCATCAAGTCCGCCTCGCTCCCGGCTTTGAAACAGGCCTCCCGGACTTTTTCCGCATACCCTCCAAGGGGGTAAGAACGGAACATGTCTTCCGAGGCCGCCAGGTCACAGATCAAATCCGGCTCCCGCTCCGCCTGTTTGCCGACAAAGCCGCTGAATGCAAAGGCCAGCTTAAGGGCGGCAGCCGCCTCCGGATCCTGCGGCGCTTTGTGCCCGGCCTTTTCACAGGATGCGCAGAACTTTTCCCAGCCCTGGAGGGCATCGGTATATAAGGGCTCGCCAAGGGTTTCCGGCCCGCAGACCATTGGGGACACCTCCTGCATAGACTACTCCTGGGAAAGCGTGTACCGCGCCAGCAGGCTGTTCTGCCAATAATGCTGGCGGGGATCGGAGAAATGGGCCTGAAACAGCTCCAGGCTTTTGCGCCGCAGCACGCCGCCGGCAATGCGCACGCCGGAGCCGGCGTACAGCTCCGGCAGATCCGGCAGCCTGCAGCCTGCAGCCCCGCCCATGACATCTTCATAGGCATACACAATCCGGGGAATCCGGTTTAAAATGATGGCGCCCAAGCACATGAGGCAGGGCTCCATGGTGACATAGAGGCTCAGTCGGCTTCGCTCCACGCCACCAGCGCTTTTCTCCAGTGCCCTTAAGGCCAGGATCTCGGCATGATCCAGCTCGCTGGGCACTTCTGCTGCAGAACCCCGGCGCGCCCCCCCGGCAAGCACGCCGGATCCATCGGCGATCACGCATCCCACGGGAAATTCTCCCGCATCAAGGGCTGCGCGTGCCTGCTCGAGGGCCAGTTCCATGAAATCCTCATCCCGCATCATATTCGTCTTCCCTCAAAAATTACTCCCGGATTTTGAAATAAAACATAGCACAGAAGCGTTCATATTGACATTGTCAGGCTTTTTGGTTAAGGAAAAAATAAGGTTCGCAGCGGCTTGTACCGATCCGCGGGCGATGCCATCAAATCCAAGCGGGAAAGGAAAGCCTATGATTATCGGGCTGGATGTCGGCGGCACCCATACCGATGTTGTTCTCATTGGAGACGAAGGGCTGCAACGGCAAATCAAGGTTCCCACCGATACCTCTGCACTTTTTGAAACGGTTCTGGCCGGTCTGGAAAAAATCACGGAAGGCATCTCCATCGATCAGATCACCCACGCCGTGCTGAGTACCACGCTTACCACCAACGCCATTGTCCAGGGGAAACTCTCCCCTGCGGGCATGATTGTCACCAGCGGACCGGGCATCGACCCGGAGCTCTTCCGTACCGGCCCGCACTACCATGTCGTCCCCGGGGCAATAGATCACAGCGGCCGCGAAATCAAGAAAATCGACCGCGACCGCGTAGCTGCGGCAGCCGACAAAATGGCAGCCGACGGTATCGAACAGGTGGGCGTGGTCGGCAAGTTCTCCTCCCGCAATCCCGCCCATGAACGGGAAATCGCGGAACTGCTCCGCAACCGTTTCGAGCGGGTCTTTATGGGGCACCGGATATCCGGAAACTTCGGATTTCCCCGCCGCATCAACACCACCTTTCTCAACGCATCTGTGTACCCGGTGCACCGCACCTTTTTCGAGGCCGTGAAAAAATCCCTGGAGAAAAAAGGCATCTCCATTCCCATCCATGTGCTCAAAGCAGACGGCGGCACCATGGGGCTGGAGACCTCGATTGATTTTCCCGGCCAGACCATCCTGTCCGGCCCTGCTGCAAGCATTATGGGGTCCGTGGCGTTTGCCGCGGACAATATCGAAACGCTTGTGCTAGACATCGGCGGCACCTCAACGGATATGGCAGTCCTGATCAACGGCGTTCCGCTGCTTTCGCCCCACGGAGTCGACCTCGGCGGCTATAAAACCCTGATCCGGGCATTAAATACACAATCCATCGGCATTGGCGGCGACTCCTGCGTCCGTGTCCAGAACGGGAAGATCCGGATCGGGCCCGACCGCTGCGGAGCGGCAATGGGTTATGGCGGTCCGGCACCGACTCCCACGGACGCCCTTTTTGTGCTGGACCGCTCCCAGGGCGGAGACAAGGCGCTTGCCATGCAGGGCCTGGAGCCGATTGCCCGCGAACTCGGCCTTTCCGTGGAAGAGGCCGCTTACGAAATCTTTGATACCACCTGCCGGGAAATCCTTGCCGGGGCCGGGCAGATGATCGCCGAGATCAACAGCAAGCCGGTTTATACCGTGCGGGAGGCGCTGCAGCGCTACCAGGTGAGTCCCCATCACATCCTGGTCCTCGGCGGTCCGGCACCCTATTTTGCCGAGCATTTCGAAAACACCAGCGGCTATACCGTGGAGACCATACCCGAGTGCCAGGTGGCCAACGCCATCGGTACCGCCCTTTCCCGGACCACTTGTGAAGTCACGCTGTTTGTCGATACCCAGAAAGGGCTGGCAACCGCACCGGAAGAGTCCTTTTCCCAGACCGTCAATTCCGGCTTTTCCCGGGGCGATGCGCACCGCATGGTCGACGAACTGCTCCGCCAGAAGGCCGTGCGGCTCGGCGCCAACGTCCAGGATATCGAGGCGGAAATCCTCGAAGACCTGGAATTCAACATTGTGCGGGGATTTCGCATGATGGGCAAAAACCTGCGGGTCAAACAGCAGATCAAGCCCGGCCTGATCCATGAATTTCAGGCCATCTCCCGAAAAATCGCGGCAACCTGTACCAGCAGCAGCCTGTGACAGATCCTTTCCCGGGCGGCGGCAGCAAAACCGGCGGTATGGGCCAAAATACCGCCAAATTGGAAAGAATCGGAGTCTATATGCTGAAAGCACCCCGAAAAACCGGCCTTGTCTTTTTCCCGGCCTTTGACTGGGCCATCAGCGCCACCCATCCCGAACGCGAAGAGCGGCTCCTCTATACCCAGGACCAGGTGCTCGAGGAGGGGCTCTTCGATATCGCCGGCATCAGCGAGTTCAAATCCGAGATTGTCGATATACAAGACGTGCAGCGGGTGCATTTTTCCTATCCCGATGCCTGGCGCGTCATGACGGAATCGCATTTCATCTCCGCCGGCGGGGCCAAGACCATTGCCGATGCGGTGATGAACAAGTCCGTGGACAACGGCTTTGCCCTCGTACGGCCGCCGGGCCATCACGCCATGCGGGTGGTGCATGGCGGCAGGGGATTCTGCAATGTCAACAACGAGGCCATCATGGTGGAGCACCTGCGGCAGAAACACGGGGTGAGCCGGGTTGCCATAGTCGACACCGACTGCCACCACGGCGACGGGACCCAGGACATATACTGGCACGACCCGGACACCCTCTACATCTCCCTGCACCAGGACGGCCGGACCATATTCCCCGGCTCCGGCTTTACGCAGGAACTGGGGGGACCCACCGCGGCCGGGACCACCTTGAACATTCCCCTTCCGCCCTATACGGGGGAGCAGGGGTTTCTGCACGCATTAACCAAAGTTGTGCTGCCGGTTCTCGAGGAGTTTCAGCCGGAAATCATCATCAACTCGGCCGGACAGGACAATCATTTCAGTGATCCGCTCACCAACATGCTGTTTACCGCCAAAGGCTATGCCGAGCTCACCCGGCTTCTCCAGCCCGATATTGTCGTGCTCGAAGGCGGCTATTCCATTGAAGGCGCGCTGCCCTATGTCAACATCGGCATCATCCTGGCGCTTGCCGGGCTGGACTACAGCCATGTAATCGAACCGGGCTACGATCCAGACAAACTCAAGCAGAGCGACAGCGTGACCCGAACCGTGGAGCAGACCTGCGAGACGGTGCTTGCCTCCTGGAAACAGCGCGAATCCCTGGGAGAACGCATGCGGGGCAATCAGGAATACGTCGAGCGCCGGCGTAACGTTTTCTACGACACGGACGGCATCTATGAGACCCAGAAGGAAACCCTCCGGATCTGCCCCGACTGCAGCGGAGCCGTGAAAATCGACTCCAGCTCGGACAGGGGCGCTCATCTGCTGGCGATCCATATTCCCAGAAAGGGCTGCAGCCAATGCCAGAACCTTGCCTACCAGTGGTATGAATCGGCAAAACCGGCTGCCTATGATATGATCTGCATCCAGGACAGGGTCGCGGACAGCTATCTGGTAAAGACCCCCTAGGCAAAAGGAAAAAGGCTTCCCATCGACGGCCCGACAGAAAAACCCGGCAGCCCCCTGCCGTTTTTCCGGCAGAAACGCCTTCACCAAACGCTTCCCCTGCGCTCGGAGGTTTTGGCGAGTATCCGGAGTTTTTTCCGCAGGCAGGGCTATATGGAGGTGGAGACCCCGGTATGCCTTGCCGAGCCGATTCCCGAGCCCCACATCCAGGCGGTTCCCGCCGCCTGCGGCTGGCTGCAGACCTCGCCCGAGATATTCATGAAAGAGCTTCTCTCCGCGGGCTTTGCCAAAATATTTCAGATCTGCCGCTGCTTTCGCGCCGCCGAACGCGGCCGGCGACATCTCCCGGAGTTCAGCATGCTGGAGTGGTACGCGGCGGGACAGAGCTATTCCGACCTGATGCATACCTGCGAGGCTTTGCTGGAGCAGATCCGCACGGACCTCTCTTTGCCCGCCGCATGCACCTGGCAGGGGCATACAATCCAGACCACCCCGCCCTGGCCCCGGCTGCGGGTGGCCGAAGCCTTCTCCCGCTTCGGGGGGCAAAGCATGGAAGGCGCCCTTGCCCAGGGCGCCTTCGACGAGATCATGGGCCTCTCCATTGAACCGCAGCTCGGGCTCTCCCGGCCGGTATTCCTCTGCGACTATCCCGCTGAAACCGCTCTGCTGGCCCATCCCAAGCCGCAGGAGCCCGAGCTTGCCCAGCGTTTTGAACTATACATGGCAGGCCTTGAGATCTGCAACGGATGCACGGAGCTCGCGGATGCAAAACTGCAGCAAAAGCGCCTGGAGGCGGAACTCGAACGCCGCAGCAAGGCCGCCCTTCCGCTCACCCCGCCCCCGGCCCGCTTTCTGAAGGCGCTGGAGACAATGCCGGAGGCCGCCGGCTGTGCCCTGGGAATCGACCGCCTGGTCATGTTATTGACGGATTCCGCGGAGATCGACGAGGTGGTGCCGTTTCCCCCGGAGCCACCGTAAAACCGGATCAGGCGCTGCCGTCTGCCTCCATCACGGCGCGGATCTTGGCCTCCAGATTCATCAGGTAGGCGAAATGATGGGTATTGAAACCTTTTTTCGTGTCAGGTAGGATGCAATAATATGGGGAATTAGACTGCAAAGCTGCAGCGCTTTGACAGGCAATGGATTCAGCCCGGCCCGTATGCAGCCACAGGCCCTACGGAGACAAAAATGGCCCAGCACCCTACCTATGCCAAACTGCAGGAGAAAATCGCGGCCCTCGAGGAAGAGGTTGCCGCGCTGCGGGATTATAAAAGGCGCTGCCAGCAGATCACCGCGGAAAAAGAAGAAACCGAGAACGCCCTCAAAGACTGCCGGGCCCGCTACCGGGAGCTGTATAAGAAAGCCCCGATCGGCATTTTCCAGACCACCTCAGACGGCCGGGCCAACTTCGTCAATCCCCATCTGGGCCTGATGGTGGCCGGCGAGCTGGCGAACACGGAGAAGTTTTTGTTCACCGACATCTCCCGGCAGCTCTACGCAGATCCCGGCAGAAGAGAAGCCTTTATCCGGGAGCTCAAAAACCGGGAACAGGTGCAGGATTTTGAATTCGAGGCTGTCCGGCTCGACGGCGCCCGCAGATGGTTTTCCATGAACGCACGCATAAGCGAGTACATGGATGACGGCACCTTTGCCATTGAAGGCTATATCACAGACATTACCCGCCTGAAACAGGCGGAGGAAAATTACCGGCTGCTGCAGTTCGGCCTTGACAGCGCGGCCATCGGCATTTTCATGATCGAAGAAGACGGCCGCATCGTATACGCCAACCACTACGCCTGCCGCAAGCTCGGCTACAGCCGGGAGGAACTCTGCCGGCTGACAGTCTATGATATCGACCCCGGGTTCACAGAAGACTCGTGGAGACGGCACCGGCAGAGAATCCGCGAAAACGGCTCCGGCACCATCGAAACCCTGCACCGGCGCAAGGACGGGCAGACCTTCCCGGTGGAGGTCACTGTCACCTACGTCCAATACGAGGAGAGCACCTTTTCCTTCTCTTTCGCCCAGGACATCAGCGAGCGCCGGCAGATCGAGGATACGCTGCGCAAAAACGAAAAACTCCTGGAAGAGACCCAGCAGCTCACCAAGGTGGGCGGCTGGGAATATGATGTGGATGCCGGGCGCCTGTCCTGGACAGACGAGGTCTTTCGCATCTACGAGGTCGCCAGGGAGGCCTACGATCCCAATGATATCCGCGGCGACCTGGATTTTTACGCCCCGGAGCACCGGGAGGCGGTGGAGGCGGCCTTTTACCGGGCCCTACAGGAAGGCGAGGGCTACAACCTCGAAGCGCGCCTGATCACAGCCACAGGCCGAAGCATCTGGGTCCGCACGACGGGAACGGCCGAGTACAGCGGGGGCCGCGTTGTCCGCCTCATGGGCAACATCATGGACATTACGGGGCAGAAAGAAGCCGAAAAAAAGCGCCTGGAACTGGAGAGCCAGCTCCAGCAGGCCCAGAAGATGGAAGCCGTGGGACGCTTGGCAGGCGGCATATCCCATGATTTCAACAACCTGCTCTCCATCGTGCTCGGCTACTCCGAATTGCTGCTCGATTCCGCCGAAAAGGACCACCCCCATCGCGATGCATTGCAGCATATCCATGACGCGGGCGAGCGGGCCAGGAGCCTTACCCGCCAGCTGCTTGCCTTCAGCCGCAAGCAGGTGCTCGAGATCCAGTCACTGGATGCCAATAAAGTGGTTTCCGGCTTTAAAGGGCTGCTGCAGCGGGTGATCGGTGAAGACATCGAGCTCCAGTTGAAACTGTTCCCAACGCCCCTTTACCTCAAGGCCGACGTTACCCAGCTGGAGCAGGTCTTGATGAATCTGGCGATCAATGCCCGCGACGCAATGCCTGCCGGCGGGATTCTGTCCATTGAAACCGCGGCCGCCGAACTCGATGCGGTGTATGCGTCCCGGAAACCCGAGGTCAGGCCCGGTGCCTACGTGATGATATCGATCACCGACAACGGCCACGGCATGGATGAGAAGACCCGCCAGCGCATTTTTGAGCCCTT
>CAZWNV010000036.1:0-21630 GCA_964635265.1 uncultured Desulfobacteraceae bacterium
CGGCAGCGGGTGTTTATCGCCCGCGCGATATGCCAGCAGCCGGCGATCCTGATCCTGGACGAGCCCACCGCGGCCCTGGATATCGCCCATCAGATGCGGATCATGGATCTGATGGAGAAGATGAAGCAGGAAAAGCAGATCACTGTCGTCATGGTTTCCCATGACGTGAACCTGGCGGCCATGTATGCGGACACCCTGCTCCTTTTGAAAGAGGGAAGTCTTGCCCAGTGGGGAACCCCGGCAGAGGTGCTGCGCTACGGCAGCCTGGAGCCGGTTTATGGGTGTCCGCTCCTGGTGGACGAGAATCCGCTCGGGGAGATGCCGCGGGTTACCCCGGTGCCGGGCCGCTATATCTGTAAGGGCACCGTGAGCCCTTCGCAGTGATCGCTTCGGTTCAGCCCCGTATTTCCCTCAGGCCTTGGCTGGCAAACTCCAGGTCCGGATCCATCTGCAGGGCGGTTTCGAAATAGGCGGCCGCTTTCCGGGTTTCCCCCAGCTTTTTGTAGTTCACCCCGATATTGGCATAATCAATTGCAGAACCCGGGTTTATTTGCAAAAGCCGCTCAAAGCAGCGGATCGCCTTTTCATGCTGGTTTTGCTTGAAGTGGCAGAACCCCATGAGGTTTAAGATGTCCGTTCGCTCTTCATCCCAGGAAAGCCCCTTTTCCAGAACCTCCAGCGCTTTTTCCCAGGCTTCCGTTTCTTTCAGGCAGAGACCGGTGTAGGAGTAAATGCTCGCCATGTCCTGCGGATCCGGCTCCAGCTCCAGGGCTTTTTGCAGGTATTTCCGGGCGCCTTCGGGATCTCCCGCCTCCAGGCGGCAGAGCCCCAGGTAGAACTGGGTGTGGTATTGGCCGGGGATTTTTTCCGCCAGCGCCTCCAGCCTGGGGATGGCTTGCTCCGGGGGGTATTTCCGGGTTATCAGCTTGCCGCAGAACATGGCCATGCTGGTGGCTGCAGCCCGCTCCCGGAAACAGGCGCCGGGAATAACGACGTAGCATGCGGGAATTTCCAACTCGGGATGCGTGGTGGGGACAACCAGTACGGACATCTTTTTTTTGGACAACGCGGCAACGCAGTTGGCAATCTCCGCCCTGATATTCGCGTCCGCGATATTCGGCAGGCTTCGGATGTCCCTGCAGGCCTCGCAATGGGTGATAAAGGAGGCTTCCTGCAGGCTCCGGAGCTTGGGGAGCCCGCTTGCCGCATAGCCGGAACCGGTGTTGAAGTCCCCGGCCAGCTGAGCGGTTTCGCTCAGGGCGCGGCAGAGGGCTTGCTGGGGGCTGGTTGCTGTTCCGGCGGTCCAGACGATCTCGCTTTTCTCCGGGTATGTGGCCGGGTCATAGGCGAGCACGCCCACCGTGGGAATACCCATATCCAGGGTAAAGTCGGAAAGGTATAGGCGAATGCCGTTTTTTTTGAATTTGCCGAGCAGCTCCATGGCCGTGGGATCCGTTACCGAGGCCGGGTCTATCCCGGGAACCGCCATTTTTTCCCTGCATATGCGGGCGGATACGTGGCGCTCCACGACCTCGCAGATTCCCTGGCAGATGGCTTCTTCCAGGCAGTTGCCGGCGGAGGTGCCGTTGAATTCGTTAATGGCGAAAAACCAGTCAAACGGCAGCAGGATGGAGCGGTCCCGGCTCAGATCATGGGCCCGGCTCCATTTGAGCGGGAGATCGGCGAATACCTCCCCGGCCGGTCCATGTTCTTCTGCCTCTTCTTCATGGACGGAGCGGGCAATAAGGGAGAAGGGCAGGGCGCTTTCCCGAACGCCGGCGTAGGTGTCGTGGATAAAGTTCTCCGGGTTCCCGGAGAAGCTGTAGACGGAAAAGCGCTCCACCAGCTCCATTACAGCGCTGGCCTCGGCCTGCTCCGGGCTTGCCCCTTTGCCCATCTGTCTTGCGGTGCCGGTCAGATGAGCGGCATCTTTGCCGCATATACTGACAAACACGGGAATATCGAGGCGGCCGTTGTCAATGCGCATGGTCTCGGCCAGGATCGCCATGTCCATTTTCCGGAATTTCTCCCCGGCCCGCCGGAGCGTTTCCGCCGGAGGCAGGACCTTGTCCTGGTCTGCTGTTGTCTGCTTGTAGGCATCCCTGAGATTGAGGTGCGGGGTTTTCATTCGCCGGGACTCCGCTCTGGTTTCGGTATCGGGTTTGCTTGCCGGCCGGTCCGGCGGGGTGGCCGCCGGACCGGAAATGCTGGCCCACCTTAAGCAAAACGCGGTCCGAGGTCAAGCCCTAGCCGCGGCCTCTCCCCCGTTTTCCCGGCCGGCCTTGACAATTCCCCTGAGATACCTTACAAATCCTTTACAAAACTTTCCATTGACCTTTACATTTTGTTTTTGTATAAAAGAAATCCCTGACTCCGAACTTTCTGAGAAGAGGAGATGCCATGTCGTCTGCAACAAGCCCGAAACAACAGCAGGTGCTGGATTATTTCCGGGAGGCCATCGCCCGGACCGGCACATCGCCCTCGCTGCGCCAGGCCGCCGGTGCCCTTGGCATCAGCCATACAGCCGTGGCCCAGACCGTCAAGCGCCTGGAGCAGAAAGGATTTTTACGGCGGCAAGGCCGCTACGGCCGGAGCCTGCAGCTTATCAACAAATCCGGACAGGCCGCGGGACTTCAGCGGTGGCAGGAAGTCCCCGTGATCGGCCGCATCACAGCCGGCCTGCCCATGTACGCCCAGCAGGAGTGGGAGGAAACCATCGTTGTGGATGGGGATCTGTATAAAGCCGGGGCCGGAACCCTTTTCGCGTTGCGCGTCAAGGGCGATTCCATGAGCAATGCCGGCATTCTCCACGGGGATCTGGCCGTGTGCACCCCCCGGCAGTATGCGGAAAACGGAGAGATCGTGGCCGCTCTTGTCGGAAGCGAGGAGGCCACTGTCAAGCGTTTTTTCCTGCGTTCCGATCATATTCTGCTGCAGCCGGAAAACCCCGCCTATGCCCCCCTGCGCTGCGGCTTTGACGAGGTCTTGGTGCAGGGAAAGGTTATCGGCATCCAGCGCGGCCCCGAGGTCATGGAGAGGTTGTAATCATGGCGCGGCCCCCTGCATCCCGAACCATTGTGCACTTCAATGTTGCCGACTTTGCTGCAGCGGTGGAGAGGCTGGCGGATCCCGGCCTCTCCGGGCGGCCGCTTGTCATTGCCCCGGAAGGTGCGGTGCGGGCAAGGGTTTTTGACATGAGCGAAACCGCATACCAGGCCGGGGTGCGCAAAGGCATGCCCCTGGACAGGGCCCGGCGCTTATGCCGGGATGCGGTTGTCATACCACCCCGGCCGCATCGCTATGAACGGGCCATGGGCGCGCTTTTGCAGGAGGTGCTGCCGTATTCGCCGCTTGTGGAGGCCGGTGCAGCAGACGGGCACCTGTTTGTGGATCTCACCGGTACCAGCCGGTTGTTCGGCCCCGGACGGGATGCGGCCCGACACATGTACCGGCGGATCCGTAACCGTCTGGGGCTTTGTCCGATCTGGGCGGCGGCGCCCAATAAACTGGTATCCAAGGTTGCCACCCGCTTGGTCAAGCCGCGCGGCGAATATATTGTGGAGCCGGGCGGGGAGGCCGCATTTCTCTCACCGCTTCCCGTTCGCCTGCTGCCCGGCATTGACGCCTCTGAACAGATGCGGCTGCAGGAGTTGAACCTTTTTTCTGTTAAGCAGGTGGCGGATCTCAGCATGGAGCAGCTCGGGGTTCCGTTTGGCAGCCGGGCCGGCCTTGTATACAATCTGGTCCGGGGGATAGATCCTTCACCGGTAATGCCCGCCGGCACCGCAGTGCCGAAGATAAGCGCGTCCCGGGAATTTGCAGGCGATACCAATGACGCCGAAACAGTGGAAAAGGCTTTGTACAGGCTTGTGGAGACCATCGGCGCCGAACTGCGCAGGCGTGGCAGGGCGGCGCGCGGCCTTGTGATGGTTATTGAGTATGCCGACGGGCAGCGCTGTTTCCGGCAGCTTTCGGTACGGCCGCCCTCGGGCAATGACTTTTTTCTGTTTCCGACCGCCCGGTCGTTGCTGGAAAAAGCCTGGCACCGGCGGGTGCGGCTGCGTCGTTTGTATCTTGCCTGTATAAAGCCGGTGGCGCCGGATACCCAGATGTCCCTTTTTCAACAAGAACAGGCGGGTGAAAAACACCGCGAGGCAGCAATCCGTGCCGTGGACCGCATCCGGGAGCGTTTCGGCGGCGGTGCCATCTGCACGGGCCGGGCTCTGGCATCATAGGGGAGGTGTTTTATGGTGCCGCTTACGGTGCGCTCCGGCTATTCGCTTATGTGGGGAACCTCAGGCGTGGATGCCCTCTGCCGGCATGCGCGGAATCTGGGTTATGAGCGGCTTGCCCTGACCGACACGGACAGCCTCTGCGGGCTCTGGCCCTTTCTTGCAGCATGCAGGCGGGAAGGACTCCGGCCCATCGTGGGGGCGGAAGTAACGGATCCCAGGAGCACTGCCCGTGCGGTCTGCCTGGTAAAGGACAGGCAGGGCTACAGCTCTTTGTGCCGGCTGCTCAGCCAGCGTCATTCCAGCGGGGATTTTGATTTCAGCTCCGAACTGGTGCGCTTTTCCAAAGGACTGGTGGTGCTTGCAAGCAATTCAAAGCTTCTGCGGACCGGCAGGGAGGCCGGCCTGGACATTGCCGCGGCCATGCCGCGGCGGCCGGTGCCTGCTGCACACTCCGTGCGCCGCACCGCCATGCACCTGGACATTCCCCTGGTGGCCACCCCCGGCAGCTTTTTCAATTATCCCGAAGAGTTTGCCGTTCACCGGGTGCTGCGCGCCATCGCACGAACCACTTCGCTTTCCCGGCTGCAGCCCGGCGACGCCGCTCCGGCGGATGCCTTTCTGGCTGCACCGCGGATTTACCGGCAGCGTTTTGCCGTATGCCCGGAAGCCATTGCCAATACGGCCGCCATAGCCGAACGCCTCGCTTTTACCGGCCCGGATTTCGGCCTTGTGATGCCCCCGTATGAAGCGGATACGCCGGAGCAGGCGGCGCGGCATTTGCGGGAGGCGGCCTATGCCGGTGCGCGCCGGCGCTACGGGGAAGTATCCGCAGCGGTAGCCGGGCGTCTGGAGCATGAACTGGGGATTATCTTCGATATGGGCTTTTCCGGGTATTTTTTGGTCGTGGCCGACATTGTCCGGCAGAGTCCGCGCACCTGCGGCCGCGGCTCCGGGGCGGCCTCGCTTGTCGCCTATTGCCTGGGCATCACCAATGTCTGCCCCCTAAAGCACAACCTCTATTTCGAGCGTTTCCTGAACCCGGGACGCAGGGATCCGCCGGATATTGACGTGGATTTTGCCTGGGACGAGCGCGATGCGGTCATTTCCGGTGTGCTTTCCCGCTACGGGGAGCGCGCTGCGCTGGTGGCCTGCCATATCTGTTTTCAGCCCCGCATGGCGATTCGCGAAACCGCCCGGGTTTTTGGTCTGCCGGAAAAGGAGATCAAGCGGGGAGTGGATCTGTCCCCGCCCTGGCCGGAGATTGTATCCATTGCCCGGCGGATCACCGGTCTGCCGCGAAACCTGTCCGTGCATCCGGGCGGGATGGTCATCACTCCCGGACCGATAGCCTCCTATGCCCCCGTGCAGAAAGCCCCCAAGGGGGTGCCCATCCTGCAGTGGGACAAGGATGGAGTGGAAGCCGCGGGGCTGGTGAAAATCGATCTTCTGGGCAACCGCAGTCTTGGCGTGATCCGGGACGCTCTGGCCGAAATCCGGACAAACGGTGCAGCCTTTGCCGAACACCGCTGGACGCCCGAAGACGATCCCGGAACCCGGGCGGCGTTGGCCCGGGGGGAAACCATGGGCTGCTTCTACATCGAGAGCCCGGCCATGCGGCTTTTGCAGAAGAAAGCCCGTGTCGGGGATTTCGCCCATCTGGTGATCCACTCCTCCATAATCCGGCCGGCGGCAAACGAGGTGATCCAGCAGTACCTGCAGCGGCTCGGCGGCTGTTCCTGGGAGCCGCTGCATCCCTTGATGGAAGGCGTCCTGGAAGAAACCTACGGGCTGATGGTTTTCCAGGAGGACGTCTCCCGGGCGGCGGTACAGATTGCCGGTTTTTCCCATGCCGAGGCCGACGGTCTGCGCAAGGTTATGGCCAAAAAGGACCGGGCCCGGCACCTGCAGGATTACTCCGCCCGCTTTGCTGCAGGCGCCCGGAAAAGAGGTGTTTCCGAGGAGGATCGAAAAAGGATCTGGCGCATGATCATGAGTTTTAGCGGCTATTCCTTCTGCAAACCCCATAGTGCCTCTTATGCCCGGGTTTCCTTTCAGGCCGCTTATTTGAAAACCCATTATCCGGCCGAGTTCATGGCAGCAGTGATCAGCAACCAGGGAGGATTCTACTCCACTTTTGCCTATGTATCCGAGGCCCGGCGCATGGGCCTTGCAATTATCCCGCCGGATGCGGCGAACAGCCGGATCCGCTGGAGCGGCAGGGGGAAAAGCCTGCA
This sequence comes from uncultured Desulfobacteraceae bacterium, assembly GCA_964635265.1. Lineage (GTDB taxonomy): Bacteria > Desulfobacterota > Desulfobacteria > Desulfobacterales > Desulfosalsimonadaceae > M55B175. The sequence goes on from CAZWNV010000036.1 coordinate 6,470, forward strand.
GGTGGGGTTCTGTTCGGTAAAGAACCTCTCCTGCGACACGCGGGAGCGCATTATCACGGAGAGGCAAAAATGCGCCTTCCGGGATGTAATGGATTTTTTTGACCGGGTTCGCCCGGACGGGGCGGAAGGCCGGGCTCTCATCCACTGCGGGGCGCTGGACCGCTTCTTCCCGGGGCACAACCGGACCGGACTCCTCTGGCGGTTTTGGGCCTGGCGGCAGGGCGGTTGCCGGAATCATACCGCGTTGTCCCTGTTTTCCGAAACGACTCCGGCCGCTGTGCCCGATTTGCCCGGGGAGGATTCCAGGCAGCGGCTCAGGCGGGAGTTCGCCGTTCTGGGGTTTTTGTGCGAATGCCATCCCATGACGCTTTTTGCCGATCAGCTCCGCGGGACCGATGCCGTCAAGGCCTGCCGGCTGAGAGAGCATGTAAACCGGCGTGTACAGTTCGCGGGATGGCTGATTACCGGCAAGACCGTGGTTACGAAAAAGGGGGATCCCATGGAGTTTGTCACTTTTGAAGATGAGACCGGGCTGGTGGAGGCTGCCTTTTTCCCCGAAGCCTACCATCGTCTCTGCCATATCCTGGACTGCGGCCGCCCCTTTCTGCTCTGCGGAAAGGTCGGGGAAAACCTGGGCGTGGCAACGCTCTCCGTGGAGGAAGTGCGGCCGCTATGAAATGCCCCGGGGCTGTCCCGCAGCTTTCCGGAACCGCACCGGTCGTATCGGGTGCAGGCCTCTTTTTTTGCTGTCCCCGTCCTGGAAAGCTATTCTAGAGAACAAGACCGATAATTGCAGGCGGGTTGTATCTGATCGCCGGGGGCCCGCTTTACATGCAGAGAATCCTGGTTAGGGTGTATATACAGAAAATTTTGTTTATTCAGTATTATAACGGTATACAATAAAGTAGTACATTATAGTTGGATCTGAACTGCTTGGTAAATTCAGTTAAACCGTCAACATACTATTCCGTTCACTTTACCAATGCAGAGAAAAGGGGGACTCTATGGCGATTATTACCATTTCCCGGGGCTCCTACACCAAAGGCAGGGAAACCGCGGAAAAACTGGCGGACAAACTCGGCTACGAGTGTATCGGGCGCAAGGTCCTTATTGAGGCTTCCCAGGAGTTCAATATCCCGGAGATCAAGCTGATCCGGGCGCTGCACAATGTCCCTTCGGTTCTCGACCGCTTTACCTACGGCAAGGAACGCTATATCACATTCATCCGCCGCAGGCTGCTGGAGAGCGTGCAGAAGGATAACGTCGTCTACCACGGTCTGGCGGGGCACTTTTTTCTGCAGGGAATTCCCCATGCTTTCATGGTGCGCATCATTGCCGACCTGGAGCATCGGATCCGGGAGGAGATGCGGCGGGAGAGCATCTCCTATGAAAAAGCCCGGCAGATCCTGGTCAAGGATGACCAGGAAAGAAGAAAATGGGCGCAGCATCTCTACGGCATCGATACTTCCGATCCCTCTCTGTATGATCTGGTAATCGGCATTGACAGGCTTCAGGTTGACGATGCCGTGGATATCATCGCCGACGCCGTACAGCGGCCCGCTTTTCAAACCACAGGCGAATCCCAGGCAAAGCTGGACAACCTTGTGGCCGCGGCCCGTATCGAGTCTGAGCTGGTAATGAGCTATCCCGGCGCCAAATGCGTTATCAAGGACGGCACGGCGCATTGCTCGATCAAGGAATCGCCGTCCAAGGAAGATAAGATCAATGCCCATGTGCAGGAGCTGTTGAGGGATCATACGGAAATCGATGCAATTCAGCTCCACGTAAACCCCGTGGCCGATTAGCCGGCAGGGGGTTACCGGCGGCGGCATGGAGGCCCTGTAAAATGCCGCAGGATGATCCGCCGCGTCAGGAGGGCTTTTATGCCGCAGCAGAACAGGCAGTGTACAAGCAAAGTGGTGATCGTGGGAGCCGGGGCTGTGGGGGCGACATTCGGGTATGCCCTTGCCTTAAACGGTGTTGCAGGGGAAATCGTACTGCTAGACCGCAACAGGGATCTGGCAGAAGGCCAGGCCCTGGATCTTGCCCACGGACAGCCCTACTTCCCGATTGTCACCATTCGTGCCGGCACGCCGGAGGATTATGCGGATGCCGCGGTGATCGTTATAACCGCCGGTGCAAAGCAGGAACCGGGAGAAAGCAGGCTGGAGCTCCTCCGGCGGAATGCCGGGGTCATCACGCAGGTCATGGGCGAGGTGGCTGCCCGGGATTCTTTGGCGGTTGTGATCATGGTGAGCAATCCCGTGGATGTGCTGACGCAGGTCGCCCTCCAACAGTCCGGGTTTGCCCGCAGCCGGGTGATCGGATCGGGGACGGTGCTCGACAGCTCCCGGTTCCGGTATTTATTGAGCCGTCATTGCGGAATCAACACCCATAACGTGCATGCCTATATGCTCGGCGAACACGGGGACAGCGAATTCGCGGCCTGGTCCATGACCCATATCGGCGGCATCCAGATAGACCAATATTGCCCGGTTTGCGGCAAATGTGATAACTGGATGGCGGAGCGTGCGGCAATCGAGCAGACCGTCCGGGATTCCGCCTACCACATCATTGATTACAAGGGGGCTACCTATTTTGCCGTGGGGCTGGCCCTGGTCCGGATTGTCGAGTCCATCCTGCGCGATCAGAAGAGTGTACTGACCGTGTCCACCTACCTGGAGGGGGAGTTCGGTCTGAGCGCGGTTTGCCTGAGCGTTCCCGCCATTGTTTCAGCAGAGGGGGTCGAACGCATCATTGCCTACGATCTGCCGGATGCCGAAAAAGCGGCGCTGAAGGCCTCAGCGGAAATAATCGCGCGGACAGTAGCCGATATCTGACCGGAGGCCGTCTGAAACCGGCTGCCTGTTGCTGCTGCCCCTGCAGCCGCCCTGCGGGCTTTTGCCAGCCGTTTGGCCCAGCAGTCTGCAAAAGGCGGCGGCATCATCGAATGGGAGCAGCCGGTATTGCCTGAAAAAACCGGACCATCTGCTCTTTGTCGGCCTGCAGAGCCTCCGCCGCATCCATCGTCAGCCAATCCGCACCATAAAGATTAGCAATACATCACTCGAACCGTCTCCCTGCTTGTATCCGGGAACTCGACAAAAACAAAAAATTTCGGTATATAAACAAAAGGCATCCCTGTTTTGTAATGGAGTTGTCAACAAAGGAGTCAGTCTATGTACACGATCAAGCGCTACGCCAATGGCCGGTTTTATGATACCGAGAAAAAGACCTATGTCCGGCGGGAGCAGATTGCCCGCATGGTGGCGGATGAGAAGGAGTTCCTCATTGTGGATACCAAGACCGGCAACGATATCACCGAAGAGATTATCTCCCGGATACAGCAGGGAGAGAGCGGCACGGACGGCAGGCAGAAGGCTTCCGCATCCGGGTCTGCACGGCATGCCGAACACAGCAACGAGGATCCGGGGGCCTCGCTGCTGGAGTTTTTCCGCAAAAGCAGCGACAGCCTCTACCAGTGGGGCAGGAAGTATGCCGCCAAGGGCCAGGACCTGTTGGCCGAGTCCTGGCGGGAGCTGGACAAGCGGATCAACAGGCTGGTGGCGGAGAAGAAGCTCTCGGAGAGCGAGGGCCGCGATTTAAAGGAAGAGATGGACCGTCATTCCGACAGGCTGCGGGGCTGGATTGCCAGTCGCATGGAGCAGATGATGGAGGATCTGCTCCGGGAAAAAAATTTTGTCCCCCGCCAGGAAATGGATGCGCTGAAAGAAAAGGTGGAGTCCCTGGAGAAGCGTTTGGCCCGCCTGGAGAACAAACACTCCGGCCGGAAAAGCTGAGGCGGCTGCCCCGAATTTTTTAATGGAAGCAAAGCCTTTTGGAAACACGCCCTTGCAAAATATGATTTTCACACGCCTGCATACAGTCCCGGCTTTTCGTTGTTTTCTTGCCTGCTGGATTTTGGGCGTTTCTGCCTTTCTGGCAGGATGTTCCGATAATGCGGGGAATGCGCCCGCAGATCAAAAACGCCGGGCCGGCAGGGAACCGGTTGAAATTGTATATGTGGACTGGGCCTCGGAGAAGGCGAGCTCGCATGTGGTCCAGGCGGTTGTCGAGCAGCGGCTCGGCCGTAGGTGCGAACTGCTGCCTGTAAGCCTTATCGCCATGTGGGAGGCGATTGCGGCAGGCGATCAGGACGCCACCGTTGCAGCCTGGCTGCCCTCGCTGCAGGCGCGTTTTCTCCAGCGCCACCGCTCCGACGTGCTCAATCTGGGCCCCAATCTGAAGGGGACGCGTATCGGGCTTGTAGTGCCGGAATACGTGAATATCGACTCCATTGAGGGGTTGCGGCGCCGCGGCGGAAAATTTGCCAACAAGATTATCGGCATAGACCCTTATGCCGGAATCATGGAGAAGACCGCAGCGGCCATGGAGGCCTACGGCTTAGACAAATTCGACCTGGTTTCCGGCTCCGGGACCACCATGTGCACGGCGCTGGAAAGGGCTGTTGCAAAGCACGACTGGGTGGTGGTCACCGGTTGGACTCCGCATTGGATGTTTGCCAGGTGGGATCTCAAATACCTGGCGGATCCCAAAAATATCTACGGGGGGGAAGAGCATATCAGCACGGTGGTCAGAAAGGGCCTCCGGCAGGACATGCCAGAGGTGTACGCGTTTCTTGCGAATTTCTATTGGAGTCCCCGGGACATGGCCGAAGTCATGCTGCTGGCGCAGAGTGAAGCCCGGACTTACCGGAAGGCAGCCGCTCAGTGGGTAGAGGAGAATCCCTCTATTGTAGACACCTGGACCGGTCAATAGCCTGACATCTTTTTAGCTGCATATGAACAAGGGCCTTCAACTCGGAACATATAACCCGGTGAAAGACAGTGCAACCAAGCCATGGTTTCTTGCGTCCATTGCCATTACGCTTTTCCTGATCGTCCTGCTTGCGGGTCATCTTGTTTTTTCCTTCCATATGACGAATTCCGTTACCAATAAAGAACTGCCCATAGAACGCGCTTCCTGGAAGCTTCTGCAGCAGGCGGCGGCCATGAAGATGGCCACCCGGGTGAGTACGCTGAGCGGCAACCTCAAATGGAGGAAAACCTATGACCAGGCACAAAGCAGACTGGAAGCGCTGCTGCAGGAAATTCCGGAGCTGATTACAGCGGAGAGAATCCGCGGCAGGGCGGGCGAGATACGGAAATATTTGCACAAAATCACCTCCATTGAAGCCCGCGCCTATGATCTGGTCGGCAGTGGGCAGAAAAAAGCGGCACTGCGCCTGTTGGCAGGGTGGGAGTACACGAAGAACCAGCTGGAATTTGAACAGGCAGCCGAGGATCTGGTCGCTTGTATGCAGCAGCGCATGCAGCGCAAGGTTTCCCGGCAGAAACTTCAGACCTGGCTTGTCGGCGCCGGCGTTTTGCTGTGTTTTTTTCCCCTGCTGCTGTCCTGGGGCGTAACCATAAGGCTGTGGCGGGGGCAGATCCGCAACAAGAAACAGGCCGAGCAGGCCCTGCGGCAAAGCGAAGAAAAATACCGGAAGCTCTTCGATACCTCCCCGGATGCGGTGGCACTTGTAGATGAGGACGGGCGCTTTCTGACCGTGAATCCCGTTATGGCGGAAAGATTCGGTATGGGCAGGGAGGAGATAAACGGCAGAACCTTCCATTCCGTTATGGCTCCCGATGTGGCAGACAGCCGCATGAAGATGGCCAGCCAGGCCCTGAGCAGACAGGCTCCGGTCTTTTTCGAGGACCGGCGGCAGGGCAGGGACTTCCAGCACTACTACGTGCCCGTTTACGCATTCGGCGGGAAAAAAACTTTCCAGATCATCTCCAGGGATATTACGGAACAGAAGCAAATGGAGGAAAAGCTTCGGGAAATGGGAGTCTATGATGCGACCACCAGGCTTTACTCCCGTTCATTTTATGCAGAGGAGGTAAAGCGGCTTTCTGACCCGCGGTACTGCCCTCTGGGCATCATAGTCTGCGATCTGGACGGATTGAAGGGCGTCAATGACACTATGGGCCACAGCGCCGGTGACGTCCTGCTGAAGAAGACTGCGGATATCCTGCGCCTGTGTTTCCGCACTAGCGATGTTGTGGCCCGGATCGGCGGGGATGAGTTTGCCGTGCTTCTTCCCGAAACCGACGAGGAGACCACGGCCGCGTGCTGCCAGAGGATCAGAAGAGAGCTTGCCCGCTATAATGAACAGGCGCCGCCTGCCCGGTTGTCCCTGTCTATCGGCTGGGCGGTGAGCCTGAAGCGGTCGGTGGATGTCAATGCGCTGTTTAAAGAGGCGGACAAGGCCATGTATAGGGAAAAGCACGGGAATAGAGCCGGCGGGCGCGGCTCGCCTTTATCATTCCGGACGGCGATCGTGGAAACCGACGGCTGCGGCAAAGAGTGGAGCCGCGGGATTTTTGCTTGATGAAAGCCGGTTTTGCAAGTACATTAATGAATGTTACGTTTTCCTGACAAAAAGGATTTCGGTGAGCAGTTTGCCCCGATTGTTTCGGATCGGCCGGTTCTCAAGGGGAGAAGCGGCCCTGCGGTTAACAGCAACATTTGGGAGGTAACTATGAAAAAGATCGTTTTTGCTGTATTGATTTGCTTTGCGGTGGTGAGCTTCGCATCGGTCTGCATGGCGCAGACCGGACCGCGAACGGTTCGCGAGGATTGCGGCTGCGGACTTGGCGGCTACGCAATCGGCGAGGAGACCGGCCTGGCCTGGAAGCTGGTGGGCACTTTTCTCAACGGCATCTGTGCCAACCAGACCTTTGCCATGTCGTCCGGGACGCTCGATTGCGGAGAGGTCCATTCCCTGGCGATGAATGAGCAGTTAAATCGTTACGTGGCGGACAACATGGACTCCCTGGCTGTGGATATCGCACAGGGCGAGGGCGAATCCCTGGATGCCGTGGCGGAAATCGCCGATGTGCCCGAGAACAAGCGCCCTGAACTCAATGCCGAACTGCAGCGGAATTTTGAGAATATCTACAGCAGTTCCGGGGTCACTTACAAAAACGTCGTTATTGAAATATCCCGGATTGTTCATACCATCTAAAGCGCGGCCTGTTCCAGCAACCGGGACGAGACGATGCGGCCCCGCAAAAGCGGGCGCCGTATCGTTTTTTTTCATGGCTGTTGTTGCCGGCAGCCTGCTGGTTAATGGTCCCGGCCTTTTTGCGGCGGGCAGCCGCAATTTGGAGGGTCTCCTTGCGCTCGCCCATGAAAAGGCACTTCACAAAAAGCGCTACTGGCACATCCTTCTCCATTATGAAGATAAATTCACCGGCGTGGTGAGCCAGATCGACGATCCGGATTTTTTCCTGGCCGCCGGGGGCAAGAGCGATCCCGAAGCCGAGCTTGATGCCACCATCAGGTACCTGTTCGGCGGTGGAAAGGATGAGCAGGAGCGCATATGCCGCTTCTACGCCCGGTTTCGATGGCTGCAGAAAAAGCTTGCAGAGGTGCTTCCGGCATGCCTGGCGGAGCGCAGGTGCCCGGCTATCGACCGCATCAAGCCCCGCTCGGCCAGCCTGGTTTTCCCGACCTATTACCTCAACAACCCGGCTTCCATGTTCGGCCATACCCTGATCACCATCGATACCGCATACACGAACAAACGGCTGTCCAATGCGGTAAACTATGCCGCCTCCACGGAAGGCCGCAATGGCATCGGACTGGCTGTTTCCGGACTTACAGGCCTTTACCGGGGCTATTACTCAGTAATGCCCTATTATAAAAAAATCCAGGAATACAGCGACATCAACCAGCGTGATATCTGGGAATACCGCCTGAATCTGACACGGCCCGAGCTGCGGCGAATGGTGTGGCATATCCGGGAGATGGACCAGATTTACTCCGATTATTATTTTTTTGATGAGAACTGCTCCTACAATCTTCTGTATCTGCTCGAAGCTGCGCGTCCTTCGGCGCATTTGGTCGATCGTTTTCATGTCGCCGCCATCCCCGTGGATACGATCAAGGCTGTAAGAGAAGCGGGGTTCATCGAAGGCGCAGATTTCCGGCCTGCCAAGACGACCCGGATTGCCCACCTGGAAGAGCAGTTGCCGGAGGAGCAGCTCGATACGGTAGGCAGGCTGCTTGATGGTCGGATTTCGGCCGGGGATCTGCTGGATCTGCAGCTGGCGCGGGAGAGAAAAATCCGGATGCTGGATCTGGCTGTTGAGGTCATCCAGTATCGCTACGTGAACAAGGAGCTGGACAAAAAAGCCTACCGCGGTCAGCTCATGGCTGCACTGCGTGCCCGCAGTCAACTGGGGCGCCTGGATAAAGACCGGCAGGACGATATTCCCGTTCCGCCGCGGCCGGACAGCGGACACGAGTCCAAACGGGCAAGCCTCGGCTTCGGTATGCAAAGCGGAGATGCTTTTTATGAGCTGCGGCTGCGGCCTGCGCTTACCGACCTCACGGATACCGACTACATCCACAATCAGGGGGCCCAGATCGAATTCTTTGACCTGCGCACCCGCTATTACCCGGAATCCCGGAGGTTTGCGCTGGAACAATGCGATCTCGTCGATATCGTCTCCATTGTACCGGTTAGTGCTTTCTCGCGGCCCATTTCCTGGAAATTCAATACCGGCTGGCAGCGAAAGCCCCTGGAGACAGAAGACGACGCCTCCTATTACCGCGTAGACGGAGGCGCGGGGTTTTCCGGAGAAATTTTTCCGGCCGGCCTTTGTTATGCCATGGCAGAGGCGGAACTCGATATTGGCGGGGATCTTGCGGCAGATTATGCCCTTGGAGCCGGGACGTCCGTCGGAACCATCGTGTCTGCGGGAGACGCCTGCAGGATTCATTTGTACGGCCGGATAATGCGGTTTTTTTGCGGAGGTCCGCATACTGCGTATACCGCCGGAGCTGCCGGCAATTTCCGGGTAAGCACAAACAATCACATATCGCTTGCGGCCCGCCATGAAGATGCCGGAAGCAGAAGCTGGGAAGTCTCGGCCGTATGGCACTGGTTCTTCTGACAGAAACCAGGCGTTTCCGGAGAAACCGCTGATGTACCGGGGCTCCGGGAGGAGCTTTCCCGTAACGGCAACCCGAGGCAGACAAGAGAGGCGGAAAATGAAAAACATTTTTGTTCCATGGATAGCTGCGGCCCTCGTTGCGGCAGCAGCCGGGGGATGTGTTTCGCCCCAGGTAAAGTTGTTCTCCGATGCCACAGATCCCCTGCAGCAGTATACCCTCTCCGGAGAGGGCGAGGGCAAGGTGCTGCTAATCCCTGTACACGGTATCATCACCGACCGGGCGAGAGACGAGGTGTTTCGAACCAAGCCGAGTCCGGTCCAGGATATTGTTTCCCAGTTGGAAAAGGCCCGCCGGGATCCGGAGATCCGGGCGGTGCTGATCAAGATCAACTCGCCGGGGGGCTCGGTTACCGCAAGTGATATAATCTATAATGAAATCCAGGCGTTCAAAAAGGATACCGGTGCCAGCGTGGTGGCGGCCATGATGGATGTCGCGGCCTCCGGCGCCTATTATATTTCTTTGCCTGCCGACCATATCATGGCTCATCCCACGACCGTGACAGGCTCTGTGGGCGTCATATTCATGCGGCCCGATATCCATGGACTAATGGAGAAGCTGGGAGTGGACGTGGCGGTCAGTGCCTCCGGGAAAAACAAAGATATGGGCTCTCCCTTTCGCAAAAGCACGAAAAAAGAGGAAGAGCTTTTTGCAGAGCTTGTGGATGTCCTTGGCGGCCGCTTCATGGACCGCGTGCAGAAACACCGCGTGCTGTCCCGTGCGGATCTGGAGACAACGGCTACTGCCCGGATTTTTCTGGCCCGGCAGGCTCTGGATATGGGGCTGATTGATGAAATCGGTTATCTCCCGGATGCCATCGACAAGGCCAAAAAGATGGCGGGCCTGCCGGATACCAGCCGGGTTGTGGTATACCGGCGATCCCGGTTTCCCGATGACAATGTCTACAATTCTGTCCAGATGCGCACAAGCGGCCGCCGGCTGCTTGACCTGGGGCTGCCCGAAGATTTGACGCGCAATTTGACAGGCTTTTATTATCTGTGGTCCCCGGGGCTGGCAGATAACTGAATGTCCGGGATCCGCTTTCGCATTGCCGTCCAGGCAGGGCTGAATATTCAAGGCTTCTAATAGAGATATGAGACGCAAAATCGGTAATCACCTCTGCTCCGCGCGCTATAAACTGACGCTGCTGATTCTGGCAGCAGCGCTTCTGGCGTTTTCCTTCCAGCGGCTGCTCCTGTATCTGTTCACGCATGCAGACTATGCCGGGTGCAGCATGGGCCAGATCGCAACCGCCTTTCTGCGGGGGCTGCGATTTGACCTGGTTGCTGCCGCCATGCTGGCTGCCCCCTTTGCGTTGCTGTTTCTCCTCCTGCCCCCGATTGTCGATCGGCTGAACGGTTTTCGGATGTTTCTCTCATTTCTGGCGGGCTTTGTGCTTACCCTGATTCTGTTTGTCTGTACGGCAGATTTTTTCTTTTTCCTGGAATTCGGCGCAAGGCTGGACATCAAGGTTCTTCAGTATTTTCACTATGATTATATCCATAAGATCGTAATCGAAGACTTCCATGCCATTCCTTTATTTGCCGTATGCGGGCTGCTCCTGATCGGTCTCGGTGTATGGGTGTACAAAAAAATTTTTCCCGCCCCTGGGCAGCGGATCTCCTGGCTTGCCAACCTTGCCGGGTTCTTTTTGATAGCAGTGGCCCTTGCGCTAAGCATCCGCGGCTCAGTTGGTCCCAAAGCAATTAACACGGGGCCCGCCTATTTCAGTCAATCCAACCGGCTTGCGCAATTGACCCTGAACGGGCTGTTCACCATCCGGGAAGCCGCATACAGCTACTACGGCAGAAAGGAGTCCATCGCGGAACTGTATCCATTGCTTGCCCGGGAGAAAGCCTTCCGGACCGCAAGAAAGACTCTTAAGACAAAGAAAGACCGCTTTGTGGACAAAACGGAGCAGCCGGTGATGCGGGTTACCGATACGGGAAAGCCCCAAAAAGATTACAACGTGGTCCTGGTGATGATGGAGAGCATGAGCTGGCCGTATATACAAGCCATGGGCGGGATGTCCGCGGTCACGCCCAACCTGAACCGATTGATCCGCAACGGGATTTTCATGGAGAACTGTTTTTCTGTGGGGACCCGGACAACCCGGGGAGTTAGCGGCATCATCGCTGGTTTCCCGGACCTCCCCGGAGAAAGCATTACCACGAGGGAAAACAGTGTGGGCGAAATCCGGACCATCGGCAGCATACTCGAGAACCGGGGGTACAATACCATGTTTGTCTATGCGGGGCAGCCTTACTACGACCACCGGCAGTCCTTTTTGGGCAGCAACGGGTTTACGGATTTTGTATTTGCGGAAGAATTTCCGCAGACCACATTTGCAAATCACCTGGGATGGTGTGACGAGGATCTTTTCCTGGCTGCCCACAAGGAATTCACCGAGCAGGAAGCCCCCTTCTTCGCCACCCTGCTGACTCTTTCTTTTCACCGGGATTACAACATTCCCGAAGGCAAAATCGAGCCGGCCTTTCCGGACCATCCGCACTCCAAGCAGATCCGCTGCATTCAATACATGGACTGGGCCATCGGCAGGTTTATGCAAAAGGCCCGTAAAGCCGGGTACTTTGAGGATACGATTTTCGTGTTTACGGCCGACCACTGCGGAGGCTTTTTGAGCACGGAGCCGGAGCCCGCGGCCCAGCGCATTCCCTTCCTGATTTATGCTCCGGATATTCTCGGATCCAGGGAGCGGTGCGTGGAGCAGGTATGTTCGCAGACAGACATCGCGCCCACGATTATGGCCCTGCTTGGCGGCAGGTACCGGCACAGCTTCTTTGGCTCAGACGTCCTGTCCCGCCCGCCGGCAAAGGGAGGCGCACTTTTGCAGGACAATCACGGAATACTCTCCTATATTGACAGCAGGCGATACATGGTCCGGGTTGTGCCGCATGAGAAAACCGCCGGATTATATCGCTTCCATCCGCCGGATACAGTGACTCCCGCCAAAACAGAAATCGGCGGGGACAAAATCCGCAGGAATCTCAAAAACCGCTGCATCTCCCTGATCCAGACCGCCGCCTATATGTATCATAAGCAGACCTATCAGCCGCACGATCAGGTTCCATGAGGCCGTATCCGGGTCTGCTGCAGTGCGGCCAGGGGTTATTTGACAATCCGGACGAACTGCTTGAAGTTGTCGCCTTCGGCTTTTTTCATCAGTTCGAAAAGCGCCATTTCCGTGGTCTCGATCAACGCCCCCATATCCCGCATCCGTTCCAGCGCCGTAGTCCTGTCCCATACTGTGCGGGACGATACGGCGTCAGCTGCCACATGGACTTCGAGAGATTCCTCCAGCAGTGCGGCTACAGTCTGGTAAATGCAGATATGGGTTTCAATGCCGGCGACAAGCATTTGTCTGCAGCCGGTTTTCCGCACCTCTTCGACAAATTGGGAGTGCAGGCAGGCATTGAAAGCGGTTTTGGAGACAAACGCGGCCCCTTCGAGCATGGGCTGCAGCTCCGGTATGGTGGGCCCCAATCCTTTTGGGTTCTGCTCTGTCACCACCATCGGCAGGTCAAAAAGCCGGGCGCCCTGGATCAGTTTCTGCAGGTTGGCGCGGATGCGCTCGGCCTCATGGACGGTTTCGGCAAGTTTTCCCTGAACATCGATCACAAGAAGGGCGGTTTCTTTTTGATGCAGCATCGGTCTGACTCCTTTTTTGGATAAGAGGGGCAAAGGCCCGTTAATTGCGGGAAGGGATCGCCTGCTGGATCATGTCGCCCACGGCAGCACATTCCAGCCCGAACGGCAGATAGCCGGCGTAGCCCGGCAGCGGCATCTCGAATATCTGAAACCGGTGGACGAACGGGATGCTGTATTCCCATTTCGCCAAGCTGTAAAAATTCCACATTTCCCAGAAAAAACCGCAGACAAGAGCGGCCGCGGCAAATGTGACAATCCGGCTCCAGTCGCCCTCCCGCAGGGGGGAGAAAACCTGTTGTTCTCCGGCCAGCACCTGCAGACAGATCACAATGAGCAAGGGGGAAATCCATAGCAGCGGAAAGAGGAAGTTGGGGAAGAGGCCCAGTGCGAAAAGCCCCAGGGCGGCCAGCAGGACGACGCCTCCAGCAGCGGCTTTGGGCCGATTCGGCCGGATCGCGATAAAGTTTTTGTACGTCCGTTGAAAGAATGGAAAGGATTCCAGCAGATCCGCCGTACTCCAGACCGCAGGCAAAACAGTGGCAAAGCAGACAGAGGCGTAAGAGATGTACTCGTTTGGCGTGAACATGTCCACCTGCACGTAGTACCAGTTGAGTACAAAACGGTTGAGATACTCAAAAAACCACCAGAAAAGCGCGCTTGCCGGGAACAAAGCGAAAAGGAAAAACGGTTTTTGCAGAAGCAGGCAGCGCCCGCGTCTTTTGCAGGAGATGGCATTTGCCACGAGGATATAGCCGATCCACAGAAAGGGAAAGGTATAGGGCTGCCACTGGCGAAACCAGTCGAGCCGGGTCCAGGCAAGAATCCAGGCGGCAAGACAAATCAGGATTCCCGCCCATCCCCAGATTGGCAGAGGCCGGCCCTCTGCTGCCGCCTCGCTCTGATCCCGGTATTGCGAAAATTTCAGGCCGCGCAGCACAAAAGGGGCCAGAAAGGCGAGAATAAAGGCGGCAAGGGCGGCAAATACCGGCCAGGAAAACGGGGCATGGGCAATCCGGCCCGGTTCGGGGGGGAAATGAAAGTACACCCCGAGTGCCTGTTCGCCTGCGCTCCATACCCCCATAAGCGGCAGGCTGATAAGGATTGCCGCCAGTATAAGCAGCTTCAGGCAAAGGCTTGTGGCATTTTTCGGTTCCATCATAATCGAAATTGTGATTGTATACAGGAACCGGCCGGACCGCAAGGGATTTGTAAGCCACCAAATATTGTATTGCCAATGAACAGGAGAGCGCCCCTGCAGCGCCTGCAGCGGATCAGCGGATCAGGCGATCCGGGCCATGATCATCTCACTGACCTTTTCCGCCGATCGGCCGAAAAGCTCCTGCATTTCCACGAGTTCGAGATACTCGTCGCGCCACGCAATGCTGTTTTCCTGGACCAGGTTCTTGATGTGCTCGTGTTTTCCGCCCAGGGCCTTGACCTTGCTGAGGAGGTCGACCTGCGTCTTGAAGGCGATTTCCGCCAGCGCAAGGTGTTCGATCGTGTTGGGCCTGGCCGGATCCGAGGAGATGATCGGGATAACGACAATGCTGCGATCATCTTTTCGGCCCTTGCCGATATAGACGTTGCCCTGGCGGACGATAATTTTTTTGGTGCCGGCAAGGGTGTTGTCCGAATCCGAGCGGGAGGCGATGGCGCGCGAGGTTCCCTCTTTTTTGACCGTGTGGATGCGGGTGTGATCCGTCGGCTCGCCCAGCAGATTGATGCCGGTGATGCGGTACAGGGTCATACCGCGGATTTCGGCTATGACCTTCTGGAGGTTGCGCAGGACCATGATGTTGGAAATGGTCAGTTGGGCTATGGTGAAGCCGTTTTCCCGCAGCAGGTCAAAAAACAGCCCCTCGGCCTTTTCCTCGATTCTGCTGGTGCCAACGGTGACGGTTTTTGCCTGATGTTTGATGGCGTCAATCGGGCGTGCCAGGCAATTGACAGCTTCGGAAAGGGATTCAAAGAGTTTTTCGAACATGTTCTTGGCTGTTCCCTTGATTCCGAAGTCAATTTCAAAATCAGACAGGGGCAGACGGCCGGCGAGGTATTTCAAAAGAAGCGTCAGGTTGGCGGCACCTTTGATGCCGATGGGAGAGGGCAGTTCGTTTGCTGACTGCTTTTTGCGGAAATCGGCGTAAAACTGCAGCACTTTTTCCCGGAAACGCTTATCCAGTGCAATCTCGAAAATATCCAGATCCTCGCGGCCCAGTTGATCAATGGTGTTTTCCATGTCCTTGCGGAAATCATAGAAAAAGCGCGAGCCGTCGTTGATGGCAAGGGCTGCATAGTAGCCCCAGATATGACCGGCCAGGGTATTGAGAACGGGGGCCAGGTGCTCGCTTACCGAGGGCACGGCAATGACATCGGCGGCATAGGGGTCGAAGCGGTCTTCGTGGGCGTCTGCTATCACCACGGGAAGCGCTTTGTGGGAGCGGAAAATGGCCGTGTCCTTGACGATA
>CAZWNV010000037.1:0-20997 GCA_964635265.1 uncultured Desulfobacteraceae bacterium
GGCTACTCGACAGTCAACATCAACCGCCGGCACGGGGTCTTTCCCAAACTGGAAAAGCAGGGCTGGACCGGGATAGCCTTTGTCAATACGACGGAGAGCTCCGCAACGGTGGAGTTGACCGCCTACGACGACCAGGGGAACCAGATAGCAGCAGAATCGATTGGATTAGAAGGCCATGAAAAGACGGTGAATCAGCCGGCGGATATTTTCACCGATCCCATCGCGGCGGGCACCTACCTGCAGTTCAGCTCGGACCAGGATGTGGTGGGATTCCAGCTAAACGGCTCAGCGGACGAAATGATGCTCGATGCCCTGCCCGGGATGTAGCCTCAGGCTGCAGTAAGCAATAAAAGCCCCGGCCCCGGCCGGGGCTTTTCGTATCCTGCCGGGCAAACCTTCAGTTTCGCCCGGGGGCGGCCATCGTATAGGCGAATTTTTCGACAAGGTGGGGATCGAACTGTTTGTCTGCATTTTCGCAGAGCTCCCGCAGGGCCTGGGCGGGGCTCATGGCAGGGGCATAGGGCCGCTCATGGGTCATGGCCACGTAGGAATCCACAATGGAAAACAAGCGGGACAGGAAGGGGATCTCCTCCCCTTTGAGCCCGCGGGGATAGCCGCGGCCATCCCAGCGCTCGCGCAGGGAAAGAATTTCGTCTGAGACCCGGGCGGTTTCGGCAAATGACTTGACGATGCGGAAACCGGTCTCCGGGTAGCGCTTCACCACCTCCCACTCATCCTTTGTCAGAACGCCCGGCTTGCGGAGATATTCATCCGGCACGGCCACCTTTCCAATGTCGTGCAGGAGACTGAGCAGGTTCAAATCCTTGAACTCCCGTTGGTTAAGCCCCAGTGTACCGGCAAAGACCCGGGCGATCCCCCGGGTGCGGGTGAGATCCTCCTCGTAGTCCGGCCATTTCTGTTTCACGCGCCTTAAAAGGGATCCGATCACCGCCTTCCGGTTTTTTCCGCTCTGGTATAGCTTGTCGGCATACATTTGCTCCTCGGCTGCCGAGATGACATCATAGATATTCTCCCCCGTGTCCGACTTTGCCGCGGCTCCCAGAGCAATGCTCGGCACCACCAGCAATTCGGAACCATGCGCCACGGTACTTCTGCGGATACGCTCGCAGATTTCTTCCGCGGTCCTCCTGTCCGTTCCCGCCAGGATAACAGCGAATTCATCCCCGCCCCAGCGTGCGATGATATCCTCATTCCGGCAGCACCTGCGCATAATTTCCGCAACTCTCGCCAGCAGGCGATCCCCCTCCCTGTGTCCGAACGTATCATTGGTCAGCTTCAGGTAGTTCACATCGCCGATAATAATGCTGATGGGAAGACAGCGCGCAGTGTCGAGCCTTTTGATTTCGGCCTCAAAAAAGGCGCGGTTGTAAAGACCGGTCACCTTGTCAAGGAAGCTGGTGTACCGCGCCTGTTCCTCCATCTGCTTACGCTCGGTGATATCCCGTCCGACAAAGAGCAGGGTCTCAACCCGGCCGGCACTGTCGCATTCCGGGACTATCCAGCCCAGAAAGTGACGCCTGCCCAGCACGCCGGAAAATGAGAATTCAAAATCCACCTTCCGCCCTTTGCTGACAGCCTGTTGGGCGGCCGCCTCCCAGGACCTGATCTGCTCTTCGGCCATGCCCAGCTCGCGGTTGGTTCTGGAGCACAAGGACTCCCTCGACATTCCCGTGATTTGTTCAAATGCCGTGTTGACGAACCGGTATCGCATTTTTCGATCAAACCGAAGAATAATGTCCGGGGAATTCTCCACCAGCGTCCGGAACTGCAACTCGGCCTGGCGCAGTTCCTCCGCCCCCTCTGTTTGGGACTCCATGTAGCGCCAGCTCATCACGGCATGGGTAATCCTGCCGCTTGAATCCGGAACCGGTCTGGAGTTGACGGAAACGGTCCTCCAGGCCCCGCCCGCTTGCTTAACCTGCCAGGGCTCGTCAACGATTACCTCCCCGGTTTTCAAGCTGCGCAAGGCGGGAAAGTTCTCTTTTGTCGCGCACCCTGTTCTTGCGTTTTCCCAGGGACGAAAATATGGGAAAAATGCCGCGGCCTCTTCCGTACGAAGCCGCGTATTGTCCGTGGAGGAGTTTTTTTCGGCTGTAATCCCTGCAATGGGCTCATCATGAAAATTTGCCAGGCATATGCGCCCGCCAAAAGCTTCGAGGACAATGAAATCCTCGGGCATGTTCTCCAAAACCCGCTCCAGGACCTCGCAGCGGCTTTGACCGGCAGCAGTGCCCTCCGGGCAGCGGTGCAGCTTTTGTTGCAGGAGCGGCCATTTCCCGCGGTTGGGATCGGAGCGTTTGGAGATGGCTTCGATAGTAAGCACCGTAAGGGGCCGGAAGCTAGGCGCAATTTTAATCTGACGGGTATTCAGGCGGATGACCCAGCGGCCCCGGTCCGGGCCGGGGTGCTCGAGTTCGAAATACAAACGGCCTGTCTTCGCCGCTTGCGGCGGGTCTGACAGGGACCGCAATTTTTCTTTTTGATCCGCGATTTCAGCAATATTTTTGCCCTGGATGCTCCCTGCAGACACTTGAAACTGGCTGTGAAAAGCCTGGTTTGCGAGAAGTACCGTTCGGTCCCGGCCAAGCAGAACCGTGGGCTCCGTATACATAGCCACAATGGCCTCTGCATAGGATTGGGTTGCGCCCGCATCCACGAACTGTTCTTCTCTGTATTTCATTCTTCCGGCATTATTGGCTTTAAATTGATAAAAAGGGATAATCCACTTTAATCGGAAAGCCTATAAGATGCAAGTCCTGCATCGAAGGAAAAACGAAAGAAAGGCTGCATCGAAGGAAAACAACCGCAACCAACCGAAAACTGTTGGATTACAGGGGGGGGCACCCAGCAATACGGCTGGACGATTGCAGGCTTCTAATTTTGACTGGTGCCTGGGACGAGAATCGAACTCGTACGGGGTCTTTGCCCCAAGGGATTTTAAGTCCCTTGCGTCTACCAGTTCCGCCACCCAGGCACAAAGCATTTCAGCTTGTATTTTCAGGGAGTTGTAATTTAGTTTGAGATTGATTTATGGAGAAATTTTGGACAAATTTTCGTTGCTCTCATTTTTACCTGCTGCAAACGGTTTTCAAAGTTGTTTATCATTTATGGTTTCCGCAGGCAAGATATTTTCCAGCACCCGGAGCCGGGAGTTGATTCGAATGCACAATGCGGGCGATGGACGGGCGGCACAGCATAATATCCCCGATCACGGGGCCGGCAGCTTGAGCTTGCGGCCGGCTTCCATAATGGCGCCAAGCTCCGTCTGGTTGAGCAAGGCGATATCTGCGGCACTCATGCCGCCGGGAAGTGAGGTGACGAATGTCCTGAACTCCGCTGCACGGTCGACCGTGACGAGATTAATACGCAGCGGTGATACGTTGATCTTTTTCGCGTCTCTCAGGGTGGCAAACGAGCGGAGCGTTTGTTCGAATGTGGGCTGCATGTTCTTATAGTTTTGTATCCCTGTGAATCCAATGAAGGCAAACACGCGGTCTTCATGCTCAATAAAATACTGCCGGATCGCGACAGGCCCCTTCTGCGTTCTTACTACTGCCGTAATCGCATAACTCCGATGGCCGTTGACAAGAGTTGGTTCAGCCTTCTTCACCTGCACCCCCTGAGAGGTACGGAACTGGCGGGCTGCCTTCTCGGCCGTGTCCTCCCGCGCGAGGCGGAAGGTTATCGCCGCATCCCTTTGCGGTGACACGATCGCCACCATCGTCTTCTGATTCCGGAGCTCCCAGCCGGCGGGTACGCTGAATTTAAAACGCATCCCGGGATGATAGAACACCCCCTCCCCGGCATACCCCTGCCGGGGGTCCTCGCCTACCACCAGTCCGTCGATATAAGAAAAATATGTGTCGGAACGAACCGCTTGCATTTCCGTGGCTGCCGACAAATCCCGGGCCAGCTCAAGGACTTTCCGCTCTCTCTGCCCGGGATCCGGATGCGTGGACTGCCAGCTCGGAAGTGTCTGCCCCTGCCGCTCAGACATCCGGTTCAGAGTCTGAAAAAACCCGGAAGCTTCACCCGCACTATATCCGGCAGAGCCGGCATATCGGACTCCCAGGCGGTCAGCCTGGCGCTCATCATCGCGGCTGTACTTCAGGAACAACAACTGCATCGCCCTGCCGCTTAGATTCAGCACCTCCCTCGTGAGCGCCGGGCTTTCAAAAGCCTGGGAACCGATAACGGAACCTGCCAGAAGTCCCACCTGGCCCAGCCTGGATTGAAGGGCCCGGCGGGAAGAATGCCTTGCGGCGACGTGAGCAATTTCATGGCCCAGCACAACCGCCAGCTGGGCCTCGTTCTGAAGATGCGCCAGAAGGCCGCGGGTCAAATAGATATAGCCGCCCGGCAACGCAAACGCGTTAACCACCGGGCTGTCAAGCACACGGAAAGTGAACGGGGTCTCCCGAAACCTTGCCGGCACCTCCGGCGAGCGAAGGTCACTTTCCTGCAAAACCTCTTGACCGACGTGGTCGACATAGGTCTGTAACGATTCACCAGGATAGACCCCATACTGCGCAGTGATCTCCTTGTCCGTTCTGCTGCCGATCTGCCTCTCCTGTTCCCAGGAGTATGCATAAAACCGGTCCTCGCCGGTAACGGGATTATAGCCACTGACACATCCGGCAGTTAACAGCAGCAAGACAGAAAGAGCGCCCAACATCAGGAAACGGGGTATATGCATAAAGACACCAACACCCATAAAAACAGAAGGAGACCATTTTTTTCATTGATATGTAAATTTAATTGCCCCGTCCGGCATCGGCAAAAAAAACCCTCACCGGTACGCTCATCACGGGCAGAAACCTGCAAAAAACGGCTGATATCAGCGTTGTCAGGCCAAGATGGGCAGCCTGCTGCTGCCTGCTTGTCAAAGCCTTCAAGTTTTGCTAAAGCTACGCCATGCCGAAACAACAGAACCAATCCAGAATCATTCTGGCATCCAAGTCGCCGCGGCGGCGGTTTCTGCTGGAAAATGCGGGCGTGCCGATCGAGGTCTGCCCCAGTCGGGTGCAGGAAGCCGATTTTGCCGTAACCGAGCCGCGCGATTATGTCAACACCCTTGCCCGGGCCAAAGCCGGGGAAGTAGCAGACAGATACCCGGACTCCTGGGTGCTGGGGGCGGACTCCATCGTATGGGCAGGCGGCCGGATACTGGAGAAGCCCCGCTCGGAGCCGGAAGCCAGGGACATGATGACAGAGTTAAGCGGCCGGACCCACCGGGTCTACACCGGTTACAGCCTCATATGCCGGCAGCAGGGACATCTGCATGCCGAGGTTGTGGAAACGGCGGTGACCTTTAAAGAACTGGCACCCGAAGAGATTGCATGGTACAGTAAAACCAATGAACCCTATGATAAAGCCGGGGGATACGCTATCCAGGGGCTGGGCTCCTTTATGATTCGTTCCATAAACGGCTCCTACACCAATGTCGTGGGCCTTCCCCTTTGTGAAGTGATGGAGCATCTGTTCCAATACCGGGTTCTCATACCTGACGCGGGGAATAAACAGTGGCAGACAGCACCAATGGCAGATACAGCATGAAGGAAGCGGTCGCAGATATACAAGACAGGATCCGCCGGGCTGCTGAAGCCTGCGGAAGAGACCCCGAATCCGTTCGCCTGGTGGGGGTGACCAAGACCATCCCTGCGGAGCACATCCCGCCGGCTGTTGAAGCAGGCGTTGCCATCCTGGGAGAAAACTACATCCAGGAGGCCCGGGATAAGATCGAGCAGCTTGCCAACCTTTCCGTATCCTGGCATTTCATTGGCCACCTGCAGAGCAACAAGGCCAAGTATGCCGTGCGCTGGTTCGATCTCATCCATACGGTGGACAGTGGAAAACTGGCCAGGGAAATCGATAAACAGGCGGCAAAAAAATCCAAGGTGCAAAACATCCTGGTCGAGGTAAACGTGGGGGGAGAAGCGTCGAAGTCGGGGGTATCGCCGGAAGAAGCGCTGCCCCTTATCCGCTCGATAAGTCCTCTGGAAAACATTGCTGTTAAAGGGCTTATGACGATGCCGCCCTATTTTGACGCCCCGGACACTGTGCGCCCGTTTTTCCGGCAGCTCGCCGGGCTAAGTGACCGGATAGCAGCAGAGTCCATACCCGGCGTCAGCATGGAAGAGCTTTCCATGGGAATGAGCGGAGATTTCGAAGCCGCCATTGCCGAAGGCGCCACCCTGGTACGGGTCGGAACTGCCATATTTGGAAAACGCAAGTGAAAATCCTGCTCCACATATGCTGCGCCCCCTGCGCCATATACCCCGTGGAAATGCTGCGGGAGGAAGGCTTTGAGGTAATGGGCTTTTTCTACCGCCACAACATCCATCCATACACCGAATGCATGAAACGGGAGGATGCTGTGCGCGAATATGCGGAAAAAAGCAACCTGCGGGTGATTTACCAGAAAGGCTATGACCTGGAAGGCTTTCTCCGCAACATGGTCTTCCGGGAGAGCAAGAGATGCCGGATCTGCTATTATGAACGCCTCAAGGCCGCCGCCTACATTGCCAAAAGGGGCAGGTTTGACCGGTTCACCTCCACACTTTTATACAGCAAGCACCAGAACCACGAACTGATCAGCTCCATCGGCGAATCAACAGGCAGGCAGATCGGGCCGCCCTTCTATTATGCCGATTTCCGCCAGGGATGGCAGTATGGAATCGAAAAGTCCCGGGAAATGGGTCTGTACCGCCAGCAGTACTGTGGATGCATTTACAGCGAAAAGGATCGGTTCTATACGCCCGGGCCGGATGAATCCTGATGTTTGGCAATTTTCTCTACTTCATCATTGCACTGCTCATCTACACCACGTACCAGCCGGCATCAGAGCCCCGGCTCCACCCATCCATAATGCTGTTCTCCTTTATTGCCCTGGCCGTTGTTTTTGCCGCGGGCGTACGCACTGCCTTCCGCAGCATCGAGGCCCGCATCGGCCATGAGGATTACCACCGGCTGGAATACCGGTTCAACGCCGCCGTCAACCGCTATTCCATCATGGCCATCTTTATTTATGCCATTGACGTCTATGTTTTGAATCTCAGCATGTGGCTGAAGAAGGTGGCTTTCTTTCGCATGGTGCCCACATTCGAAGCCCTGTGTTTCCTCTGCATTTTTATTGTCTACCTATCCCTTGTATGGGGGTTTTCCCACAGGACCCATGCCCGGCTGTACCAGACCGGGATATCCCGGAAGGAACACATCCTCTCCAATCTCACCTTTTCCCTGCCTGTTCTGCTGCCCTGGTTTGTCCTTTCCATTTCCGCGGATATTGTCCAGCTCCTGCCCTTTGAACTGCCCAAGCGCCTGCTGTTTTCCACCGAAGGCCAGATTGTCTACTTCCTGGTCTTCCTTATCCTTATCGCCATCGCAGGACCGGCGCTGATTCAAAAATTCTGGCGCTGTCGGCCCCTGGAAAACGGCAGCCTCCGCATGCGGATCGAGGCCCTGTGCCGCCGCACAAACATGGCGTATAAAGATATCATGATCTGGCCGCTCTTCGGCGGCCGCATGATTACAGCCGGTGTGATGGGCCTTATCCGGTACTTCCGCTATATCCTGGTAACCCCCGCACTCCTGCGATACCTGGACCCGATCGAAATAGACGCGGTGATTGCCCATGAAATCGGGCATATCAAAAAAAAGCACCTCTTGTTCTACCTGCTTTTTTTTGCCGGCTACCTGATTTTTGCATTTGCTTCCCTGGATTTTATTGCCTACGGCATTATTTACGCCCAGGCCGCCTACGGGATCCTCGGGCAGAACAGCGGCGCATTCGCCACCGCGGCCTCCATCAGCTTCAGCATTTTGATGATTCTGATCTTTTTGCTCTATTTCCGCTATGGGTTCGGCTACTTCATGCGAAACTTCGAGCGCCAGGCAGACCTCTACGCCCTCACCGTGATACAGGATACAACGCCCCTGATATCGACATTTGAAAAAATCGCCGCAGCCAGCGGGGAGCCTCCCGACAGACCCAACTGGCATCATTTCAGCATCCAGGAACGCATCGACTGCCTGCGCAGATGTGAACAAGACCCCTCGCGGATACACAGGCACAACAGCAAGGTCAGAAAAAGCATAGCCGCATATCTGGTGGTGCTTGCACTGGTCACCTGGGCGGGACTGCAGATCAACTTCGGAACTACCGGGGAACAAATCAATGCCAGCCTGCTGCAGTCCCTGGTGGAGAAACGCCTGGAACAGCAGCCGCAGAATGCGGATCTGCATGTATTTCTGGGGGATCTGCACTACAGTGAAAAAGCGTACAGCCGTGCTGCCGCAGCCTATAACAATGCGATCGAGCACAATCCGGACAACGCCCGGGCGTTAAACAACCTGGCCTGGCTGTATGCAACAACCCGCGAAAAAGGCATATTTCAGCCCGAGAGAGCCCTGGACCTGGCCAAAAGGGCTGCCCGTATCGATCCGCAGCCCCATGTACTGGATACGCTGGCACAGTGCTACTTCGTCAACGGTGAATACGCAAAGGCGGTGGAAACGGAAAAACAGGCCATTGCCCGGGCGGGGGAAAATGCCTCCCATTACCGGGAACAGCTTGAAAAATTTCAGAAAAAGCTGCGTTCCTCCCCCTGAACCGCTGATGCCCGCAGAAGGTCCGGGTTATCCGCACGGGTGTCGATCACCGATTGCACCATATTCTTCATACTGACATTGCCGAAGCACAGGCATTGGATAAACCGCGACTCCTTGAGTTGAAGCCGCTTCATAATCGTCTTTGCATCAAAGCCCATGTCCGCAAGCTCCGAAACCCTGCCGTAGAAGTCCTCCAGGTAACGCAGCTTTGCGCGCAGGCGCCGACGGCCGTTTGTAGCTACCGGATGGTGGGCGCAAAAAAGGGAGTCAAAGTCGTACCGGAGAATTTTGCGCAGCGAGCGGATCTGACAGGCGATATTCTCATCAGCGCGGAAATACTTGATCCGGTCGGAGAGGTAGAGATCGCCGGAGAAAAGCCAGCCCTGGTGCGGCTCCCAAAAAACCGTATGGTCCTTGCTGTGACCGGGGGCAGAGAGCGGCTGCAGCCGGAAGCCGTCTTTTATAAAGCAGTCAGGGAGAAAAAAAGCCTCTAAGGGATCGGAGGCGCCCCAGATCAAATGCTGGTAGGGAAATATCCGGCCCGGCTTCTGCATTTTTCGGCATGTGCGGGGCTGTGCATAAACCGGAATGTGGCAGTGCCGGGAAAGGGCTGCTGCGTTAGCGGCGTGATCCTCGTGATAATGGGTCAACAAAACCGCTTCCACCTCATGTTCCCGCGCGATGCGCAGGACCTCCTTGCGCATGTGGCGCAGGCCGGTATCAATCATTACGCCGCCCACGATATAGATGTGAACGGTCATCAACGGACGCCCGACAGGAGACCATCCCAGTTCCCAGGCCTGAACAGGGCCGAAGGATTTGTGCTTTGCAATCTTCATAGGCGCATTCGTTTAATATCGGGTTTCATTTGGCGGCCGGATATGATAGAAAAACCTATTAATTGCCCTGGCCATCCCGGAACGACTGTTTACGAATACACCTTTATTGGAAGTCTGTCAAAGTTACCAGGATTTGTATGCTACCCGCGATCTGCCGGCGGCCCGAAAAATGAGGCACAAAGCGAGCACCTGGGGGTATACCCTTACAGAAAACGCCGATGAAGGCGGCTATACCATTCAGCTTCAGGGCAATCTGTCCATAGAAACCGCTGCAGAGAGCCTGGAGCGGCTGTTGTCGGAACTGCAGAAAAAGACGCGGCCGCTTTATTTCGATTTAAGCGGGGTCACCACACTGGACGACTACGGCGCCCTGGTCCTGTTTGAAATCAAGCACCACCTGCAGATTCCCGATGCGCAGTTTCACATCATCAATCCTTTCGACTCCTACAGAAAAACCCTCGCCCTGGTGAATTTCGATTTTGAGCAGCGGTGCTCGGTTATGCCGGGCAGCAGAAGAGGCAACTTTATCGTGGAAATCGGGGCGGACACAATCGCGGCTTTTTCTTCGGTCAAATTCATCGTTGCTTTCCTCGGCGGTATTGCCCTTGCTGTTGCCGAAGTCGCGAAACATCCCCGCCGGATGCGGGCAAACGACATGATCACACAGATGAAATCCACCGGGGTGGATGCTCTGCCGGTAATTGCCCTGATCAGCTTTCTGCTGGGACTGATCATCGCATTCATGTCGTCCTTGCAGCTCAAACAGTTCGGAGCGCACATTTATGTGGCATCGCTCGTGGCCATGGCTATGGTATCGGAGCTTGGTCCCATTATGACGGCGATCGTGGCCTCCGGAAGGACGGGCTCCGCATTTGCCGCCGAAATTGCGGCCATGAAAATTTCGGAGGAAGTCGACGCCCTGTATGTAATGGGCTTCGATCCTACACTCTTTCTTGTCATCCCCCGAATGATCGCCTCCTTTATTACAATCCCGCTGCTCACGGTTTTTGCCAACTTCTTCGGCATAGCCGGAGGCCTTTTGATCGGCATTGCCATGCTGGATTTAACAGCAAGCGCCTATATCAGCCAGACCATTGAGACGCTTACCCTGTTTGAGCTGGGATGGGGACTTATGAAATCCTTTGTGTTTGCCCTCCTGGTTTCCGGAATTGGCTGTCTGAAGGGCTTTCAGGCCAGGGGCGGCGCAGCGGCGGTAGGCCGGGCCGCGACCTCTGCGGTTGTGGCCAGCATCTTTTTTATCATCCTGACCGATTCGCTGTTTGCCGTAATCCGCAGTTATATAGGATAAGCCCATGGAAGGCAGAGCCGCTATAGTTGAAGTCAAAAACCTGACGGTCCGCTACGGCGAAGAACTGGTGCTCGATGATGTGAGCTTCTCCGTGCATAACGGGGAACGCTTTATGATTGTGGGCGGCTCGGGAAGCGGCAAAAGCACCCTTATGCGCCATATGATCGGCCTGGAGAACCCGGAGAAAGGACGGGTCATCGTTGGGGGAACCGACATCACGGAATGCCCGGATGCACAGCTCAAGCGGGTCATGCGCAGCATCGGCGTCCTTTTTCAAAGCAGCGCGCTTTTAGGCTCGCTGACCATCGGAGAAAATGTGGCCCTTCCCATATTGGAATTCACGCGGCTGCCCAAAAATGCCGTTGCCGATATGGTGCGCATGAAGCTCTCGCTGGTGGGGCTGGAGTGCTATGAAGACCATCTCCCCTCCGAAATCAGCGGCGGCATGAGAAAGCGCGCCGGCCTGGCCCGGGCGCTCGCCCTGAACCCGGAAATCCTTTTTCTGGACGAGCCATCCGCCGGCCTGGACCCCATCACGGCAGCGGAAATCGATGATTTGATCCAGCACATCAACCAATCCATGGGCACGACGATGATTATCGTAACCCACGAACTGGAAAGCATCTTCAACCTGGGCCAGCGGCTTATCCTGCTGGATAAGGCATCCCGGCATATCATCGCCGAGGGGTCCCCTGTTGATTTGCAAAAACACAGTCCGCGCCCGGCGGTGCGGCATTTTTTCAATGCAAGGGCGCAAGGCGGGTCCGCCGGCAGATAAACAGCAACCGATATCCGAGAACAAAAGATTGGCAGCCGAGGCGGCTGCTAATGGCGGAGAAACGAGAAACTGCAGTGATTCCAAATTTCCGGAGCAGATAGATGCCCTCAATCAAGACACAGTTTTCAGTAGGCCTTTTTGTTGTGGTGGGTATGGCCGTGGTGGTGCTTTTTATCATATGGCTCGGCCTGATGCAGCATTTTCAGGAGGGACGAAAATACACGGCATTTTTTGATGAATCCGTGCAGGGGTTGAAAAAAGACTCCTCCGTCAAATACCGGGGAGTGGATATCGGCCGGGTGGACAGTATCCGGGTTGCGCCAGACGGCAGGCTCATCCAGATCATCCTGGATCTTCGGGAGCCCCTGAAAAACGCTTCCGAAGTCTATGCCCGGATCAAATCCGTGGGGATTACCGGAATCATGTTCGTGGAACTGGAACGGATCCCGGAAGGCGAGAGCATCAAGCCGCCGAAACTCGATTTTCAGCCCAAGCATCCGGTCATTGCCACCAAGCCTTCGGAAATGAAGCAGCTCTTCACCGATCTCTACGACATTATCGACGAAATCCGGAAGGTGGACTTCAAACGGATTGCGGACAATGTGTCCGGCACCCTGGACAATGTCAACCAGACCCTGGAAGATGCCCAGGTCCGGCAGATATCGAAACGGATCCAGGGCAGCCTCACCGCCGCCGAAGAATTAATGGCTCCGGAAAAATGGCGGCCGATCCGCAAGAACATCCGGCAGGCCAGCCGCAATATCAACCGGCTTATTGCCAAAACGGACAGCTCCATTGATTCCGCAAGCCGCTCGCTTTCCGAAAAAAGCCGGGAGATGAGCCAGTCCATGAAACAATTTCAGGAAGCCGTGGCCAATGCAAACCGCCTGATCCACTCCGGCTGTAATCTCGTGAACAACACCAACCGCCGAATGGAACAGATGCAGCAGCAGATCCATAATTCCCTGCAGCATCTGGAATCCGTGAGCACCAACTTGAACCGCCTGATTGAAGAACTGGCCAACCAGCCATCCAGGCTTCTGTTCAGCAACCCACAGCCGCCGGCAAAAGCATTTGAGCAGAAAGGACAACAACCATGAGCAAAAAATGCGCAAACGCTCTTGTATATGCGGGAATCATCGCTGCCGCTCTGCTGCTTGGTTCGGGCTGCGGCCTCCACAAGAGCAGCCCGCCCCCCACGGCACGCTACCACCTGGATTACCCGGTGCCGGCTGCGGACTTTGCTTCCCCGCTTCCGGTCGTCCTCCGGGTGGATCCCTTTCAGCCCACCTGCCTCTACAGCCGGCAGGGCATCGTCTTTCGGGACAGTTCCTGCTCCACATCCCGCTACATCTATCACGAGTGGATCGCCCCGCCGGACAGAATGATACCGAACCTGCTGGCACGGGATCTGCGCCGGGCAGGTATTGCGCAGGCCGTTTTTTTAAACGGCGGAGAGAGGGCAACCCATCGGCTGGTAGGCAATATCGAGGCATTTTATGAACTGGACGGGCAAAAGCAGTGGACTGCTGTGGCAGTCATTGCCATCACGCTGATCGACCTGGAAAAAAAAGGAACCGCGGAGCAGATCTGCTTTCAAAAGACCTATGAAAGCCGGCAGCCCTGCACGGAGAAGACCCCCAGGGCGTATGTCAAGGCTGCCGGCAAGGCCATGGCGAAAATATCCAGCCGCCTTGCCGCAGACATTTATCACACCCTTGCCAAACAAAAGGCCGATAAAGGCCGGGCGGCTGCATGCATCACTGCGGCACAGCAGGGCTAAAATGTATCGGTATGGGTAAATTCCTCCAAAGACTTGCGTTTGGGCGCTGAAGGCACCTTGGAAGGATAGCCCAGGGGAATCAGGACTGCCAGTTCATAGCCCTCGGGGACGTTCAGGGCGGCCTTTGCCTTGTCATGATCAAAAAGGCCGATCATGATCGTACCCAGCCCCAGGGAATGGGCGGCCAGGCAGATATTCTGGGCGGCGACGCCGAGGTCAAACATATACCAGTCGCCGAGCTTGGTGGCCGCCTGCCCCTTGTAAAAACCGGCAGTTTCCAGCTTGGCACAAAGGGCCAGAAGGACCGGAGCCTTGGTAATGGTCTTGGAGGCCGGGTTGGTGCCGGGAACCGCTTCGTGCAGCTTCTCCTTGACGTCCGCGTCCCGGATCACAATGACTTCCCAGCACTGGGTATTGGCCCAGGAAGGGGCCCATTGCACCGCTTCCAGAATATTGCGGACCACATCCTCGGAAACATCCGTATCCTCATAGTTTCTGATGCTGCGTCTTTCCTTGATCAAGCTCATTGCATCCTGCATACTACCTCCTTCCGGTTGGCCATTGTATACTGTCTCTATTGCTTAAACCTAATCACGGAAAAGGCCGCATTGCAAGATCAATTCCGCGAGCTTCAGGTCTGCGGGGGTGGTGATTTTTACATTCCATGGGCTGCCGGCGATCATGTGCACGCGACCGCCGCAGCGCTCGATCAACGAGGCATCGTCAGTACCGCAAAAGCCGATTTTTTGCGCCTCTGCATGCGCCCGGCAAATCTCTGTCAGGTCAAATGCCTGCGGGGTCTGGGCCAGCCACAGGCCGTGGCGGTCCAGGGTATGCTCCACCGCCCCTGAGGCTGCAACCTGCTTGACGGTATCGGAGACCGGGACACCAAGAGAGCAGGCCCCTTTTTTTTCGGCCATATCCACACACTCCCGGATATGTTTGCGGGAAACGAAGGGACGAACGCCGTCGTGGATCAGTACGGTCGCTTCCGCGTCGGAGACAGCGGCAAGGCCGTTGCGGACAGAAGCCTGACGGTGCGGGCCGCCGGCAATCAAATGAACGGGCTTCCCGGAAGCATGGGCAGCGAGCACATGCCGGCGGCAGTAGGCAAAATCCGCCTCCGGCACCACAAGGACAATTTCGGCGATATCAGCGGAAGCGGCAAAACTCCGGATGGTCCGGGTCAGTATGGGAAGACCGGAGAGCATGAGGTATTGCTTGCGGACCCCTGCGTTCATGCGCAGGCCCTCGCCTCCGGCTACGATAATACCAAACACTCTTTTCATCGGATTGCGGCTATCTGAGATACTGAAGGCTTTTGGGAAGGGGAATGCCTTTGCCCATCCGGTCTTCCCCGTAATTGACGCCGGCCAGCACTTCTATGTCCTTGAGCGCTCGGGCATCGCCCTCAAAGACTACCTGCCTGATGTTTTCCTTCTGGATCTTGCCCCCGGCCCACTGGATGTCCAGGACGCTGCTGGCGTCAAAGCGGTCGTTGTTCACCACCAGCTCCACTTCGCCGCCGTAGTTTTGCACGATTTTGGCCACCAGCAGACTGGGCCTGGCATGAAAACCCAGATCCTGCGGAATATTGACGGTAATGGAGCTGCGCTCCACGTTTTCCTTCAGAATCTCCCGGGCCGCCTCCCTGCCCGAGGAGAAATAATGGTTGACATAATACAGGCCGTAATTGATGGTGCAATCGAGCAGCATATCCGGGTCCACAAGTTCGCCGAGTCTGAGCCGGGCATTCTTGTATGTCTGCTTGTATCCCACCTCGATCAAATGCCGCTCATAGAAATGCAGAAGCCTGCCCATGATCTGCAGCAGATGAAAAATCACGGAGAAATAAGCCCGGAGCTGCTTCAGGCGGCGGTTGCCGTACCGATATCCCCCGTGGATCACGTAGGTATCAAAGGAGGACTGGAGGTTGTGCACCAGCATTTCAAAGCGGCGGATCTCCACCTCGTTGACCCGGCTGGGCACCAGGTTTTTGATTTCATCCTTGTTATAGACGTCATAGAACTCATAGGAGTCGAAATCTTCCGCGATAGAGAGAAACTCATTGGCCACCCACACCAGGTGCTTCTGCTGCAGGTCCTTTTCCTCATCCGCAAAATCATAGTCCAGCACCTGGCTGGTGGTAACCCCGGGGAAATCCTCCGCCCCGTAGGCCGTATCCGGCATCTGAATCTCCAGGCGGCGTGCCTCCTCGATGATGACCGGGGCCAGCTTCATCAGGGACCTCGTCATGAATTCCAGGACAAAATCGCCCTGCTTGCGGAATTCTTCCTTGGAATCAATATCATAAAAAACCAGACGGTTGGAAATATGACGCTGGGAATAGCCGCCGAGGCTCAGGTGACGCACGGCCGCGGCAAGCTCCCGATAAAAATACCAGTTGGAATTGTTTTTGGCCCCGTGAAAATCCAGAAAATCCTCAAGCAGGTGGGAAGTGGTAATCAGCTTGGAAAAAAAGCTTTTCGTGAAGATGTTGTGCGGGGATTCATACTTGGCAAGATACAGAAAGGACTTCAGGTACTCAGCGGAGTAAAAACGCACCTTTTCTCCAAACGAAATATCACATGCGCCGTTCTCCGGCCTCTGAGCTTCCATGACCCCGCCTACATCATGTCTTTCTGGGTTTCCGTGACGGTTTTGTCAATCTCTTCGGCCAGGTCCCGGGGGAGGCCTTCGATATCGACATTCAGGAATCCGCGCACGATGGTGGAGACGGCTTCGTCTTCATCAAGGCCGCGGGACATCAGGTATTCAATTTCCCGCTGATCAATTTTTCCCACAGCCGCCTCATGGCTCATATCCACGCCCGGCACATAGCCCTGCAGCTCCGGGATGGCGTGCATGAGCCCGTCACTTAGGATCAATCCCTTGCACTCCAGGTGGCCCTTGCATCCGGCCACCTTGCCGATCATCTCGCCCCTGGCGATAATGGTGCCTCCCGCAGAGATGCCGCGCGATATAATTTCCGCCCGGGTTTGGGGCTGATTTAACACAACCCGCGAGCCCACATCCAGATAGGTGTCCCGGGTGGCTACCAGTATGCTGTTAAAGCGGGCCACGGCCCCTTTTCCATCCAGGATGGTGAGCGGATTCATCTCCAGTGTCCCAAGAGGGCGCAGGGATATGAAGTTGTTGACAATCACGCCCCCTTCTTCCACATATACCGCACTGCGCGGCCGTACATTCACCTGCTCGCCCCAGTCATGGATCATGGTAAAATGAAGTGTTGCGCCCTTTTTTACATAGAACTCGGACACTCCCAGGTGCAGCCCGGAGCTGACATGGGCGGCCGTGGCGCATCCCGTGATCACGTGCATATCGGAGCCCGCCTCAGCGATAATAATATTGTGCACGTTCTGGGTACTGCCCTCTTCGGACATGTACAGGCAGGCCTGGACCGGCTGGGCAATCTTTGCCCCCGGCCGGGAGCGGATAAAATAGCCGTTGTGGGGCATGCTGCTGGCGCGGGCGGAATACTCGTCCTTTTCCGGGTCCAGATAGTTCCACATATAATCGCCGAGCCAGTCGTATTTGTGCAGGGCCTCGGTAATGGAGAGCATCTCCACATCCTGATTTGCCGTCCGGGAATGAATAACGGAGGCATCCTGCTGAATGTATGTCGCAGAACGGTTCTCCCCGGATACGTCCACCCCCACATGAAGCCAGCGCTGCGTGTCCCCGGGATCAGCAAACTTTAAGTCGCTCACGTATTCATGAGAGGCTGCCCCCTGCTTATATCCGGAATGCTCCGAGTCCGCGGAGCCGGATTTTTCCGTCCTGTTCAGTTTACTGCACATCGAACACACTCCTCATATCCGTATTCCCGAATCCACTTCAATATCTCCCTGGCGTTTCGCATGCAGCACAAATGCCCGTTGTATAATACCTGGCCCTGGTCGGCTGTAATATAATCCAGGATATGACCGGTATGGGTAATTACCAATGCGGATTTGGTGCGTTTTTTCACATGCGATTGCGCCTGCCTGGCCCGGGGACACTTGATCCCCCGCTCCAGCAGGGTGTTGACCACATCTCCCAACAGCACGATGTTTTCCAGGTCCACACCGGATTCCGGTTCATCCAAAAGCACCAGGTCCGGCTCCTGGGCCATGAGCTGGAGAAGCTCCGAGCGCTTGATCTCTCCCCCGGAGAGGTTGTGGTTGACATCGCGGTCCAGGAAGGAGGTGAAATCCACCTGCCGGGCCAGGGATTCCGCATCCACGTTTCTGCCGCGGGCGCAGAGCGTAACCAGGTCTCTTGTCTTGAGCCCGGCTATGGTGGGGGGCCGCTGAAACGAGACCCCGATGCCGAGCTGTGCCCGTTCATGAATCGGCATGTGGGTGATGTCTTCGCCTTTGAAAACAATCCGGCCGTTGGTGATTGTATATCCGGAAAAACCCATTATGGCCATCATAAGGGAAGTCTTGCCGGAGCCGTTGGGCCCGAACAGGATATGGGTCTCGCCTTCCGGGATCTCCATATTGATCCGGTCCAGAATGGTTTCCCCGTTGATTTCGACAACAAGATCCTCTATCTGCAGCATGTGCCAACACCTTTGTGCGGATCTGCCAGGACGCCGGCAGGACCGGGTCCGGCCGGGCAGACTGGAAAATCGCCCCATTCAGATTTCATAAAAAAAGGCCGACGGCGGCCTGTAAGCCGAATTCTGTGTCCCGCCCCGGGTCTCCCCGAAGCGGGCAACGATCATTCATCTTCGGACAGCGGTTGCCCGCTGCCTCCTGCGACCTACCCGGAAGCTCGGACGGGCAGCCCTGAAACGCTTCCCTACTTGGTCTTGCACCGGGTGGGGTTTACCGAGCATCCCCGGTCGCCCGGGGACCTGGTGCGCTCTTACCGCACCGTTGCACCCTTACCCAGCAGCTTTGGGAGCTGCGGGGCGGTATTGTTTCTGTGGCACTGGCCTTCACGTTTCCGTGACTCCACGTTATGGAGCACCCTGCCCTATGGTGTTCGGACTTTCCTCCGGATGATGCATCCAGCGATCGTTCGGCCGCCGCCGACCGCTTCTTTATTATAAGACATACAGAATGCGTTGGCAATGGGGACAGCACCTCAATTCATCCCCGCGGTGGAGTTCATTGTAGAGCTGCGGCGGAATATTCATATAGCATCCCATGCAGACCGCATTTTTTACACCGGCCACGGCGCTCCCGCCTGTCTGGCCCTGGATAAACCGATACTTTTGGAACATATCAGAGCTGATATGCGGCTTGATTTCCTCGCAGGCCGTGCGCAGCCGCTCCTGCTCCGCCCTGCAATCCCGGGCGTATGCATCCAGTTCGCCCTGTTTTTCCGCAATCCGCTCCTTTTCCTGCCCGTATTCCGTATTAAGCCTGGAAATGACGGTTTCCGCAGCCTCCATATCATCAAGGCACTGCAGCATCTGATCCTCGATGGCTGAATTGCCCGACCGGATCTCCTCGATCTCCTTTAACAGGGCCCGGTATTCCTGGTTGGTCTTTACCGAGCGAAGCTGGGCGCTGCGTTTGGAAATACGGGACTGGTTGTTCTGAAGATCCCCTTCGCGGGCGCGGTAGGTTTTCCGTAAGGATTCAAGTGCCTCTTTCTGCTCTTCGAGCTGCTGTTCGATCTCTGTCAGCCCGGCCCGCATCTGCTCCTGCCGGGCCGGCAGCCCATTTAGTTCGGATTGCAGCTGCAGTATGCGTCTCTCCTTCTCCTGCAGGTCGATCAGCAGTTCGATCTGCTCTTTTAACTCCTGACTGTCCATCAAACACATTCCCGGGACTCATCTGTGCACGCTGCCGCATGGTCCCTGCAATGCGGCAGCAGGATGAAAAACAGGCCCTCACAAAGCCGGCGGTTTGCCGAAAACCCCAATCAGTCAAATGCAGACAAAAGGGTCCGTCTCCTTCTCTGATGCGAGCACCTCCACCTGGTGGCCGCTTTCAACCAGTCCGGTTGCCAGCCGCCTGCGGATCAGCTCCACCATCAGATGCTCGCTGCCAAAATGGCCGGCATCAATCAATCCCCGTTGATAGAGCTGGGCGTCGCGGGCATCATGATAGCGAAGGTCACCGCTTACAAACACGTCGGCGCTGCTTGAAAAAAATGCATCCAAAAGCCCCGATCCGCCGCCGGTGCAGACCGCCACCCGTTCCACGGGCATCTGCAGCTCTCCCACCACGCGCAGCCCGGCAAGCCCCAAAGCAGCTTTCACGGTCCGGGCCAGCCCGGCCAGGTCTGTTGGTGTCTCCAGGTCCCCGATCCGGCCTTGCCCGTCTGCCCCCTCCTCTTCCGACCGGGGCTGCAGGGCGGAGGTTTCCTTGAGGCCGATTTTTTCGGAAAAAACATCATTTAACCCGCCGCTTACCCAGTCGAGATTGGTGTGGGCGGTGAATATCGCCAGCCGATGGCGTATCGCGGTCTCAATCATCCGGCCCAGCGGCGTGCTGCAGTCAATCTGTTTCAAGGCCCGAAACAGAAACGGATGATGGGTAATCAACAGATCCGCCCCCTGCTCGCAGGCCTCGGCCACAACCTCAGGAGTGGGATCCAGGGATACAAGGACCCTTTCCACGGGCCATTCCGGGCTGCCGACCTGAAGCCCGGGGTTGTCCCAGCTTTCCGCCAGCCGGCGGGGGGCCAGGTGTTCCATATGCGCCATGATATCCGATACAGCCGTCATTTGCCCAACCCAAAAAAAAGCGTGGGGGCCATCCCCCACGCCTTCAGAATGCTTTTTCCGGCTCCGGCCACATGCCACAGGTTCGCGTCCCCCTGGCAGGCCGGGCGCTTCGTTTTCCCGCTGAGAACGGTTGCATATACAGACAGGATCTCTTCAAGACTTTCATTCGGGGTGCCTTCCGTAATGCCGCACTGAAAAAAGTGGGCCCACCTGGGGTCGAACCAGGGACCGACCGGTTATGAGCCGGTGGCTCTGCCAACTGAGCTATGGGCCCGCAAAATCATCCGCTTGGTCTGAAAAAGTTTTAGGTAACCCGTTGTATACCGTTTGTCAAGGCCTGAATCCCGGCTTCGCCGCCGCACGGATCAACTGGTTTCGATAAAGTTCTTGAGCTTGCGGCTGCGGGTGGGATGGCGCAGCTTGCGCAGGGCCTTGGCCTCGATCTGCCGGATACGCTCACGCGTAACGGCAAAATCGCTGCCCACCTCCTCCAGGGTGTGGTCCGCCTTTTCCCCGATGCCAAAACGCATCCGCAGGACCTTTTCCTCCCTCGGCGTCAGGGTTGCCAGAACCTTGCGGGTCTGCTCGGCCAGATTCAGGCTGACAGCCGCCTCCGAAGGCAGCATAAAGGATTTGTCCTCGATAAAATCCCCCAGATGGCTGTCGTCCTCCTCGCCGATGGGGGTCTCCAGGGAGATGGGCTCCCGGGCGATTTTCAGCACCTTGCGCACCTTGTCGAGCGGCACCTCCATTTTTTCCGCAATCTCTTCGGGAGACGGCTCCCTGCCCATCTCCTGAACCAGATACCGGGAGGTGCGGATCAGCTTGTTGATCGTCTCAATCATGTGCACCGGAATGCGGATCGTCCGCGCCTGGTCGGCGATCGACCGGGTGATGGCCTGCCGGATCCACCAGGTGGCATAGGTGCTGAACTTGTAGCCCCGGCGGTACTCAAACTTGTCCACA
>CAZWNV010000038.1:0-19561 GCA_964635265.1 uncultured Desulfobacteraceae bacterium
TGTGGATGGCTGCTGCAGGGGCCGTCCTCCTGTGGGGAGTCTATGCCATGTATCTGGTCTGGTACAAGGGCCTGAACCAGACCAATATGAATGACGCCTATGGATTCGCGCTCTGGATCTGGGCGGATCTGGCAGTGATCGCACTCGGGGGAGGCGCTTTTTTTACCGGATTCCTCACCTACATCATAGGCAAGGACAAACTCAAAAACATTATCAACTACGCCGTGATCATCGGCTTTATCTGCTACAGCTCTGCGCTTTTGATCCTTGCCATTGACATCGGCCAGCCGCTTCGCGGGTGGTTTATTTTCTGGCATGCAAACGAGCATTCCATGCTCACGGAAGTGGCGTTCTGCCTTTCCTGCTATTTCGCTGTGCTGACAATCGAGTTTATCCCGCTGATCCTGGAAAACCCGAAGCTGGAGAAAATTCCCTTCCTCCATCATCTCAGCCACAACATGCACAGCATCATGGCGGTTTTTGCGGCAACCGGCGTGTTTCTCTCCTTTTTTCACCAGGGGTCGCTCGGCGGTGTTGCAGGCGTTTTGTACGGCCGCCCCTTTTCCTTCCGTGAGGGCCTAAACGTCTGGCCCTGGACCTTTTTCCTGTTTACCTGGTCCGCGGCAGCCTGCGGGCCCTGCTTTACCATTCTCATCACCTGGATCACGGAGAAGCTGACCCGAAAGAAGCTGGTTGCAGACGAGGTATTTCAGCTTCTGGCCAAAATCTCGGGCTGGATGCTGGCGACCTATATCATTGCCAAAATTGTGGACACCATCTACTGGGCCGCGGTTACGGCCCCGGATATGGGCTTTCATCTGCTGGAATTCTACTCCAACAACCCGCTCTACGGCATCTGGATTCTGATCCTGGAAATTGTTATCGGCGGGGTGGTTCCGGCAGTGATCCTCATTACCCGCCAGGGCCGCGAAAACAGGTCTCTGCTGCTGCTGGCGGCACTTCTGGCCGTAATCGGGATTTGTGTGAACCGCTGGGTTATGGTGCTGCAAACACTTGCAGTGCCCGTTCTCCCCTTTGAGGAGTGGTTCATGTACGCACCGAGCTGGCAGGAGGTTGCCACTACCATTCTCCCGGTGGCCTACGGCGTCCTCCTGATCTCGCTGGCCCATCGGTATCTGCCGGTGTTTCCCCAGGAGAAAGAGTTGAACCCGTAAGGAACCAGAGGATGCACAGTCTGCGCAACAGTTTCGGGACGATAGAGCATAAGGAGAACACAGATGTTTCCATTTAATTTCGAATGGGCTTGGGACATTCCGCACATGGTATTTCACGGGGCGCTGTGGTATGCGCTCTCGATTGTCGGCCTCGGCCTGGCCTACTGCATCCTCAAGTCGGTTGTGGATACGGTAAAGCAAGAGGACGGGGAGCACCATTGATCCTTTCCGTGCCAGCGGAAACCCGGGCATTATTACGGATATTATAAAAAAAAGAGCAGGGACCCCTTGTTTCGCAGCGGGTCCCTTTTTATGTAGCGGCCATGGCGGCCGCAGCTTTTCTGCTGCAAGCCGGGGGATGGACCGCGTGCCAAGGTGAGGGCCGGATCGTGGATGAAATACTGATTACAGGGGGCAAAAAACTGGAGGGCACGGTACGCGTAAGCGGGGCCAAAAATGCCGCACTTCCCGCTATCGCCGCCTCCATCCTGAGCCCCGGCCGCTTCACC
The DNA here is from genome assembly GCA_964635265.1 of uncultured Desulfobacteraceae bacterium. Taxonomy (GTDB): domain Bacteria; phylum Desulfobacterota; class Desulfobacteria; order Desulfobacterales; family Desulfosalsimonadaceae; genus M55B175. The sequence goes on from CAZWNV010000038.1 coordinate 1,685, forward strand.
TTTACCAACGTGCCGGCGCTCAAGGACATTGAAAGCATCCGGCAACTGCTTGCCACCATGGGAGCCGATGTTTCGTTCACAGACAACACGGTCTCCATTGACACCGCCAATCTCTCCCAATACGAAGCGCCCTATGAACATGTACGGAAAATGCGGGCCTCTATACTGGTTTTGGGCCCGCTGCTTGCGCGCATGAAGCGGGCGCGCGTCTCCCTGCCGGGCGGCTGCGCCATCGGGGCCCGCCCGATTGACCAGCACTTGAACGGACTGGCCCAGCTTGGAGCGGAAATCGTTCTGGAACACGGTTATGTGGAGGCACGGGCCAGCAGCCTCACCGGCGCTGAAATCTACATGGACATTCCCACGGTGACGGGGACAGAAAACCTGATGATGGCGGCGGTGCTCGCCAACGGCCGCACCATCCTGCGCAATGCTGCCAAGGAACCGGAAATCCAGGCGCTCGCCGATATTCTCAACCGCATGGGCGCCCGTATATCCGGCGCCGGTTCTTCGGTAATCACCATCGAGGGCGTAGACGAGCTCCGCCCGGTTGAAGCGGAAATCATTCCGGACCGTATCGAGACCGGTACCTTCATGGTCGCGGCCGCCCTTACCGGCGGCGAAATCCGCATCCAGTCCTGTGAGCCGGCCCACCTCAAGGAGGTCATCCTCAAACTCGAGAAAACCGGGGCGGATATCCACTGCGAGGACCGCTCGATCCATATTCGGGGAGCCGCCCCGATTCACAGCGTGGATGTCAAAACCATGCCCTATCCCGGTTTTCCCACGGACATGCAGGCCCAGTTCATGGTCTTAATGGCCGTGGCCCGGGGATTTTCCGTAATTTCGGAGAACGTTTTCGAAAACCGTTTCATCCATGTCAGCGAACTGCGGCGCATGGGGGCGGATATTACCATTTCCGGGAGCCATGCCATGGTGCGCGGTGTACCGCACCTATCCGGCGCTCCGGTGATGGCAACGGATCTGCGGGCCAGCGCCTGCCTTGTGCTGGCCGGACTCGTGGGACAGGGCAGAACCCGGATCAACCGTGTCTATCACCTGGACCGCGGCTACGACTCCATTGAGAAAAAGTTCAGCAGGCTAGGGGCATTGATTGAACGGATATCCGGGTAAGGCCTGCTGGGAAGGCTTATGGAGGCACGGCATACGGATCACGGCAGCCCGGATACGGTTCTGCGTCCCCTGATCCCCCTTTTTTTTGCCTTCTCCGCAGGCATCATACTTGCCCGTTTCCTTCCGGGCACAGCCCTTCCCGCCCTTGCGGCGGCCGGTTTCTCTGCCGCTGCATGTACCTGCCGGCTCGCCGCGAAACAACCGTCCAGGTGGCTGCCGCTTCTGCTGTATGCAGCACTGGGCTGCCTGAGCCTTTCTCCATGGCATCTGGCACCAAACAGCCCCCGTCATATCACGGCCTATACCCAAAACCAAGCCAGGCAGTGGCAAATCGCCGGTACAGTGACCGCGGAACCCCTTCGCGAAGGACATCGGCTGAAATTCCCCATGACAGACATCTGCCTGGCAGACAAGGCAGGGGGAAAATCCCGGCACCAGGTTCAGGGCAATCTCCGGGTAACCGTGTACGGCAGGCCGCAATCAGCCCTCACTGCCGGAGACAGGATTTGTTTTCCCGGTACCATAAAACCCCTGCACAACTTCAAAAACCCTGGCGGCTTTGACTACAAGGCTTTTATGGCCTTCCGTAACATTTACGGCAGCAGCTATTGCCGGGCGGACAAACTGCAGGTCCAGGCAAGGGGCAGCCCCGGTTTGCTGCAGGACTGGATAGCAGAAAAACGGCGGTCAGTGCGCCATCTCATCCGGGAGGCCGCCGCCGAAGGCGACAGCCGGGCCATCATCACCACCCTTGTGCTCGGAGGCCGCCGCCTGCTTTCGCCGGGTCTTCAAAACGCTTTCAACCGCGCCGGCGCCAGTCATATACTGGCCATATCAGGCCTTCACATTGGTATCGTGGCCACGGTCTCCTTTTTTCTGCTCAAAAGTCTGCTGCTGTTTTGCAGGCCGCTGCGCGATCGGGCGGCGTGCGGCAAGACGGCGGCAGTTTTCGCCCTTTTCCCGATATGGGGATACGCCCTGCTCGCCGGCATGGCACCGTCCACCCAGCGGGCCGTGATCATGGCAACGGTTTTTCTTGCCTCCCTGCTCATGGAGCGCGACAGGGATGTGGCAAACACCCTGGCCGGGGCGGGGCTGGCCATTGTCATGATCCATCCCCCGGCCCTTTTCTCGGTCTCCTTTCAGCTTTCCTTTACGGCGGTTGTGGCCATTCTCTCCGGCCTTTCCGCAATGCGCCCGGCCATATACCGGTGCGCGGCCGGAAGAAGGGCCGCTGTCGCGCTGATGTCGTTTGTCCTGGTTTCATTTTTTGCCATAATCGGTACCATGCCCCTGACCATGCATTATTTCAACCAGGCGGCCTTTCTCGGCATTGCCACCAACCTCCTGGTAATCCCGGTGATCGGCTTTCTTGTCGTTCCCCTGGCCCTTTTCTCTGTGCTCGTGCTGTTTCCCCTGCATCCGCTGGCCGCCCAAATGGGGATTGCAGCGGCGAGCCGCCTCCTGGAAGGGATTCTGCCGGCCATATACTTCATTGGCGGGCTGTCCTGGAGCGCTGTCAAAACCATAACGCCCTCGGTTCCGGAACTCTGCTGCGTGTATGCCCTGCTTTTTGGCCTGCTGTTTCTGATCAAAACCAGGACAAACCCCGGGCAAACCCCTGGCTCCTGGCAAAAACCGGTTATTTGCGCCGTCCTGACGGCCGCTGTCGTATTGGCCGCGGATATCGGGTATTGGTGCCATAATCGCTATTGCAACAAGCAGATGCGGGCCACCATACTGGACGTAGGCCAGGGCAGCGCGGCACTTCTGGAACTTCCGAAAGGGTACCGGATGCTGATCGACGGCGGGGGGTTTTCCAATAACGCGATTTTCGACATTGGCAAAAATGTGGTGGCGCCGTTCCTCTGGCACCGCAAAATCGGCAAGCTGGATGCGGTTGTGCTCTCACACCCGGATGCAGACCATTTAAACGGGCTGCTCTACATTATCCGCCATTTTTCCGTGGACCGTGTGCTCTCCACGCACCAGCCGGCAGACAGCGAGAGCTACCAGCAGTTTCTCCGCCTGATTGCCTCCGGCGATATTTCCCATCCCGATTTTTCCCAATTGCCCAGGCATCTCCCGATCAACGGAGCAAGCCTGCACATTCTCCATCCCGCGCCGCACAGCCCATGCATCCACGAGGGCCGGGACAGAAACAATTGCTCCCTGGTCCTCAAAGCCTGCCTGGGAAAAAGCTCCATTCTCTTTGCCGGAGACATCATGGCAGCTGCAGAAACGAAACTCGCGCGAAAGCAAAAGGCAAAACTCGGTGCAAACGTTCTCATTGCCCCCCATCACGGCAGCAAGACATCGAGCACGCCCCAATTCCTGGATTGCGTCCACCCCGGGGCTGCGATCTTTTCTGCGGGTCCGCACAACCGGTTTCACCTGCCTGCAGCCGAGGTTCTCAAGCGGTATCGCAACAGGGAGTGCCGGATCCTGGTAACCTCTTCGGACGGCGCAGTGCGCATCGAAACAAACGGCAGGCGCATAGAGCTTGCTCCCGAATGCGGAAAGGCCCTGGAAATCAAGACCGGATGAAAAGCCCGGGGAGTGGTGGAAGGGGAAGGGAAAAAGCCCTGCCCGTTTACAGGGTGCTCATGAAGGGGGGGAGAAAAACGGGCAGGGCGAGGGGTAACTATTTCTTCTTCTTGGCGGAGCCCTTTTTTTGCGTTTCAGCAGGTGTACCGGTCAGCTCGATCATGGAAATCGGGGCGGCATCCCCTTTGCGGGGGCCCAGCTTGGTAACCCGGGTATAGCCCCCCTCCCGATCGGCAAAGCGCTGCGGAGCCTCGCTGAAGAGCTGATGGACCACGGATTTCTCCTGCATCAACGACAGCGCCTGCCGCCGTGCATGGAGATCACCCCTTTTGGCCAGCGTGACCATGCGATCCGCCCATCTGCGCAATTCCTTTGCTTTCACATCTGTTGTCTGAATCCGGCCGTATTTAAACAGCGAGGTCAGCATATTCCGGAACAGAGCCCTTCGATGGCTGGTCGTTCGGTTTAGTTTCAGTCCGCTTTTTCGATGTCGCATCTCGCTATTCCTCTTGTTCCTTATCCTCTTCCGGCGGTTCAAAGCCTTCCAGGTTCATGCCAAGGGAAAGGCCCAGGTCATTTAACAGCTCTTTGATCTCATTAAGCGACTTCCGCCCGAAATTTTTGGTTTTCAGCATTTCCGGTTCGGTTTTCTGCACCAGTTGATAAATCTTAGTGATATTGGCGTTTCGCAGGCAATTGGCGCTGCGAACAGAGAGCTCCAGCTCATCTACATCAAGATAGAGATTTTCGTTGAACTTCGGCGCCTGGTTGTTTTCTTCTTCCCTTTCCATCTGGGGCTCGGCATTTTCATCGAAATTGATGAAGATGCTGATCTGCTCCTTGAGAATTTTGGCGCCATAGGCAATGGCATCCTCCGGCGCCACAGAGCCGTCCGTCCAGACCTCCATGGTCAGCTTGTCATAATCGGTCTGCTGTCCGACGCGTGCATTGCCGATGGTATAATTGACCCGGTGAATGGGGGAAAACACCGCATCTACGGGCAGTGTGCCGACAGGCGCCTCCGGATCCTTGTGATTTTCGGCCAGAGAATAGCTTTTGCCGGCCTTGACGGTAAGCGTCATTTTCAACTCGCCTTCCTTGGAAAGCGTGGCAATATGCTGCTCCGGATTCAGGACGGAAACCCTTCCATCCGGACTGTGGATGTCGGCCGCCGTGACAACGGATTCCCCTGACACCTGCACCTCCAGGGTTTTTGGTTCCGTGTCATCCATCTTTACACGGACCTCTTTCAAATTCAGTATAATCTCGGAGACATCTTCCAGGACCCCGGGAATGGTGCTGAATTCATGCATCACGCCTTCGATTTTGACCGAGACGATGGCAGACCCCCAGATCGAGGAGAGAATGATCCGGCGCAGGGCATTTCCAATGGTAATCCCGAATCCTCTCTCGAGCGGCTCCCAGACGAACTTGCCATAAGTGTCGGTCTGCTCGTCGATCTGGACTTTCCCCGGCTTGATGATATCGCGCCAGTTCATGTACATGAGTTCGTTTGATGACATTTTCGATCTCCAGAAATTCCTATAGTAGTGCCCGGTTAGACGGCGTCCGGCCCGGGGCCGGCCGATGGATCAGCAACAGCCGGCAGCCATACACAAACAAGAAGCCCGTAATAGCTGCCGGACAGCTAATTTACTTGGAGTAGAGCTCGACGATCAGGTTTTCCTGGATCGGCATGGGGATGTCTTCCCGCGTTGGCAACGCTCGTACGGTACCCTTCATATTTTCGGCATCCAGCTCCAGCCATTGCGGGGCGCTTCTTCGCACCACAGCTTCCATGGCATCCTGGATCACCTGAACATTGCGGCTTTTCTCGCGGATCTCGATAACATCGCCGGCCTTCACCTGATAAGAGGGGATATTGACTTTGCGGCCATTGACCAGAAAATGGCTGTGACGGACCAACTGTCGCGCCTGGGGCCGCGAATTGGCAAGGCCGAGCCTGTAGACCACGTTATCCAGCCGCAATTCCAGCCCCAACAGCAGATTAGTACCGGTAACACCCTTTTTCTGATCGGCCTTTTCAAAGGCCAGCCGGAACTGTTTTTCAGAAAGCCCGTAGCTGCGTTTAACTTTCTGTTTTTCCCGGAGCTGGACCCCGTAATCGGAGATCTTGCCGCCGCGCCGCTGGCCGTGCTGTCCCGGCGGATAGCTGCGGCGATCAAACGAACACTTGTCGGAATAACAACGATCGCCTTTCAGATAGAGTTTTAAATTCTCCCGTCGGCAGATCCGACAAACTGACTCTCTATATCGTGACAATGCTTCCTCCCTTAACTTGTCATGCGCCTGGCTTCTATCATTTGCCCGGCAATGCACGCGATGCCGGAATTCTCCGGCACGGTCCGCGTGCCCGCCCATCTACGGGCAATGTGCTATACCCGCCGCCGTTTTTTCGGTTTGCAGCCGTTATGGGGAACCGGGGTGACGTCCTTAATCATCACAACTGTAAAGCCCACTCCCTGCAATGCCTTGAGAGCGGACTCGCGCCCGGGCCCGGGTCCCTTTACATAGACTTCAACATTTCGCATGCCGTGCTCCCGGGCCTTTTTTGCGGCATCCTCGGAGGCCAGCTGGGCTGCAAAGGGCGTGCTTTTGCGGGAGCCCTTGAACCCATTCATCCCTGCGGTGGACCAGGAGACCACATTGCCATTGGGATCGGTAATGGTAATGATCGTATTGTTAAACGTGGATTGAATGTGGACAACCCCGCTTTCAATATTTTTTTTGACCTTTTTCTTCGTCCGCGTGCGTTTCACCTTAGCCATGGTATCGCCCTTGCTAGTAAAAGATTACTTTTTCTTGGCTCCGCCCTTTTTCTTCACAGCCGATCGTTTCGGTCCCTTCCGGGTGCGGGCGTTTGTAGAGGTGCGCTGGCCCCGGACCGGGAGGGATTTGCGATGCCGCAGCCCGCGGTAGCCTCCAAGGTCCATCAGCCGCTTGATGTTCATTGACACCTCATTGCGCAGCTCGCCTTCCACCTTGCAGTCATTGTCAATGACCTTGCGGATATCGTTGATGTCCGAATCGGTCAAATCATCTGTTCGAAGCATCTCATCAATACCCAGGCGGCTCAAAATCTGCCGCGATGTGGATTGTCCAATGCCGTAAATATAGGTCAACCCAATAAAAACGGGCTTGCCTTTGGGTAAATCAACCCCAGCGATTCTTGCCAAAACCTGCCTCCTTTAGCCCTGACGCTGTTTGTGGCGCTTGTTCGTGCAGATCACCCACACGACCCCTTTGCGTTTAATCACCTTGCAATTGCGGCATCTTTTCTTCACCGACGCACTGACTCTCATAGCCTTTTCCTCGCAAAAACCGTATCTTATCTGTTATTTGGAGCGATACGTAATCCGCCCCCGGGTCAGATCATAGGGGGAGAGTTCCACGGTTACCGTATCCCCCGGAAGGATCTTGATAAAATGCATCCGCATCTTGCCGGATATATGAGCAAGAATTTGGTGCTTGTTCTCCAGTTCCACCTTGAACATTGCGTTGGGCAATGTTTCCACAACCGTGCCCTGAACCTTTATGGGTTCTTCTTTTGCCATCCAATTCGCTCCTGTTGCCTGTTATCAGCCCCGGCAGCCCTATTTCTTCCCTTTTCCGGTATTGAGAAATCCCTCATAGTTGCGGGTAATCAGGTGCGACTCGATCTGCTGTACCGTATCCATTGCAACGCCGACCACGATCAGCAGGGCCGTACCACCGAAATAGAAGGGAACATTGAATCTTGTCATCAATATCGAGGGCAGCACGCAGACCGCAGAAACATAGATGGCCCCCCCCAGGGTAATGCGGGTCAGAACCCGGTCAATATAGTCCGCGGTCCGTTTTCCCGGACGTATGCCGGGGATATAGCCGCCGTATTTTTTCATATTTTCTGCCACATCCGAAGGATTAAAGGTGATGGCCGTGTAAAAGTAGCAGAAAAAGACGATAAAGCCGACATAGATCAACTCATAAATGAGCGAACCCGGAGCCATGGCGGATGCCACGCTCTGCATAAAGGGGACCCCTTCAAAGAAACTGGCGATGGTTGCCGGAAACATGATGAGCGAAGAGGCAAAGATCGGCGGAATAACACCGGCCGTGTTGATCTTCAGCGGCAGGTGGGTGCTCTGGCCACCGTACATCCGCCGGCCGACAACGCGCTTGGCATATTGCACCGGAATCCGCCGCTGCCCCTGCTCCATGAAATTGATGAAGGCAATCACCGCAATCATCAGGCCAATAAGCAGCAGAGCAGCGAAAATGCCCATCTCCCCGGTGGACAGCATGCGGAAGGAGTTGCCGATAGCCTGCGGCATCCTTGCAACAATACCGGCGAAAATAATCAGCGATATGCCGTTTCCGATCCCCCGCTCACTGATCTGCTCGCCTATCCACATGATAAATGCTGTACCGGCGGTCAGGGTAATGGCCGTCATAAGCCGAAACCCCCAGCCAGGGGCCACTACGACCGGCATACTCCCCGGGGCCGTCATGTTCTCAAGGCCGATGCTGATGCCAAAGCCCTGAACAAAAGACAGCAGTACGGTACCATAGCGGGTATACCGGGTAATCTGGCGGCGTCCCTGTTCCCCCTCTTTTGACAACTGCTCCAGATGGGGAATGACAACCGTCAAAAGCTGGAGTATAATGGAGGCGCTGATGTAGGGCATGATGCCCAGTGCGAAGACCGACATGCGTTCCAGCGCTCCGCCGGAGAACATATCAAATATGCCGAAAATCGTATCCTGGTGGCGGGCGAAGAATTCCGCAAGTGCGTCACCGTTAACGCCCGGCGTCGGAATATGCACACCCACCCGGTAGACAATCAAAAAACCAAATACGACGAGGATACGCCGTTTGAGTTCCGGGATTTTCAGTATATTGGGAACAGCGGCGCCGGAAACTGCCATAGTCAGCCCACCTCTACACTGCCGCCAGCAGCTTCAATTTTCTCCCTGGCGCTCTTACTGGCAGCCGTGACTTTAAGCGTCAGAGGAACCTGGATATCGCCCTGGCCCAGCACCTTTACCTGCCTTGCCCTGCGGGTGACCAGACCGGCGGAGAGCAGCGCCTCCTGGTCTATGACAGAGCCGCTGGCAAAACGGTTGAGATCCCGGACATTGATAATTTCCACCGGCGTCTGAAATACGTTCTTGAAGCCGCGTTTCGGCAGTCTTCGGTGAAGCGGCATCTGACCGCCTTCAAAACCGGGACGGACGCCGCCTCCGGAACGGGCTTTATGGCCTTTTGTCCCCCGACCGGCTGTTTTGCCCAGTCCGGATCCAACCCCCCGGCCTTTGCGCTTCCGGTTTTTTCTGGAGCCTGGTGCCGGCGCCAAATCGTGCAGTCTCATCCTATTCCTCCACCTTTACCATATGATTTACTTTGGCAATCATTCCGCGAGTGGCCGGATTATCCGGAAGTTCCACCGTCTGGTGCATACGGCCGAAGCCCATGCTGCGCAGAACCCGTCTCTGCTTCTCCGGCCGGCCGTTCATGCTTTTGATCATCGTGACTTTGACTGTATCTGCCATCGGTCCTATATCTCCTCAAGCTCCAGACCCCGCTTGGCGGCCACCGACTCCCGGCTCTGCAGGCTTTGGAGCCCCTGAATCGTGGCTTTGACAACGTTATGGGGATTGTTGGTTCCCAGGCATTTGGTCAGGATGTTCTCAACCCCTGCCGCCTCCAGGACTGCACGAACCGCGCCGCCAGCAATAACCCCGGTTCCGGGGGAGGCAGGCTTGAGCAGAACGCGGCCCGCGCCGAATCTGCCGGTGACCTCGTATGGGATCGTGCCATCGACGACAGGTACAACAACCATATTCTTTTTCGCTTTTTCCAGGCCCTTGCGAATGGCCTCCGGGACTTCGTGGGCTTTTCCCAGAGCGCATCCAACGCCGCCCTGGCCGTCACCGATGACAACTATGGCGCTGAAGCTGAATCGGCGGCCCCCCTTGTGGACCTTGGCCACCCGGCTGATATGCACGACCTTGTCAATGTACAAATTCTCGTCTGTTTCCTTCTTGAGCAAGCCAACGCCTCCTTGTCTAAACTTAAAAATCCAGGCCCGCCTCGCGAGCTCCTTCAGAGACGGCCTTTACCCGGCCGTGGTACTTAAAGCCGCCGCGGTCGAAAACAACGGCGCCAATACCTTTTTCCGCAGCACGCTCCCCCACTTTCCTGCCGACAAAATGCGCCGCTGCGGTCTTGTTGTCAAACGCCTGGCCCTCTCGTACATCCGCCTCCATCGTGGAGGCCGAAACAAGCGTTACCCCCCGGGTGTCGTCAATGACCTGGGCATATATATGTTTCAGACTCCGAAAAATGCTAAGCCGCGGCCTCTCCGAGGTGCCGGACAGGCGGTGGCGGATGCGTTTCTGCCGCTTTTTGCGCAGCTCGTTTCTGCGTTGTGGTGAACCCATATGCGTAAACCTTTATCCCAAAAGCCGTTAATGTGTTGCTATTTCGCTGTCTTGCCGGCCTTGCGTTGAATCAGCTCGTCCACGTACTTGACCCCTTTTCCCTTGTAGGGCTCCGGAGGTCGTAACTGCCGGATGGAAGAGGCTGTGTAGCCCAGCAACTCCTTGTTGATGCCGGACAGCCGGATGACATTTTTTTCCACGGTTGCCGATATGCCCTCAGGAAGCGGAAACCAGACCGGGTTCGAGTACCCCAGGTACAGTTCCAGGCCGTTGTCCTTTAACTCCGCCCGGTAGCCGACGCCGTGAATTTCCAGCTCCTTTTGAAAGCCCTGGCTTACGCCGGTTACCATATTGGCCGCAAGAGCCCGCGTCATTCCCCAGATGGCTTTGGCCTTCTGGTCATTGCGGCGCACGCTGACAGTAACCGTGGACTCCGTGATAGCAATATCCGCATCCGGATGTACGGTCATGGACAGCGTCCCTTTTTCCCCCTGAACGCTCAATACCCGGTCATTGAACTGTACCGTCGTTTTTTCCGGTATTTGAATAGGTTTTTTCCCGACTCGAGACATGGCTCTCTCCTTGCCTACCAGATATTGCAGAGGACTTCACCGCCGATATTGGCATTTCTTGCCTGCTTGTCTGTCATAAGGCCCTTCGAGGTGGACAGTACAGAGATGCCAAGTCCCTTTAATACCGGCCGGATTTCCTTGCTGCCGGAATAGACCCGCCGACTCGGCTTGCTTACCCGCTGAAGTCCGTAAATCACATGCTGGTTCTGGTTGTCGTATTTCAGGTAAATACGGATAATTCCCTGTTTATTATCCTTGATGAACTTATAGTTCCGGATAAAGCCCTCTTCCTTCAGAAGCTTTGCCACGGCGGCCTTCATGTTCGAGCCCGGCATATCCGTACTGGAATGACGGGCCTGCCCGGCATTGCGAATCCGGGTCAGCATATCCGCAATTGGATCACTCATTGTCATGGATGTATCTCCGTGCTGTTACCCTGTTAAGTATCGTTTTTCCTCGCGCCAAATCCGCCCTGACTACCAGCTTGACTTTTGCACGCCCGGAAGAAGTCCTTCTGAAGCAAATTTTCGAAAACAGAGCCGGCAGATCCCAAACTTCCGTAGATAGCCTCTGGGGCGCCCGCAAATGGGGCACCGGTTATGCCGCCGGACCGCAAATTTGGGTTTTTTGGCCGCTTTTTCTCTGAGCGCTTTTCTTGCCAAACTCTCCTCCTTCGGATTTTTCCCTGTCCGCTCCCCCGGTCCAGCTGCCGCAGCCGGGGAAAAACAGTATGCCTTTATGCCAGTTTTTATCCGCTAGTTTCCAGTTTCCCGTCCTAGTTTCGAAAGGGCATGCCCATGAGTCTCAGCAGTTCCCTGCCCTCCTCGTTGCTCTTGGCAGAGGTGACAATGGTGATGTTCATGCCTTTAAAGGTCTCGATTTTGTCATAATCGATTTCCGGAAAGATCAGCTGTTCCTTAATGCCCAGGGTGTAATTGCCGTGTCCGTCAAAAGCTTTTCCGGAGACTCCGCGGAAATCCCGGACACGGGGGAGCGAAAAATTCACCAGCTTATTGAAAAAATCATACATCCGCTGCCGCCGCAGGGTCACCATGCACCCGATCGGCATACCCTCGCGCACTTTAAAGGCTGCAACCGACTTTTTCGCCCGGGTGATCACGGGAGCCTGCCCGGTTATCTCCATAAGCTCCTGCCGGGCCGAGTCCAGGATCTTGATATTTTGAATCGCCTCCCCAAGACCCATGTTCACTACAATTTTTTCCAGCTTTGGCACCTGCAGCCGGTTCTTGTAGGCATAGGTCTCAATAAGCGACGGGACCACCTCGTTCTGATAATATTCTCTGTTTGACATCGCCGTATTCCTCCGGTGATCGCTGCTTGCTAGAGCTACGATGCATCAATGATTTCGTTGCATTTGCGGCAGATCCGGACCCGCTTGCCGTCTTCGAGCTGGTGCATCTTGATCCGAACAGGGGACATGCACTTGTTGCAGACCAGCATCACATTGGACCAGTTGATGGCGGCCTCCCCTTCCACAATACCGCCCTGCTTGTTCTGTGCACTGGGGCGGGTATGCCGCTTGACGATATTGGCGTTTTCCACCAGGATGCGATGTTTATCGGGGTAGACATCAAGGACCTTGCCGATTTTTCCCTTGTCTTTACCGGCGATCACTTTGACTTTGTCATTTTTCCTGATCCGTATCTTGATCTTGCTCTTTTCCGTACTCATATCTGGCCTCTCCAACACTTAGAGCACCTCGGGTGCCAGCGAAATAATCTTCATAAACCGCTGGGCGCGAAGCTCCCTGGCCACCGGTCCGAATATGCGTGTCCCGACAGGTTCGCGCTGGGCGTTAATCAATACCGCAGAGTTTTCATCAAACCGGATAAAGGAGCCGTCAGGGCGGGAAATCTCCTTTTTTGTCCGTACCACCACCGCCTTGAGGACGTCGCCTTTTTTCACCCGCGAATTCGGCATCGCAACCTTGACCGAGACCACGATGATATCCCCGATGCTGGCATAGCGGCGCCTGGAGCCACCCAGCACCTTGATGCAGGAGACCTCCTTTGCGCCCGAGTTATCCGCAACAGACAACCTTGTTTCCGCCTGTATCATTTTTTATCCCCTAATCATCAAACCGCTTTTTCGATTATCTGGCTCACCCGCCACCGCTTGCGCCGGCTCAACGGCCTGGATTCCGTAAGCCGCACCAAGTCACCTTTACTGCAGGCATTATGCGCATCATGGGCGGCATATTTCGCGCGTCTGCGCAGATATTTCTTGTAGACCGGATGAATGACGTAGCGATCCACCCGAACCGTGACCGTTTTGTCCGCCTTGTTGCTCAAAACAGTTCCGACCAGCTGTCTGCGTTTGCCTCTTTCTTTATCTGCCATGACTCATATACCGTTTATCTGATGTTTAATTCGAATTCCCGTTTCACCGTCCGAAGCCGGGCAATATCTCGTTTGACCTGCCGGAGCCGCCGCGGGTTTTCCAGCTGGCCGGTCTGGTGCTGGAAGCGCAGGTTAAAAAGGGATTCAATCGTATCCTGCAGTTTCTTCTCCAGTTCCTCACTGCTTAACTCTCGAATCTGCTTGGCATCCATTACGTATCGCTCCTTTCCACAAACTTGGTCTTGATCGGGAGCTTGTGCGCAGCCAGCCGCAAGGCCTCGTAAGCCAGGTCGCGGGGGACGCCCTCCATTTCATACAAAACGCGGCCGGGCTTGATTACGGCCACCCACCCCTCCGGGGCGCCTTTTCCTTTGCCCATTCGGACCTCGGCCGGCTTGCTGGTATAGGGCTTGTCCGGAAAAATCCGAATCCACATCTTACCGCCCCTTTTTACCCGGCGGGTCATGGCAATACGGGCCGCCTCGATCTGCCTTGAAGAAATCGTTCCGCACTCAGTCGCCTGCAGGCCAAAATCACCGAAATTCAGCCGCGACCCCCGGTACGCCTTGCCTTTCATCCGGCCCTTCTGCTTTTTGCGGAATTTTACTCTTTTGGGGCTCAGCATCTATCTCATTCTCCTCGTATTACTGACCATCTGTGGCCATTTGATCGTCGCTCAAAATCTCGCCCTTGAAAATATATACCTTTACGCCGATTGTTCCGTAGGTGGTGTTGGCATTGGTGAATCCGTAGTCAATATCCGCGCGAAGGGTATGCAGGGGAATCCGGCCTTCCTTGTACCATTCCACCCGGGCCATCTCCGCTCCGCCCAGGCGGCCGGAACAGATAATCTTGATTCCCTGGGCCCCGAAGCGCATGGCGGAGGCCACCGCCCGCTTCATTGCCCGGCGGAAGGCCACGCGGCGGACCAGCTGATTGGCGACATTCTCCGCGACAAGCTGGGCGTCGATCTCCGGCTTGCGAACCTCCTGGATATCCACCAGGACTTCGTTGGAGACCATTTTTTCCAGATCCTTCTTTAACGCCTCGATCTCTGCGCCTTTTTTTCCGATAATGATTCCGGGGCGTGCAGCATAGATACGGAGTTTGACCCGCCTGGAGGAGCGTTCGATATCAATCTTTGAAACACCGGCATGATAGAGCCGCTTCTTCAAAAAGCTGCGCAGCTTATAATCCTCCAGGACGTACTGGGGGTAGTCTTTTCCCGCATACCAACGCGACCCCCAGGTGCGTACAATCCCCAGCCGCATACCAATAGGATTGACTTTTTGACCCAACTCTCCTCCTTTTTTACCCTTCGGCAACAATCACGGTTATATGGCTTGTTCGCTTCAGTATCCGCGTCGCCCGGCCTCTGGCCCTTGCCCGGAACCGCTTCAGCATGGGCCCCTCATTGACAATAATATTTTTGATCAGCAACGCATCCACGTCCATGTCCCCTTGTTGATCGGCGTTGGCAACTGCTGAGCGAAGAATTTTCTCCACCACACCGGACGCCTTCTGGGGCATGAACTTCAATCGGTTCAATCCCGCCTCAACCGGCTGGCCCTTGACGGTACCTACGATTCGCCGCACCTTCTGGGGGGATATGCGCATGTATTTGCCTGTCGCCCGTGCCTCCATTTTCCGACATCCTAACCAGTATATGAGGTTATCGTTTCATTTTTGTTTTCTTGTCGCCGGCATGCCCGTAGAAAATCCGCGTCGGTGAAAACTCGCCGAGTTTATGCCCAACCATGTTCTCTGATATAAAGACCGGAACGAATTTTTTGCCATTGTGCACCGCAAGCGTAAGCCCCACCATCTCGGGAACAATGGTGGATCGGCGGGACCAGGTCTTGATCACTTTCGTACTCCTGGATTCCTGGGCTTCATTGACTTTGTGGAACAACTTGGGCTCTATGTAAGGCCCTTTTTTTATTGAACGCGGCATACCTTCCCTGCTCCTGATGCTATTAATGGATTCAGATGCATCCTTATCGCTTCTTTCGGCGTTTGACGATCAGGCGATCGCTCTTTTTCCTGCTCCGTGTTCGCAGGCCCTTTGTCGGCCTGCCCCATGGCGTACAGGGATGGCGTCCGCCGGAGGACCGTCCTTCTCCGCCGCCCATGGGATGATCCACGGGGTTTTTCACAACTCCCCGGACCTTGGGCCGTCTCCCCAGCATCCGCGTGCGGCCGGCCTTGCCGAGGGAGATATTCACATGCTCCACGTTGCCGATCTGCCCGATACTTGCCCGGCAGCTCTGCAGCACCATGCGAACCTCGCCGGAGGGCAGCCGAACGGTTGCATACTTTCCCTCCTTGGCTGTCAACTGCGCATAGCCGCCGGCGCTTTTTACCATTTGTCCGCCCCGGCCTGCCCGCAGCTCGATGTTGTGAATCTGGGTGCCCAGCGGGATATTGCGCAGCGGAAGCGCGTTTCCCGGGCGGATTTCCGCTTCCGGCCCAGACATCAGTGTATCGCCGACGCGAACTTTTACAGGCGCCAGGATATAGCGCTTTTCGCCGTCGGCATAATGCAGCAGTGCGATCCGGGCCGAGCGGTTGGGATCGTATTCAATGGTGGCCACCTTTGCGGGGACTCCATCCTTTTCCCGTTTGAAATCGATCAGGCGGTACTGGCGCTTATGCCCCCCTCCCCGGTAACGCATGGTCATCCGGCCGTAGGAATTTCTCCCCCCGGATTTCTTTATGGTGCGCACCAGCGACTTCTCCGGCTTGGTCCGGGTAATTTCCTCAAACGTGGGATATTCCTGGAACCGGCGCCCCTGGGATGTGGGTTTGACTCGCTTCAATGCCATTTGTCCTCTCCTCGCTTAAACGCCTTCGAAAAAAGTGATCCGGCTGCCGGGCATTAGTGTGACAATGGCCTTTTTCCAGTTTTTCTGCTGCCCGACGATGCGTCCCCGCTGCTTGACTTTGCCCTTGACATGCATGGTGCGGACGGACTTGACCCTGACATCGAATATCTGCTCCACCGCCTTGCGGATTTCCACCCGGTTGGCCGCGGGATCCACCTCGAAAGAGACCTTGTTGTTCTGCTCTTTCTGAATATCGGTCTTTTCCGTGTCAATCGGCGCCTTTATGATTTCATAGGATATCATGCCGCAAGCCTCCCTTCGATCAGCTTAATGGAAGGCTCCAGGAGCACCAGATGCTCATGATTGAGGATATCATACACATTCAGGCCTTCCACGCGCAGAACTTTCACGCCGGGGATGTTTCTTGCCGAAAGCTCCAGCTCCCTGTCCTCCTTGTCCACAACGATCAGCGGCTTCTCCAGGTTGAGCGCGGCAACCGCCTTAGCAACGGTTTTGGTCTTTATCTCCTGGAGTTCAAACTTGTCAAGCACAATCAGCGAATCGGCCTGCAGTTTGCTGCTGATCGCCATTTTCAGGGCAAGCCGGCGCACCTTCTTGGGAAGCTTGAACCCGTAAGACCGGGGCTCAGGACCAAAGGCCACCCCGCCGCCTCTTAAAATCGGTGTTTTAATGTCACCCCGGCGGGCCCGGCCGGTTCCCTTCTGCCGGAACATCTTGGAGCCGCTCCCCTTGACATCCGAACGGCGCTTGACCGATGCGGTGCCCCGTCTTCTGGCCGCCAGCTGCATCCGCGCCGCATCATGGAGCACACACTTTTTTACCGACACATTGAATATGCTGTCAGGCAGCTCGACCTCGGAGACCCTGCCTCCCTCTATATCTTTGACTTCAACGACAGCCATGGTTTGCCTCATTCCTGCAGTTCTGATGAAATGCCCGTTTAACGCCGTTTTCTGATGCGCAGCGTGCCGCTTGCCGGCCCCGGAACAGCCCCCTTGACAAGGATCAGGTTGTCCTCGGGCCGTATATCGACAACCTCCAGATTTTTTACAGTCTGGCGCGCGGTGCCGTAGCGCCCGGGAAGCTTTTTTCCCTTGGCCACCTTGGAAGGCCAGGCGCTCATGCCTATCGAGCCCGGCAGACGGTAATTCCGGTTGCCATGGGTTTTCGGCCCGCGATGGAAGCCGTGCCGCTTGATCACACCGGCAAATCCCCGGCCCTTGGTGGTGCCCGAGACCTCGATGCGATCGCCGACAGCAAACATGTCCAGATTCACCTGCTGGCCGAGTTCGAAGGCTTCCGGATTGTCCACGCGAAATTCGCAGACATGGGAATAGCACTTGTCGCCGCTTTTGGCAAAATGTCCCTGCAGGGGCTGCGTGACCCGCTTTTTCTTCTTCTCTCCGAAACCCAGCTGCAGCGCATCATAGCCGTCGGTTGCCTTTGTCTTGATCTGAGTGACCGTACACGGCCCGGCCTCGATCACCGTGACCGGCAGATAGCGCCCGTCATGGGCGAACATGGAGGTCATCCCCAGCTTTTTGCCTATAATCCCGTTACTCATAACCGCCACCAAATTCTGTCTACAGTTTGATATCGACGTCCACTCCCGGCGACAGATCAAGCTTCATCAATGCGTCCACAGTCTGCTGCGTCGGGTCCTGAATATCCAGAAGGCGTTTATGCGTCCGGACCTCAAACTGCTCTCTGGATTTCTTGTTCACATGCGGAGAGCGCAGCACGGTGTATTTGTTAATCCTTGTGGGCAGAGGAATGGGGCCGACAATCCGGGCTCCCGTTTTTCTGGCCGTATCCACGATATCCCGGGCGGATTGATCAAGCAGTTTATGATCGTATGCTCTCAGCCGAATTCGAATCTTCGTATTGGTTATCATAGCCTACTGTGTCATCCCTGGAGGTTATTCGATGATTTCACTGACAACGCCGGCCCCTACGGTGCGGCCGCCCTCGCGGA
>CAZWNV010000039.1:0-19526 GCA_964635265.1 uncultured Desulfobacteraceae bacterium
GGCCACCGGCTCATACCCGCAGATCCTGGCGCTGGCCGGATTGGTGCCGTGGGCCGTATCCGGCACCAGCAGTTTGGAGCGCGGCCTGCCCCTGGCCTGGTGATAGGCGTAGATCAGGAGCATGCCGGTAAGCTCTCCCTGGGCGCCCGCAGCCGGCTGCAGACTGACAGCATCCAGGCCGGTAATTTCGGCCAGGTAGCGTTCCAGTTCCGCCATTACCCGCAGCACTCCCTGGCAGTACTCCTCCGGTACAAGGGGGTGGGGATTGGCAAAACCCGGCAGAGCGGCCACGGCTTCATTGAGTTTGGGGTTGTATTTCATGGTACAGGAGCCCAGGGGATAGAGGCCGGAGTCCACCCCGTAATTCCATTGCGAAAGCCGGGTATAGTGGCGGACCACTTCAGGCTCGCTGAGATCCGGGAAATCCGGCCCCTGTCTTTCCAGGCCGGATTCCACGGCAAACCTGTTCACATCGCGCTCCGGCAGCGAAAAAGCGCTGCGGCCGCTCTGGCCCCGTTCCCATAACAGAGGCTCTTCCCATTTCAAACCGGTGGTTGCCTTTGACGGTTTCATTCAGACACCTCTCTTACCAGTAGGTCCATGTCTTCCCGGCTGATTTTTTCCGTAACGCATAAGAGGTAGTGATTGGCCAGTTCCGGGTACCAGCCGGCCAGCGGAAGGCCCGCCACAATTTTACGGGAGGCTGCAAGTTCTGCGTATTTGCGCTCGAAGCCGGGGGGCAGTTCCGCCACGAACTCGTTGAAGCTCGGAGCGGTAAATGGAAGGCAGACGCCGGCCTGGCGCAGTTGCTGCTTCAGGTACTCGGTTTTGTCGTAGTTCAGGCGGGCCAGCTCCCGGAATCCGGTTTTCCCCAGGCAGGCCATGTAAATGGCGGCGGCAACCGAGCAGAGGTTGCTGTTGGTACAGATGTTGGAGGTGGCCCTGGCCCGGCGGATATGCTGTTCCCGGGTGGCAAGGGTCAGGACATAGCCTTCTTTGCCGTCGGCGTCTGTGGTTTTGCCCACCAGGCGTCCCGGCATGCTGCGTACGTAATCTTTTTTCGTGGCCATCATCCCCAGGCCGGGGCCGCCATAGGAAGGAGGAAGGCCCAAGCTGCCGCCTTCTCCGCATGCAATGGCTGCACCATAAGCGCCCGGCGGCTGGTAAAGCCCGTATGCCAGTGGTTCGGTAAAGCAGGCGACAAACATCGTCTCCGCCTGCCCGGCAAGCGAGCCGATGGTCTCAAGATCCTCCATGCAGCCGAAAAAATTGGGGGACTGGACTGCCACGGCGGCCACATCGCTCATCTCCGCCAGGGCCGCTGCATTGGTCCGCCCGTCCTCCAGTGCGGGCAAAGTCGTGATTTCAAAGGGGGTGGGCCGGAAATAGGTCTCCACTACCTGGCGGTAGGCCGGATGGATCAGGGAGGACAGAACGATTTTCCCGCTGCCGGCCTTGCGGATGCGGGTCGCCATCAGCAAGGATTCCGCCAGGGCCGAGGCACCATCATACATGGAGGCATTGGAGATTTCCAGCCCCAGCAGACGGGCGGTCAGGGTTTGGTATTCATAGATGGCCTGCAGCGTTCCCTGGCTGACCTCCGGCTGATAGGGCGTGTAGGAAGTAAGCAGCTCGGAGCGCCCCAACAGGCTGGCGGTTGCTGCCGGGAGGAAATGGTCATACTTGCCTGCCCCCACAAACAGTTTCAGGGGAGGGGATTCCGCGGCAAGACATTCCATGTAGGAGCGCAGTTCCCACTCGCTCATGGCCGGCGGCAGGTCCATCTCACCGTTGCGGCGGGCGGCTTCCGGGATGTTGGCAAAAAGATCATCCAGGCTCTCCGCCCCGATGGCCTCGAGCATGGCCGCAACATCGGCATCGGTATGAGGCAGGTAGCGCATGCTTAAAGTCCTTTCAGCAGATTGTAATAAGCGGTTTTATCCATCAGGGTGTTGATCTCCCCGGGATCCGCGGGCTTGATGGTAACCAGCCAGCCGCGGCCGTAGGGGTCTTCATTGACCAGATCCGGCCGGTTTTCCAGTTCCTCGTTAATACCGGTGATCTCCCCGCCAACCGGCATGTATAGCTCGGCTACGGCCTTGACGGATTCCACGGTGCCAAATTCGGCGCCTTTGCCGAAACTCTGTCCGATCTCGGGGAGTTCCACAAAGACGATGTCGCCCAGTTCCTCCTGGGCATAATCGGATATACCGGCAACCACCTCCGAGCCTTCCTTTCTTCCCCATTCGTGGTTTTCGGTAAACCCCACGTCCTCCGGCAACACCAATTCATCGACTTGTTTCATGACAACTCCTCTATCATCTTGTTAATGTCCCGCCCTGCGCTGCGGTCCGGGCGGATATTGCGGGTCAGTTCCACGTTGATTGTCCTTCGGCCGTCTTTGAGGGATACGACTTCACCGGTCTCCGGCGGCCTCCCCAGTCTCACGAATCCGCAGCACAGCCCCCGCGGTTCAAAATCCTCCGGCCTGCCGGGGCTGCTTATGCTGTAGATGGTATCGCTGCAGCGGCCGATGGCCATATCGGTAACACAGGTCAGTACAGTGCCGACGGGCTGCTCCTCCGCATCGAGAACCTCCGGCGGCTGAGCTTCTGAAACCGTGATTTTCCGAAGATCGTAGCCCACAAAGGGAGATGTGTAGCAGGGCTGTTCAAGCTCGAGAAGCGCTCGGCTTCCGATGAAGTCTTTTGTGAAATCATTGCCCTCGGATGTGAAGGGAAGGGCTACATGCCAGGGGTGATGGATAAAGGGCCAGTCTCCGATATCCTGGTGGGACAGGGGCAGGACGGCCCCGGTACGCAGGGAATCCCGGGCGGCCAGACCGCAGGGGATCACCCCTTCGCTCTCACCTGCCGCAAGCAGAAGATCCCAGGTCGCCGCCAGGTCATCCGGGCGGAGAAACAGTTCGAATCCGATCTCCCCGGTATAGCCGCTGCGCGAGAGCATGAGGGGAATATTGTTTTTCAGGCGCAACGGGGCGCTGGATCCGGAAAAAATTTCCGGATCGGCCTTGAAGTTAAAGTAGGAGAGCCCGCTTAGCACTTCCCGGGCGTTTTCCAGGGTCTTCATGAGAATGCCGACTGAGGCAGGCCCCTGCAGGTCGATTTTTCCCAGTCTGTCGGTCAGGTCAATTACGGAAACATCGCGGCTGCCGGCGTTTTGGCTTAAATGAGCAGCCAGGCTGCCCCCCTGTCCGGCGTTGACCACCGAGAGATAGTCCCGGGGGGCCAGCTGGTAGATCAGGGTGTCGTCAAGCACCCCGCCGGATTCGTTGAGGTAGGCACCGTATGCAGCCGCTCCGGGCGAAAGGGGACGCTTTTCTCTGCCAAAACAGCGCTCCAGGTCCCTGGTGCAGCAATACTGGAGCAGCTCCAGTGCCCGGGAGCCGGTTACCCGGATAGCGGCCATGTGGCTGGTATCAAATAATCCCGCCTTGCCGATCACTGCCAGGTGTTCGGTCTTGGCGCCGGGGGGATACCAGAGGGGCATGGTGTAGCCGCCGAAAACGGCGAGGTTGGCACCAAGCTGCCGATGCCTGTCAAAAAGCGGTGTCTGCTTGGGCTGCTGTGCCATTGCAAACCTTCCTTTACCCGTAAATTTCGCGTCCAATGGCCTTGGCCGCCAGCTCTTCCATGATTTCCGCATGGGTCGGATGGCCATGCATGGTTTGTGCTACATCGCGTACCGTGGCGTGGCTGTTCACGGCCAGAGTAGCCTCCGGTATGAGGTCGGTTGCTTTGGGACCGACGATGTGCACCCCCAGCATCTGTTCGCTCCGTGTATCAAAAACCACCTGGGCCTGACCGTTAATATTGCCGGTCACCTGCGGCTTGCCGAGGCTTCGGAACAGAACCGTCTCCGATCCCGCGGCATATCCCTCCTTCTCCGCCTGTTGCCTGGTAATGCCGACATTGGCTACTTCCGGCAGGGTGAAGACCACGTTGGGAACGGCCTCATAACGCATTTCCCGGTCTTCTCCCACGGCATTTTCCGCAGCAGTGATTCCTTCCTTGGAAGCGACATAGGCAAGCATCAGCTTTGAAGGGCCCAGAACGTCTCCTACGGCATAAACATTTTTAGCCGAGGTCTCCATCCGTGAGTTTGCCTGGATCCATCCCTGCGAATCAGTCTCTATGGAAAGGTTTTCCAGGCCCAGTCCGGACAGCATGGGCGACCGCCCGATGCAGACCAGCAGCTTTTCCGCTGATTCCACCACCGCAGGCGGAGGTTCCGGTTGCGGCTGAAGCGGTGAATCACCGATCGTTACATCCAGATAGTGCCCTGATTTCTGGACCGAATCCACGGCCCGCCCCAGGTAGCATTTGATCTTTTGTTTCTTGAACTCCCGCAGCAGGGTTTTGGAGCAGGTCTCGTCTACAAGGGGCAGGGGCAAAAGCCTTTCCATGGCTTCCACAAGGCTTACCCTGCTGCCCAGTGTGGAAAAGATGGTGGCAAACTCGCAGCCGATTACACCACCGCCGGCAATCACGACCGACTCCGGAACGCTTTCCAGGGAAAGGGCCTCTGTGCTGGAGATGATCTGCTCGCCGTCAAAAGGAATATGGGGCAGCTCCCGTGGGCCGGAGCCGGCGGCAATAATCAGCCGGTCCCATTCAATGGTTTGCAAGCTTCCATCCTTGTGCTCCACGGTGAGCTCTTGGGGACCCTTGATGTAAGCGGTTCCCTCGACCAATCGGACACCGTGCTTTTCCAGGATACGGGCGACTCCTTTGGCCTGGGCGGAGACCACTTCCCGCCGGCGGGCGCTTAAGCGGGCCATGTCAATTTCGGGGGAGCCGGGCAGGTTTATACCGAATTTGCCGAAACGCTGGCATTCCTGCATCAGCGCTCCGGCCTCCCGCATTACTTTGGAGGGGATGCAGCCCCGGTTCAAGCAGGTCCCCCCGAGGGCATCGGCTTCTACAATCGTTACCTCGGCATGCAACTGGGCCGCCCGAACGGCTGCAAACAAACCTCCGGGACCGGCTCCCAACACGGTAATTCTGACAGGCATGGCAACTCTCCGGCGCTGTGGGCAGAAGCTTTGATTAGAAGCGTGAAAATTTGTTTTGCGGCTATATTTATAATATAACCGGACTCCTGCCTTGTGCAAATGCCCAAAATAACTCCTTCGGCAAGCGCCTGCGGAATCCGGAAAGCGCCATGTCGCCCTGCATTACTTGACGGGCGTGTATGCAGGCAAGGAGGCAAAAACCGAAGTTCCGGCAGATGAGCCAAAAAAGCGGCAGATTCCCGGGAAGAAGGAACTGCCGGTGGTTCATTTTCGGGGAAATCGCTGCCCTCAAGGGGAAAGTGCCGCCAATGCAGCGTCATAGCCTTTCCGGATCAATTCATCCACATGGCCGGTGCCGACGAAGGAGTAGCCGCTTAAATCCGGACATATAAGAAGATCCGCCGCTTTTGTCTGGATTCGGGTCGAGCAGGCCAGGGCCATCTCAATGGCGTTGCCGATCACGTCTATCATATGGTCCGGCCGGGGGAATTCCCGGCGGGCGGTCAGATCCACGCCGACCCGAAAATCCGCGCCGAGTCCGCTCAGCAGCGACAGCGGCACATTTTCAAGGAGACCGCCGTCCACCAGCATGCGGCCGTGCAGCTCTACGGGGACAAAAATGCCCGGAACACAGGTGCTGGCCATAATCGCGGTCTTGATATCACCCGAGGTGAAAACCAGTTTTTCGCCGGATTCAATGTCGGTTGCCGGGATGGCCAGCGGGATTGATGCCTCCTGAATGCCGGCATTGCCCAGCCTGCCCTGAATCATGCGGCCGAGCGCCTCGTTGGAGAGCAGTCCCATTTTGGAAATGTGCAGACGCGTCGAGTCCGGCCATTTCAGGTGCAGGGCAAAATGTTCCATCTCGGACAAAGGGATGCCGAATGCATGGAGCGTGGCCACCACGGCTCCCACGCTGGCCCCGGTAATACAATGGATTTGGATGCCCAATTCGGCAAATGCCTTGAGAACCCCGATATGGGCGGCCCCCAAAACCGCTCCGCCCCCAAGGGCAAGCCCCACTTTTTTTCGCGAAAATATGTCCTGCTGCGAGGAAATACGCTCCGGCCGGTCCATTTCGCTGTCCCTGCCTGCAATATTTTCAATCGTTGCCGCGGGCAATCGGCGGCGGCTGCATCTAAAGCATCCGGAAAAATAATTATGAAATGGCAGGGGAAAAAGTTCAAGCCCCGTCTGCTGTCGGAATCCCGAGCAAGGCAGGAGGCGGGGTGTTTGGGCTCGAAAGGGAGCGCTTCCCGGGAAAAACCAGCACCCGCTTGCCCGCCCCCCTGATCAGGTGATAGGCTGTATTCTGGCAGTCGGCTGCAGCAACCCGGACAGGCAGTATAGAGGAGGATGAAGACGATGCAGATGGATATTTATCCAATCCCCCTGGGTTTTGATCGGGGCTATATGATTAAGGGAGAGGGGACCGTCATGATCGATGCCGGCCCCCCCGGAAAGGCGAAGGCGTTTCGCAAAGGCATTCAGAAAGCTTCCGCCAGGCCGGCGGATATCGGGCTGCTCATCCTGACCCACGGCCACTGGGACCATGCCGGCTCGGCAAAATCCATTCAGGATATTACCGGAGCTAAAATCGTCATGCATGAAAAGGAGAGAGAATGGCTGGAAAGGGCTCTCAAGCCCCTGCCTCCGGCAGTGACGCCCTGGGGGAGAGTTCTTGCCGCAATCATCAGGCCCTTGGTTCCCCTCGTGGATTTGCCCCCGGCCAAAGTGGATGTTGTGTTGGAGGATGCCCCGTTCTCCCTTGTCCCGTTCGGGATTGACGGGAAAATCCTTCCCACTCCCGGGCATTCCCCGGGATCTGTCAGTGTTGTCCTGAGTTCCGGCGAAGCCTTTGTCGGGGATTTGGCCATGAACGCCCCGCCCCTGCGTCTCAACCCGGGGCCGCCCATCTTCGCTGAAGACATGGAAGCGGTCAGGGACAGCTGGAAAAGGCTGCTGGAAGCCGGTGCAACGAAAATTTATCCAGCTCACGGCAGGCCGTTTTCCGCTTCGCGGATGCGCCGTTTTCTTTGAAGGCTTGGCTATGTTGCGTCTTTTTCTATATTGATTCGGGCCGGCGGGGCGGTTCCGGATTTGTTCTCCCCGAAATAGATCGTGCTGTGGGGAAAGGGGATTTCAATGCCCAGCTCATCGAACCGGTTTTTCAGCCTGCGGCGGAAATCGCGTTCCAGGAACCATCGCTTGAAGGGTGTTGTTTTAAAGCGGGTGCGCACAACCACAGCCGAATCCCCGAGTTCAATCAGTCCCAGGATCTGCAGGTCGCTGAGAATGTCTCTGCTGATAGCGGGATCCGCCCGCATTTCCGCAGCCACCTGCTTGACTACTCCGATGACCTCGTCAATATTTTCCCGATAGGCGACCCCCGGCTCCACCACGGCATACCCGAAGCTCTTTGTCTGGTTTGTAACCGTTTCCACGCTGCTCCACGGAACCATGGAAACATTGCCGTAGATGTCGCGCAGGCGGACATTGCGGATCGTCATGCCCTCCACCTGGCCGTCATGGCCGCCAAGTATCACCCAGTCGCCGATATTGATGGCATTTTCCACCAGGATCAGAAAACCGTTGATCAGGTCCTTGACAAGGGTCTGCGCTCCAAAGCCTATAGCGATACCGGCGATACCGGCTCCTGCCACCAGGGGGGCAATATTGATCCCCAATTCCGGAAGAATGATCAGGGTGCAGACAACGATAATCACCACACGCGCGATGTTGCGCAAAAGCGGGAAGAGGGTTTGCGCCCTGCGTTCGGAATCCGAACTGGCGTCAAGGGCATTGGCCCGTTTCGTGATGTAGGCGTTGACGACTTCCCAGACTGCAAGTCCCGCGATGAGAATGGCTGCTACCGTGAGCACGGAGCCGGCGACGCCTCTTCCGAACGGGCTCATGATGAGAGCGGCCGGATCCATCCCCCATGCCTGAAGCAACAGGAGGATGCCTGTCACCCCGATGACGCTGTTGAACAAAAGCCTTACAGGAAAACCGAATGCGATGCGTGCATACAATTTGCGGTGCAGATAAAACCAGGCCAGGCCGGCAAAGAAGATTATCAGCAGGGAGAGAAAGCCCCGTTTGAGCAGCTTGACCAGGCCCTCCGGCGAACGGGTCATTCGCTGTAATGCCCGGAATTTGCCTGCGAACCAGCTGCCTGTTTTATCGACCAGTCCCTGTTCTGGCGGGGCTTTTGCGCCGGGTTGCACAGCCTCCCTCCTGCCGGCGGCTGCTGCAAGGGCTTTGAGTTTTTGGATAAAGGCTTTCCGCTCCGGTTGGCTCTCCAGGGTCTGCACCAGTTGATGGAGGTTTTCCTGGGAGATGACAAGGGGCTCCCCGGTTTCGGCGGAGGCAGCCGGGGCGTCTGCTCCGGCCGCCTCGCGCTCCTGGCCCGTTGCCGCTTTGCCAAAGAGCAAAACAAAAATGATAAAGAGCAGCACCGGCATGCTGCAAAGAAGAAAGCGGTTCCAAACGCTCTTATCGGGTCTGCGATTTTGGTGTTGCGGCAGAGAAGGTTGTCGCATCAGATAGATCTCCCGGCGCCAAAGGGGAAAGTCCCGGATTTCTTGTTTGTTGCATCATAGAAACCATAGCGGGCTTTTGCCGCTTTATCAACCCCGGGCAAAATCTGGTTTAACAGAGTTAAAGACTTTTTTTCTGCGGCCGATGAGTAGCTTTAATGAAACCATAACCGGGCTGCTGTGCCGGTTATTTTGGGTATAAAAAATTTTGGGTGTCGCTCCCGGATTTCCCGCCGCGGACGGAAATCCGGGGAGCAACAGGATTTTTAGGCGCAAAAAGGAAAAAAACAGGAGGTAGGATGAAAGCAAAGTCACTGCGGTTCAAGTTGATCGCCGGGGGCGCCCTGGCGGTCTTGATTCCCTTGCTGGCGGTCGGCTATTTTGCCGTAACCAAGTCTTCGGGGGCTCTGGCACACCTGGGCAGGGAGCAGGTGCTCAATCTGTCAAAAGATCTCTCTGACATGACACAGCTGGTCCTGCAGGAAGAGGTGAAGCTTGTCGAGGGAATCAGTTCGAATCAAAGGATCCGGGACGGTGCGGAGACGGTTGCGGAAAAGGGTGCCAGGCAGGCCGGGGATGCAGTCGAGTCCCTGGACGCACGGCTTACCGATATCATGGAAGCGATCGGGGAGGACTATGAGGGCATTTTTCTGGTGGGCCCCGACGGCAACATTTATGCGGATGGCAATGACGGGGCATATAAGGATGTCTCCATTGCAGATCGTCCGTATTTCCAGAAAGTCAAGGGGGGAGAGGCCCTGGTCGGGACCCCTGTGAAATCCAAGGTGACCGGCAAGCCCGTGATGACGGTGGCTGCTCCGGTCAACGGCCAAGGCGGCCATTTTGCCGGCGCCCTGGTCACAGTGGCCAAGATTGATTTTCTCGCGGAAAAGATCACCTCGGTGAAGATCGGCAAAACCGGGTATCCTTTTATGGTGGATCAGAATGGGAGAACCATTGTGCATCCCAACGATGACCTGATTCTGGAAATCAATATTAATGATTTACAGGGTATGGAGGAAATCACCCAAGCCGCGCTGGCCGGCAAAACCGGCGTGGAACGCTACGTCTATAAAGGAGACAAAAAAATCGGCGCGTTTGCCCCTGTGGCGCTTACCGGCTGGAGCGTTGTGACCACCCAGACGGTGGATGATTTCATGGGCACGGCCAATGCCATCCGCAACTTCATAACGGTGATGACAATCGCATTTTTGGCTGTCACTTTGGTTGTGGTAATATTTTTCGGCAACAGTCTCAGCCGCCGGGTGATGAATATCGTGCAGGGATTGAACAAAAGCTCCGAGCAGGTGGCCTCCGCCTCCAGCCAGGTGGCTTCCACCAGTCAGTCCCTGGCGGAGGGCTCCAGCGAGCAGGCATCCAGTATCGAGGAAACCTCTTCTTCGCTGGAGGAGATGGCCTCCCAGACCCGGCAGAATTCGGAGAATGCGGAGCAGGCCGACAGTGCAGTCAAAGAGACCGCCAAGGTGGTCGAAAACGGGGTTTCTTCCATGGAGCGCATGAATGCGGCGATCAACGAGATCAAGGAGTCGTCCAATGAGACCTCGAAAATTATAAAGACCATTGACGACATCGCCTTCCAGACCAATCTCCTTGCACTTAACGCAGCCGTGGAAGCTGCGCGCGCCGGAGAAGCGGGCAAGGGATTTGCCGTGGTCGCCGAGGAGGTGCGGAACCTCGCCCAGCGAAGTGCGGAGGCCGCCCAGAACACTTCCCAGCTTATCGAGAAATCCCAGGAAAACGCCAATAACGGCGTTAACGTGGCCGAAGAGGTGGCGACCCAGTTGAAATCCATCAAGGAAAGCTCCGGCAAGGTAAACACGCTGATTTCCGAGATTGCCGCAGCCTCCAAGGAGCAGGCCCAGGGCATCGACCAGGTAAACACCGCGGTCTCCGAGATGGACAAGGTGGTGCAGCAGAACGCCGCGGATTCCGAGGAATCCGCAAGTGCCGCAGAGGAACTCTCTTCCCAGGCGACGGAAATGGAGAATATGGTGGCCGAACTGGAAGCTGTTATTGTCGGCAGCAGCTCCAAGCAAAGCCGTCAGACCGGGCAGACCCCGGATCAAAGCACCCGTCAGACAACCCGTCAGACCACTGGGCAGACCGGATACACGCAGCAGCAGGGGAGGACGCAGCACCAAAACCAAAGGGGGCAGCATACGGGCAGCAGAACAAAACAGACAGCCCCGCAGCAGCAACGCCCGGCAAAGACCCAGCAGCAACAGGCCTCCAGGACGCTGCCCGGCAAGGGGACGGAAAAATCCCCGGAGCAGGCCATACCCCTTGATGACGATGATTTCAAGGATTTCTAGCCAAGGGCGAAACCTATGGAAATGAGCAATAGATGAGCAAAGAGGGGCGGTCGCCGGGCCGCCCCCAAACCCAAAAGGAGGAGCGATGAGTCAACAGGTGGAAGAAAAACAGGCGGACCTGTCTGAGCTTGCCGGAAAATATCTGACCTTTAATCTGGGCAATGAAGGCTATGGCCTGGAGATTTTAAAAGTCCAGGAAATCATCGGGATGCAGGAGATAACGAAGATTCCCCGAACACCGGCCTACGTGAAAGGGGTGATCAATCTCCGGGGTAAGGTGATCCCGATAATCGATCTGCGCAGCAAATTCGGCATGCCGGAGCAGGAACTGACCCGCAAGACCTGCATTATCGTGGTACAGGTCCAGCGGGGTGAGAGCGCGCTGATCATGGGTATTGTGGTGGACGAGGTCTCCGAGGTGCTCAACATTTCCGGAGATCAGATAGAGGCGGCGCCTTCGCTGGGGACGAACGTGGATACCCATTTTATTCTGGGTATGGCCAAAACCGAGAGCGCGGTGAAAATCCTCCTGGATATCGACAAGGTGCTTTCCGCGGAGGAAATCGATGCCTTGAGCCGTACCGGATGATATCTATCTCCGGTTCTGTTTTGCCGAAGCGTGTTTTTCAGCCAAAAAACGGCTGGCTCGGGGAAAAGCTGTTTTGGCCAACTCGGATTTGATTTTTTTCTGTGCTGGCAGTATACTCCTGCGCTGTCCTGGACGGAAACGGGGCATAGTGCATTGCGCAATGTTTCCAGGGGGGGACTGCGGGACAGGCTGATAGCAAGAATTGCCCGCATCGGAGTGCTGGAGTACGCAGCCGGCTGCCTGCTGCAATTTCTGCTGTTGTTGTTTTAATGGTTGTTTCTGTACCGGAATGGACGCGTTCAGCGCAAAGGGTATCATGCCTTCTTTGAACAGGAGCGATTGCCGGGTTTCTGCTTGTTCAATCCCGAGACCCCGACTTTTTTCCAGGCTGCACCAGGAGTTTTCCCGTCACCGCGCTGTGTTGCTGCATGCGCCCGCCGGTTTTGGGAAATCGACCCTTCTGTCTCAGTTTCTGCATCGTGGTTTAGCTCCTTGCATCTGGTACAACGCGTCTTCCGAAGATGGTGACCCCGCTGTCATGCTAAATTCCCTTGTTTCCGTCATTCTGCGGAAACATCCGAATGCTGACGCGCGTTCCTCTTTTTTTCTGGAGAAAGCCAAGGCGGAAGCTTCCTGGAAGGCGAAATGCGAGGCGGTACTGGGTTTTTTGGCAGCCCTCGACAGCATTGACGTGTACTTAATTTTAGACGATATTCATAAAGCCGGCCGCTCTGAAGCCTTCCAAAAGGCACTGGACCTGTTCATTCAGAATTCCCCTGAAAATTTATGGATCGCCCTTTCCTCGAGAGGCCTCTCCGGTTTCAAGCCATCGAAATACCTCCTGTACAACCAGGCAGGAATTCTTACAAGCCATGAGCTCTGCTTTACTGTCCGGGAAATCCAGCAGCTTTTTCATGAACAGTACGGGGCATCGCTCAGCAGGGAGCAGGCGGAACAAATCAATTATGTCTGCGCGGGCTGGCCGCTTGGCGCCAGCCTTGTGGCGCGGTATTTAGGCGGGGCATATGCAGGCGCGGATCTTGAAAATATAGAACTGCAAAGCCTGTTTCAGAGTCATGGCTTTTCCGGATACCTGGGAAAAGAATTGCTGGAGGATCTTCCGCGGGAAACAAGGGAGTTTTTAACCAGTAGTTCTATTTTTGACTGCTTTACCAGCGAAATGGGCAGGGAGATTCTCGAAGAAGATAATGCGGACAGGATCATCAATTATTTGTTTGACCAGGGCCTGCTTCAGGTGAAGACGCACTCTGATGATACCTGGTACGAAAGTCCGGCCATGTTTCGCAATTATTTTCTCGATAGCCTGAAAGAACAAATTCCATGGACCGAATTATCCAAAATTCATGAAATCACAGGGCTTTATTTTGCTTCCTCGGGCTTTCCGCTGGAAGCGGTGAAACATTTTCTGAGCGCGCAGGCTTACGGGAAGGCAGTTACAATACTGGAAAAAAATCTGGAGCATTGTCTTGCCAAAAGTCCTCCAAAAGAACTTCTGGCGGTAACGAGAGGTTTTCCGGATTCCTATAAGGATGCAAAATCCGTTATTTCGCTCACAAAGGGCTGGGCCCTGTTTGTTATCGGCAGCGGCCGGAAGTCTTTGCACTTTTTGGAAAAGGCCCTGAAGATGGCTCAGGGGGAAAGCCATGCGGGAGTAATAGGGCTGACTGTCCGGATTACTGCCAATATATTGTTCAGTATGGGCAGCTACGGCGAACTTGTTGCCTTTATCCGGCAGTGGAAGCACAAGCTTACCGCAAACACCGCAAACTATCTTGAAATCCTGGGAATGTTCGCCCAGGCGCTTGGCCATCTCGGTTATCTGGATGAGGCCGAGGCAGTATGGGAGGAGCTTGAAGCCCACCATATGGTTCAAAGAAATGAGTCGGTTGGTTTGGTCGTCACAGCCGTTAAAGCCTACCATTATTCTTTTTTGCATGGATGGTTCCATGCAGCGGGAGATGGCATGCGCAAAGCACTAAAGGCTTTTGCGGCAGGCGATGCAATGGGTATCTATCCCAGGGTACTGGGATATTACAGCACTCTGAGCTACATTCAGGGGCATTTTGATAAATGCCTGGAACTTATGCAGCAGGCAATTTCAGAATGCGATGCATCCAAGCAAGTGTTCGCCCGGCAGCCCTTTCTTCTGCTGCAAGCCATGTACGCCGTAGACAGCGGCAGACCTGAAATTGCAAGAGAAGCGCTGGAGAAATTTCACGCCAGCAGCATGGATGTAGGGTTTTCTGTGAATGCCCATGGTGCATATATGGGGAAAGGCTATCTTTTGTATGCCGTCAAGGCCGCCCTTGCCGAGGCTGAAGGAGATCTGCGGCAATTTTTTTGCTATGCTGATGCCGCGATTCAAGGGGCCGGAGAAAAAGAAAGCTTTCCGGATTTTTATTTCTTAAGTGTTCTGCTCGCCGTCAGATATATAAAACTGGGGCGGCAGGAATCCGCCCAAGAACTCCTGGAGGATTTGACGGCTTTTCTGGGGCCTATTGATACGCCGTATTTCAAGGCCCATGCCCGGCTTTTGTTTGCTTCCAGTTTATGTGGCCAGGGCCGGTTGAGCGAGGCTTCCTTTTCTCTGAAAAGAGCGGTTTCTCTCGCCAGGCAGCATGGCTATGAGGATCTGTTCCTGTATAAAGAGCGCAGTACAGTACTGCAGCTTCAGGATCTCCTGCTGCGGGAGGAGGAGAACTTTGCTTTCATCGCCGGCATACTGGTTCAGCTGGATCCGGCAGTTCGCCGGAAGCTCTGCCGCAGCCTCAAAGAGGAAAGCGCGGAGAAAAAGGTGTGTATAATACAAGCACTGGCGGACCATAACTGCTGTGACGGGGAACGGGAGATCCTTGCCTGCGCATCTGACAGAAGCCAGCAAGTGCGGCGCATCGCTAAGGCGTCTGCAGAAAAGCTCCGCAGGGTGCCCCCCCAGCCTTTAGGGGTATATACATTCGGTGGCTTCAGGCTTCAGGTTGGTGCCAGGGAGGTACAGTGGGCGGACTGGAAAAGAAAAAAAGCCGCGGGGCTTTTTCATTATTTTCTTATGCGGCCGGATAAAAGGATCGCGTGTGAAAAACTCATGGATATTTTTTTCCCCGAGGATGAACCGGCCAAGGCGAAAATGCATGTACAGGCCCTGGTCTCCCACCTGCGTCACCTCCTTGAACCCGGCCTGCCGCAGAAAAAGGAGTCCAAATATATCAGGGCGGATAACGGAGCATACCTTTTTCAGCTTCCGGAAGATTCGTATGTCGATGCTTTTGATTTCAGCAGACTTATTGCTGAAGCTGCACAGGCCAGGAAAAACGGGCGCGATTTCGAAGCTTTTCAAAAGTGCAGCGCTGCGGCCACCCTCTATAAAGGGGATTTCCTCCCGGAGGCTGTATATGAAGAGTGGGCGCAGGAGTATCGGAGGTATTATGCAGAGCAGTATTGTGGGCTGCTTCATGCCTTGGCGCAAGAATATTTTGACAGGCGGGACTACCCCTCTTGCGAAAATTGTTTACGCGCTCTTTTGTCACGGGATCCTCTGGAGGAGAAAGCCTATTTTCTGCTCATGAAATGTTACGCAGCCCGTGACAACCGGGTTCGTTCCATCAGAACATACCTGCAGTGCCGGGATATACTCCGGAAGGAACTCGGCACCACCCCCGAAAAATCCCTCACCGAATTGTATCAAAGACTCCGGAATTCCGTCGAATAACACCTTCGTTGCCTTCCTATCCAGGTATTCCGATTGCCCCTGCTTGCAAGCGATTTTTCTTTCGCGATGGAAAACCCGAAAAATTCATTGCCGTTCTTTCATTCCCGCAGGGACTTTGTAAGTGAATTGTCAGTGCACCTCTGTATCGTAAAACGAAAAACCCAGTTTTATTAAAAGTTGTGTTTTTCGGAAGGATTAATGGAGGCTCTTTCAGATCACCCTGCAACACAGAAAGGAGAACTTGAAGTATGCGTAAGTTGAAATGGCGGTATTCAATTCTGGTGATTGGTTTATTGCTGGCTGCTTTTTTCCAGTTCGGTTGTGCCTCAATGTCAGGCCCCGGCATTCAGCCGAACGAGATCGCGGCACCGGAACCAATAAATGGCAATTCCGGGGAATATATGTGTCCCTATACATCTGACGGTGTTGTGGCGGAATGGGTGGATAAAGCGGTTAATGCCAAAATGGGCGCAACTGTCGGAAAACATGCAGGGGCATATGCAGGCCAAAAAGCGCTTGAGCAGGTTCCCTTTATCGGCGGATTGCTTGGTCAGAAAGCAGGTGAGGCTGTTGGAAGAAAGATTGCCATAGAGGCTTCCGGCGGCTGGGACTATATCCAAGAAACCTCGGACCTCTCTTTCAACAGTGTGGATAACCTGGCGGTCTACCTTTATGCGGAGAGATCGGACCACTCGCACTACGAGGAGGTTCTGGAGGCTACCAGGGAAATCTATCCCGAACTCAAAGAGCGATACCATCGAGCCATAATGCAGGCCCCCCGCCGCGAATAGAAACAAAACAGGAACAAAGTAAGGATGGATCATGCCGCATACAAGACTTCCAGCAGCAGCCGTTATGGTTTGTGCGCTGCTTATCATGACCGCCGCCGGATGTACGACGTACCAATACAGAACAAGGGTGGATAATGCACCGGGCTCCCAGACTTCCTACGAAGATCCGGCAGAGCCCGGAGCGGTTGAAGGAGTCGGCATTGAGTCCCAGGATCTGATCACCATGACCGATCAGATGGTGCGGGACATGCTCAGCAACCGAAAGCTGGCCGCTAGAAAGACACCGCCGCGGGTTATCATAGATTCTCAATATTTCCGCAATGAAAGTTCATCCCGTCTTAATAAAAATCTTATAACCGATCGGCTGCGGGTGGGGCTGAACCGTGCAGCCAATGGGAGAATGGCTTTTATCGGGAGACATTACTCGGATATGTACGAAAAGGAGAGAACCCTAAAGCGCGAAGGGGTGGTGGATTCAGGGACCCTGGGACTAAGTCAAAAGAGCGCCGGCGGAGACTATCGGCTGGGGGGCAGGATTGCAACGCTGGATTCCGTGGATCCGGATTCCGGAACCAATACCCGATATCATCAAATCATTTTTGAAATGGTGGAACTTGAAACGGGTTCCATCGTTTGGAGCGGGATGTATGAATTCAAAAAAAGCGCCCGGGATGATGTCATATATCGATAGGCTTCTGATCGGATTACTTCCCCTGGTTCTGGTTTTTACAGCTTCCTGTGCACCCAGTCCCCGGGAGAATGCCGCGGTGGATGTCGACAAAGAGCTTATGGTGTCATATCTGGCGGACAAACCGGAAGTCTTGAAGCCTTTTTACAGGAAGGTGCTTCGGGAAGGAAAGAGAAATGCCGTGCTGAACCACATGGAGGCCGGTTTGGCGGCAATGGACACAGGAGCGTATTGCCTTGCCGCCGAATCCTTTGATCAGGCGCTCTCGGGTATTGAAAAGGTTTACGCAGATAATGAGCGGGCAGCCAAGGCCCGGAGTCTTTGGTACGAAGAGGGAATGAAGGATTTCAAGGGGGAGCCCTATGAGAGGGCCATGGCCTATTATTACCGGGGCCTGCTCTATCTCATGGATGCGGACTATGAAAATGCAAGGGCATGCTTTAAAAGCGGAGTGCTTCAGGATGCCTTTGCGGAGGAGGAGCAGCATCGCTGTGATTTCGCTCTGCTTATCTTCCTCGAAGGATGGGCCTCCCAATTGCTGGATGATACCGTTCTCGC
The DNA here is from genome assembly GCA_964635265.1 of uncultured Desulfobacteraceae bacterium. Lineage (GTDB taxonomy): Bacteria > Desulfobacterota > Desulfobacteria > Desulfobacterales > Desulfosalsimonadaceae > M55B175. The sequence continues at coordinate 17,261 of CAZWNV010000039.1, forward strand.
GAAGGCGGCCTACAGGGAAGTCGGAAAGCTTCGCTCCGAATTTGTCCCTCCCGATCCGGAGCATAACTGTTTGGTAATCGCAGGCACGGGAAATTCCCCGAGGAAATTGGCTGACGGGGTCGGTCACTACGAGCTGAAATTGTTCCGGGGAAAGGGCTTTGCGGAAAAGGCGGTCAGGATCCGAATGGACGGCCAATGGCAGGACATGTACGCGATCGAGGATATTGCATGGCAGGCCATGACCCGCGGAGGACGGGCCATTGATCATATCCTGAAAGGCCAGGTGGCCTTTAAGCAAAAGCATGAAAAAATCGGTTCCGTTGTTGGGGACATAAGCGCCAATGCCATGGTGGCCGCTCCCTTGTTTGAGAATGCGGCTTCCGACATCCAGGGTATTTCCGGCGCCCTCGGGTTGGTCTCCGTGGCGGAAATGGCCATATCGCAGAGTGCCAAACCCCGTGCTGATACAAGGTACTGGGATAACCTGCCGGATGCTGTACACGTTTTTACATGCAAAGCATCCGCTTCCAGCGCAACGCCGACTGTGGTCTTCGAGGACGGAGACGGCAATGTGGTGGCCCGGAAAAAAGTGGCATTGCAGTTCGATGCAAAGGGCAACGGAGTCGGTTGGGTACGCTCCCGGAGCGCAATCAAATGATGCCGAAAAGGGATAGGGAAATGAGACAATGGGTTGCCGTATTATTTGTTTTGGCAGCGGTAGTCATAGGCGGCTGCACCACAACGATTGTGGATGCCCCGGAGGGCGCCGCCCCGGGAGTTCGGGTTCGGGACGCAAAGGCGCCGAATGCTCGCATACGGATGAATTCGGTTGTAATAGTGGATAAACATTTACAGCGTTGGGAAACAAAAACAGTAAGCCGTAGTCCGAAATGGTTATCGATTTTCAGCAGCGGAAGCCCGGAGAACGAGAAATACAGCAAGATCGCGGTGGAGAGGACCAACGCTCGCCGTTCGCCCACCGGTACAGTAGAGGCATGGGCCACTTTTCGGAACCGCACGGATTACCCGCTCACCATAGAATGCCGGACACAGTTCTTTGATCGTCAGAAAGCGCCGGTTGAAGGGCCTACTGCTTGGCAGAGGGTTCACCTGCCGCAGCAGTCGGTTGCCTCGTATAAGGAATTTTCAACGAATGTGATGGATGTGGGCTACTATTACATCGAGGTCAGGGAGGCGCGATAAGCATGGGGAAAACGAAGATTTTTTGGATATTGGCCTTGTTCACTGTGTTTTGGCTTGGCGGGTGTAGCAATATCCGTTACATGGAAACGGAAACGCCCCGGGGGCAGGTCCCCGAGCCTCCTCCAGCAGCAGAATCAGGGAGTGTTCCGGATCAACATGCCGGAGAGGCTTCTGTAGTCCAGACCTCCCCAAAAACTGGGTATGAAATGGAGAATGCTGCGGGACGCTTGGGGACAAGCGGAGAATCCGGTTTTCCCGGCGATTGTTCGGGGACGATGGCGCGGTTTCAAAGCGCTTACGATGCGGAGCAGAGTCCACGGATGGCCGTGTTTTTGAACCGCAGGCTAAGCGATGAAGTACGGGACTGGGTGACGGATGCCAGGGGTGTTTTGACAATAGACTATCAAGCGAGCCGTACGACCCCGGGCAAGCCGGCAGAACGTAGTCAGGGGGAAACCAATATTTACAGGTATGGGCAGCAGCGCACCGATGGCGGAGCCCGGAGCAGCCCCAGGGAAAAATGGATGTGGGCTTTTGAAAATGGTTTCATACAACCCTTTTTGCAATCCGGTGCCAAAATTGTCGACCGCCCTACGATCATGCGGCTCATGGCGGCTTCCACGGAAAAACAACAGGGTGCCGCTTCCTCCGTGTCGATAAAAAGAGTGGAAATGGATGCACTGAAAGGCTATGCGGATATTCTGGTGGAAATTTTGATTGCCCGGTCCCCTGCATCCGCTTATGGGTATGAATTTAAGGCATCTGCAAAAGAGATCGACACCGGCGTGATCATCGCTAATGTGACGAGTTTGAACTGGCAGCAGAAAAAGAAGCGGCAGCAGGAGATTCGGGCAACGTCAAATGGCTATCAGTTTGTGGACAAGGACTCCGAGCAGATGCCCTCTGCAGGGGAGGTCGCAGAGACGCTTTCCATTGATTTGATGAATGCTTTGGCAAGTGCCTGGAACAGGTAGTTTCATCGGGATGAAAAGGGGTTTAATCTTCCAGGCCAATCGTGTGTTGAACCGTCAGTGGCCCGGCAATTTCCGCGGCTGAATACGTC
>CAZWNV010000040.1:0-18589 GCA_964635265.1 uncultured Desulfobacteraceae bacterium
GCTTCCCATGAGCGACTTCGGCGGGGTGCACCGCTACAATGTCACCGGCCTCTTCCATGACATGTGGGGCTTTCCCACGCAAGACCCCAAGGTTGTCTATGGCCTCCTCCGTCACCTGGTGGACAAGATCGACCACAATGCGGACCAGATGACGCGCTGGAAGGAATATTATACAGATGATGCCCCTACCCTGCTGATTTCTTACGGCTCCGCCGCCAGATCAGCCCTTCACCTGGTGGAGAACCGACGCAGGCGGGGAGAAAAGCTTGGGCTTCTGGAACTGCAGACTCTGTGGCCCTTCCCACGGGACCTTGTCCGCGAAAAATGCAGCCAGGCCCAATCCGTCGTGGTAGTGGAGATGAACATGGGGCAGGTCCTGGAACAGGTAAAGCTGGCGGTACGCGACCCGGGGAAAGTTTTTCTGGCCAACCGCATTGACGGGGAGTTGATCACCCCTACCGACATCCGCAATCTCATCCACGTGATCCAGGGCAAGGGGGTTTGACCATGGCTGTACGCGATTATCTGCGGGAGCGGTTTTTCCCTCACATGTGGTGCCCGGGCTGCGGCCACGGGATCGTGTTAAATGCTCTTCTGCGGGCTGTTGAGGCGCTGGCCCTGGAAAAAAGCGATATCGTCATGGTCTCCGGCATCGGCTGCTCTGCCAGGATATCCGGCTATGTGGACTTTCATACCATGCATACCCTGCACGGGCGGGCGCTTGCCTTTGCAACAGGCGTCAAAATGAGCCGGCCCCAGCTTACAGTACTTGTTCCCATGGGAGACGGGGACGCCCTGGCCATCGGCGGCAACCATTTCCTGCATGCAGCCAGGCGCAACATCGATATAACCGCCATCATCATGAACAACCGCATCTATGGCATGACCGGCGGCCAGTTCTCCCCGCTCACCGGATACGGCAGTTTCGGCACGACAGCCCCATACGGAAACCTGGACCATGACTTCGACCTTGTCGAACTCTCCAGAAGTGCCGGCGCGACCTTTGTGGCCCGCTCCACCACGTACCACGTGCATGAGCTCTCCGGCTTTCTGCAGAAGGCAATCGCGCACAAGGGCTTTTCCGTGGTGGAGGTGATGAGCCAGTGCCCCACCAACTTCGGCCGCAGAAACAAGGCCGGCACAGCCATCGAGATGCTGGAGGCCTACAGGAAACAGACAATATCCCTGGACTCCGAGGCAGCCGGCGAGGCCCCGGAAAAAATCCGCCGCGGCATCTTTGTCCAGGTGGAGCGGCCGGAATATGCAGAGGAATACGAAAAAATGATCCAGAAAGCAGGCGGGGAAACCTAACCATGGCCCGAACCAGGCTCGTATTCTCCGGATCCGGCGGCCAGGGAGTTATCACGGCAGGCATTATCCTTGCTGAAACAGCGGTTCTCTATGAAGGGGCAAACGCCGTGCAGACCCAGTCTTACGGAGCTGAAGCCCGCGGCGGCGCTACCAGAAGCGACGTCATCATATCGGACGGGCCCATCCATTTCCCGAAAATCATCCAGCCCAATGTGCTGGTCTGCCTGACCCAGAGCGCCTACACCCGCTATGCACCCACACTGCGGCCCGGCGGCCTGCTCATAACGGACTCCGGGCAGGTACATGTGGAGCGTACGGCCGATGCCCGCCGCCACGAACTGGCCTTTTCAGCGGCGGTTAGCGAAAGGATCGGAAACCCGGTGGTGTTAAACATATGCATGCTGGGAGCGGTGGTCCGCCTGACCCGGGTGGTATCCGCGGATTCCGTCAAAAAAGGGATCCGGGATCGGGTGCCGGCGGATTTCCTGGAGAGCAACGAAGCCGCTTTTGAATTGGGGATCGAACTCGCCGCTGCTCAGTCACCGGCCTGATTCCTGGATTTCTGACACTCTGCAAAAAGGGCGCGGATGTTGCCGCCGGTTATGGCGGCCCTGGTTTCTTCGGACAGCGGCAGGCGGCGAATTTTTTCCAGTTCTCTGCCGGGGTCGCCAAAGGGAAAGTCGGAGCCGAAAAAGAGTTTTTCGTGGCCGTAGCTTCGGACATATTCCAGGATCGTTTCGGTTGCGGCCAGACTGGTGTCTGCGTATACATCGGGATTTTTCCAGAGCCCGGCCTTTTCTATCGCCCTGTAACCGCCGTTTAAAAAACCCAGATGCGGGATAATCACCCGGATCCCGACGGCCAGTTCATTGATAAAGCGAACAGTATTGGAGAGCTCCTCCTCATACACCACGGGCAGGTCCCTGCGCCGGATTTCCTTCAGTGCCCGCCTGCATTCGGGGCTGTCATAGGCATATCGGGGCTCGTCTGCATGCCTGTGCCACTTGATCCCCCGGTGCCTCGGGGATAGCTGATCCACCGCGAAATCGTTCCAGATGAAAAAATAGGGTATCACCTCGATTTCCCGGCTCTCCAGGCCGAGCAGGTACTCGTTTGCCGCCTGCCGCTGGCGCCGCCAACCCGGAGAATCAAAAAATTCCGGATCATCGCGGTCATAGATTTCCGCCACGGGCGGAAACAACACCACGCTTTCTATCGGGGTAGCCCTTGCCGCCGCCAGGTAATCGGCAAAACTCTGCGGCGGCCAGCGGTCCTGGATGCCGCAGTGGGCATGAGCGTCTATAATGCCTGCGGTAGTCATGGCACGGCCAAACCCTCCGAACTATCCGTCAAATTCCCATTTGCCCGGATTCATGATGCCGTTGGGATCCAGAAATTCCTGGACCCGCCTGATCAACCGGGCTGTGTTGGGCTCCATCTGCTCCAGCACCATCTGCTGGGCGGGTTTCTCGCCCTTCCAGATCATGCCGCCCAGTTCCAGGGTCACCCTGTTGGATTCCTCCAGCGCCATCTGCGCCTTTTCAATATCCTCGGGATCCCCCCGATTGAAGGAATAGTTAAAGCCGAACATGATGCTGTTGCCCAGCAGCACCTGGTGGACGTAGGAACAAATCATGCCGTACTTGTGGGCAATCGCGATTCCCCTGCGCCAAGCCTCCGGCACCTGGTCAATCGGCAGGATGGCGCCTGTGTACTGAAACCCCCCGCCCTCGCGAAAATCCGCAGCAAGAGCGGCAAGCGGCGGCACATCCAGAAAACGCTTCTCAAGAGCGGGATGCAGATCAGAGACAAAACGGATGCTGTCTTTACCGGCAAACCCGGACAGCAACTCCTTGTACGCCGCTTTTTTCATTTCGAGCTCTTCTTTGTAATGGCCTGAGCAGATGACCACGAGAAAGGCGTGGTTCATCCAATCCGGTTTCTCCTGCATGATCAGGAAAAAATCTTCCGCCATGTCCAGATGCATGATCTCTTCAATGGCATCGGGCAGAAGATCGATGTCATCTGTCTGAAAGGCCATGACCTCCCGAAAATCCGGCTTTGGGAACAGCTTGAGCGAGATCCTGGTCACAATCCCGGTCGTTGCGTACCAGCCCACAAACAGGCCGGCCAAATCCGGGAGCGGTCCCCGGGAGAACCATCGCTCGTTTAACGAGCAGGACCCGATCCGGGTAATCTCGCCCGTGGGCAGCACCACTTCCATCCCGGCGATCATGTCCGAGTTGATCCCGTAGCGGGGCGAGATGTGCCCGTGGCCCTGGATCAGGGTGTTTGCCACAACAGTCGCCGTGGGCGGAGCCTCCGGAGTGGAGTGCTGCAGTCGGGGATGGTGCTTCTGCAGATAACTCTTGAGGGCTCCCTGGGATACACCGGCCTCAATAAGGGCGTAGCGGTTTTTCTCATCCACCCCCAGAATCCTGTCCATCCGTTTCATGTCCAATACAATGCCCCCGCGGCCCGGCACCACCAGGCCGGAGAGGCTGAGTCCGCCGCCCAGAGGCGTTATGGGAATATTGCGGCGGTTTGCCAGCAGAACGATATCCCGGATCTCCTCCGCCGTTTTCGGAAGCACGACATAATCCGCCCGGCCCGGCGGCTGGGCGCCGGAGTCCCGGGAATAGAGATACAGCTCTGCCGGATTGTCCGAGACCCGGTCTTTTCCAACAATATCAACCAATGCATCCAATACAGTCATAGACTCTCCCTTTATGACAGAAGCTCCACAGATCCCGGCGGCCCCTGTCTGCCCCTTCTGCCGGGAACCATTTCAGGCCTGCGCCGCTGATGGGAAAAGCCGCTCGAAAACCAGTTCCGACAGTTCCCGCACCTGGAGCTGATCCTGCAGATTCCCGGAAGCAACCGCGTCTTCGAGCATGATCGTGCATACCGGGCAGGATGTAATCAGAAGTTCTGCGCCGGTACCAGCGGCTTCCCTTGCCCGCACGGGTGCCGAAGCCTCCCTCCCGCTGCAGACCAGGCTGGTAAAAAAGTTGCCTCCGCCGCCGCCGCAGCAGAGGCTGTCGGCCATATGCCGCTCCATCTCCACCAGTTCGGTTGCGGGCAGGAATTGCAGGATTTTTCGCGGGGTCTCATAATCCTGATTGTGCCTGCCCATATAACAGGAATCATGAAAGGTGACCCGCCGGGGGGTCTGCGAACCGGATTTCTCCCGCAGGTCCGTTTTTGGCAGCAATTCCGCAAGCAGATGCGTATAATGGAGAACCTGGAAATCTCCGCCGTACCGGGGGTAATGGTTTTTGATGGCGTTATAGCCGTGCGGCGAAAGGGTTATGATCCTTTCCACCCCCAGTTCTGCAAAAGTCCGGATGTTCTGCTCCGCCAGATGACGGAAAAGCTCCTCCTCCCCCAGGGTCCTTGCTTCGTTTCCGTCAGAGCCTTCCCGGGCCCCCAGAATCCCGAAGGATACGCCCAGCTTCTGCAGAAGCCGGGCCACAGAGCGGGCTACCGCCATCGCCCGGGGATCAAAGGAGCCCACATCGCCTACATAGAAAAGATAGCGCTGGTCTTTGTAGGGCTCGACGTCCAGTCCTTCCGCCCAGTCGGCGCGCTTTTTCTGGGGGATTTTATAGGGATTGCCGTGCTCAAACACCCGTGTCAGGTAATCGCGCACCGGCGGGGGAATGCTGCCCTGTTCCACCATGATCTGTTTGGCCGCGATAAAGGCCTCCAGAATCCGGTCCCGGAACTTGGAAAAGATGCAGTGCTCCACACAATTGCCGCAGGTGGCGCAGGAGAAAAAGACCTCCTGCAGCCGCTCGCTGTTTTGAATCTCTCCGTTCAGCCAGGCCCTTATCAGCCACATCCGGCCGCCGGGAGAAAAGGATTCAAAGCGGTATTTCAGATACGCCGGACAATTGATGTCCGAATAATCGGCGGGCAGCTTGCAGAACCCGCAGCGAAAACACCGGTGAAGGATTTCCTCATGCTGCATTGTTTTGCCTTTCGCTTGCCGGTTACTCCGCAATACGGAAACGCCAGGCACAGAACCATTCCTCCGGATGCGGATCCGGGGGACAGCCGATGCACTCGGTCTGTATCCGCGAATCAATGGCTTCGGCAAAATAGCTGTATTCCACCAGACCCGCGGTTTTGCAGGGATAGTCCTCCAGGCCTTTTCGCTTGCGCGCGGACTGCACGCGGCAGTCATTCATTTGAAACTGAATGCAGTTCGGGCCCTCGTCGATCGTGGACTGAACGTTTAGGCGGGCATACATGCGAAAATTGAGCGCCTGGCGCAGCCCCTCAATACCCGGATGTTCGGACAGACCCAGAAAACGCTTGATGGACCAAGCCTCAAAAGGCGAATACCGGGTCCAGCAGGAATCATTGCAGCGCTTGGCGTCATTCATTCCGTGGCTTCCCTCCACCGCGAGAAACCACAGGCCGTCATTGGCCAGCCAGTTCTTGGCCACCGAATCCATAAGGGTGAACAGCTTCTCCCGCGGCATATCCAGAAGGGGTCCCGGCACGCCGTCTTTCATTTCAAAGCCCAGGTCCTTGGAGAGCCGCTTCAACTGGCGGCCCATGCTGTTGGGATAGGTCTCCTCCAGGATCTTGAGCGCCTTTTTCATCCCCACCTGGTGCTCCACCTCCCGAAACCACAGTACGTGATGGACGATGATGCGGTGGAACATGTCCATAACGAACCGGGATGCCGCCTCCTGGTCCATTTCCTCCGGCTTTTCGCAATTTTTTTCAGCCATTGTCTTCTCCCTGTTTTCTCAATCCTGATGGCTTCGTAAAAAAACCAATATCTGCGCTGCGCTGCGCTGCGTCCCCCGGAATTTCACGTACTCCTATGTACGCTGCATTCCTCGGGATTTGCGTCGCCTTGATCTTGAACTTTTTCCTTTGCCATCCCAAACTGACTTTTTATGAGAACATCAATCCTGGTTCACTTCTTCGACATCTGCATAATAATCAAGCGCCTGCGGATTCTGCAGCGCATCCCGGTTCTTCACCGGCCGCCCCTCGATCATGTTCTTTACCGCAAGCTCCACCTTTTTCATATTCAGTGTATACGGAATATCCGGGACCTCAATGATCTTGGCGGGGACATGCCGCGGCGAGGCTTCTGCCCGGATCAGCCGCTTGATCTTTGTCTGCAGCTCCTCGGTCAGGCTGCAGCCCTGGGCCATTTTCACAAAAAGCAGCACCCGGACATCGTTTTTCCAGTCCTGGCCAACCACGATGCTGTCCTCGATCTCTTCCAGGGGCTCGAGCTGACGGTAGATCTCCGCCGTACCGATGCGCACCCCGCCGGGGTTTAGCGTGGCGTCCGAGCGCCCGTAAATCTTAACGCCGCCGTGATCATTGATTTCAATATAGTCCCCGTGCCGCCATACGCCCGGATAAACGTCAAAATAGGCCTTGTGGTATTTTTCCATGTCCGGGTCATTCCAGAAATAGATCGGCATGGAGGGAAACGGGGCCGTGCAGACCAGCTCGCCCTGCTCATTGATCACCGGCTCGCCCTTACCATCGAAGGCCTCCACCTTCATGCCGAGCCCCCGCGTCTGCAGCTCACCGGTATAAACCGGGCCTGTGGGATTTCCCAGGAAAAAGCAGCCGTTTAAATCCGTGCCCCCGGATATGGAGGCAAGCTGCAAATCCTTTTTCACCGCGTCGTAAACCCAGGCAAAACCTTCCTCGGAAAGCGGCGAACCCGTAGACAAAAGGGCCCGCAGCGGGGCCAGGTCGAACTTGTCCCCCGGACGCAGGCCGGTGTTTCGAACCGCGGATATATAGCCTGCGCTGGTCCCGAACACGGTGAGCTTCTCATCCTGGGCCATCTGCCAGAGGGCGGTCTCATCCGGGTAGAAGGGGTTGCCGTCATAGAGCACAATGGTGGCCCCCGTTCCGAGGCCGGCCACAAGCCAGTTCCACATCATCCAGCCGCAGGTGGTAAAATAGAAAACCACATCCCGGCGCTTTACATCCGTGTGCAGGATGTGCTCCTTTAGCTGGTTGATCAGGATTCCGGCGCTTCCCTGCACCATGCACTTGGGCAGCCCGGTGGTGCCGGAGGAGTACATGATGTAGAGGGGATGATCCGCCGGAAGCTGGGCAAACTCAACGGACAGACCGGACTCCGGGGATTTGAAATCCTCCAGGAGCTGGGCATCCCGGATATTGGAGATGTCCGGGGCCTTTTGCGTATAGGGCACGATCACAATTTTTTCAATGGAAGGGATCTCTTTGGCGATATCCGCCACCCGCCCCAGCGAATCGATGCGTTTTCCCTTGAAAAAATAGCCGTCTGCGGAAAACAGCACTGTCGGCTCGATCTGGCCGAAACGGTCCATAACGCCCTTGAATCCGAAGTCCGGCGAGCAGGAGGACCAGGTGGCCCCAATGCTTGTGGCCGCCAGCATGGCGATAACGGTCTCCGGCATGTTGGGCATATACCCCACCACCCGCTGCCCGGGTTCTACGCCAAGCGCCCGCATCGCGGCAGCCACGCGGGCGACCTCGTCATAGAGCTCTGCGTACGTGTAGTGCACCGGCTCCTGATTTTCCCCCTTGAACACGATGGCGAGTTCATCATCGCGGTAGCGCAGCAGGTTTTCGGCAAAATTCAAACGCGCGCCGCTGAACCATTTCGCCCCGGGCATCCTGGAGAGATCATCCACTACCTGCTCATAGGGCCGGGAATGGATAATATCGGCGAAATCCCACATTGCCGCCCAGAAATCCGCAATATTATCCACCGACCACTGGTAGAGCTCATGGTAATTGGAAATGGAGAGTCTGTACCGGCCGTTCACATACTGGATAAACCGGTACATATTGGTTTGCTTGATCTGTTCTTCGCTTGGTTGCCAGAGTATTTCAGACATAAAGGCATCCTTTTGCTTATATGAAATAAGTGCTCAAATGTGTGCTGCATTTGCCGTATCAGCGATTGGGCAGCGCTGCGCCCGAACGCTTCGCTGTCCGTTTTTACCTGGGCTGATACTGCTCCGGAAGCACCGCTTTTTCCGCCCAGTCCTCCGGCAGAATCTGCCCGGGTTTCTCCCCGCGCTTTTCCTTGAACGGCTTCAGGCCGGGCCTGGCGAATTTCATATGCCCTTCCTTCAGGGTCCTGCCGTTTATCACGGCTTCGCTGCGGAGCCGCTGATTGGCGGTACGCTCCATCAGCCTGCCCAGCTTGAGAACCCGATCCACATCATAGCCGTGTTCAATGCCCATTTCATCAACCTGGACCAGCATGTCCTCCAGGCAGGTCAGCCCCACGTAGCGCGGGTCCTCGTAATAGTATTCCCCAGTGCCCGGCACCGGACAGTCGTCCAGGAAGTTCGCGGGCTGACCGCCGGTTCCGCCCAGGGTCCCTTCAAAGTTGGTAATCCCCGCCTGAAGGGCCGCCAGAATCGAGGCGGAGCCCACGCGCTTGGTTTCATGGAAATGGGCGATATGCAGATCGGTATTCGGAATTTCATCGAGTATCATGGAGAAATAACGGTACACCTCCGGGGCCGAGGCGCTGCCGTCATGGTCGGCATGCTCGATGTCCGAGGCGCCGATCTCCAGCCAGCGCTTGGTAAACTCCACAGCGTCCTGTAATTGCGTTGCACCGGCGATGGGGCTGCCCCAGATGGTGCTGACCGTGCCGCACATCTTGATCCCCGCATCATGGCACTTCTTGATGCAGCGCTCGGCTTCCTTCCAATACATGGGCAGCGTGGTTCCGGAATTGGCAAAATGATGTTCCTCCTCAGTGGAAACCATCATCAGCACCCGGTCCGGCCCGATGCCCTGCTTTTTTAATTCAATGGCCCTGTCCACCCCGGGCTCCCGGATGGTCACCGCCGTAATGGTGATATCATCCGGGTTTATCCCTCTCTTGCTGCAGCGGCGTTTGAACAAGTCGCTGCGCAGATGGGAAAGCACCTCCTCGGCGTCCGAGAACTGGGGAAGCAAATACGCATTGCCCAGGTTGGTAACCTCGATGTACCGGCATCCGGCAAATATCATCTCCTGGGCATAATAAAGCTTGGCGCGTGTGGAGATGAATTTTTCCATGTGCTGAAAACCATCTCTTATGGTGATATCACCGATGGTCACCTTTTTGGGCATCCGCGGAAATACCTTCCAGAGATCATATTCTGTCATAACCTGCTCCTTTCTTATTCAATAGCTTTGCAGCGAACTGCTAAAAACGGAAATTGCCGAACGAGGGATCGCCAATGGGCTTCAAAAGGCTTACTTCAAGCGCCATGGCCAGCCAGTCCCGAATTTCTCCGAATTTGAGCACACTGTCATTTAACAGTCTGGCACCGCAGAAAAACGGGTGTGCCTCGCCGTCGTATTTTTCCACCATTTTCTGATGAAATTCATTTCTCTCCTCGTCGCTCATGGGCTTGCCCTGGGCCTCGCGTTTTCTCTCCTCGATGGAGAGCAGTACGCCGCCTGCGCTTTTGCCGCTCATCACCGAGGTTCGCCCCCGCATAGTGGTGAACAGGAAATTGGGCCGGTAAGCCCGCCCGCACATGCCGTAATTGGCAGCCCCGTTGTCCGGGCCGATGACAAGATTGATTTTCGGCACCTGCGCGCACGCTGCCGCGCGGACCATATCGGCTCCGTATTTGCCGATTCCCGCTCTTTCGGCATCCGAGCCCACCATGTAGCCGGGCGAATTCTGCATATAAAGAATGGGAATTTTCTCGTGGCTGCAGCGGACCACCCATTCGGCAGCCTTGCGGGCGGCCTCCTCAAAAATGATGCCGATCCGGTTGGCCGCGATGACGCCCACCGGAAAGCCCTTGATCCGGATCTTGCCGGCAACAATATTGTCCGCCTTGCCCATCATGTAGTTTTTCTTGTATTCGGAAAAATAAGAGTCATCGGCAAACGTCTCCAGAATGGCCCGGGCATCGATACCCTGGTTGACGCTTGCCGGAATGAGTTCGTAGATTTTTTGCGGATCCACCCGGGGCGGCCGCTCCTCGTAACGATGCAGATGGATATGCTGCGGCTCCTCCAGCGAAAGGATCTCCCGCACCTTTTCAATGGCCTCATCCTGGGATTTGCAGAAATGATCAGCCCCGCCCGAAACCTGGGTGTGCACCTTGGCGCCGCCGAGTTCCTCGGCGGTTATCACCTCGCCGGTGGCCATCTTCACAAGCGGGGGGCCACCCAGAAAGGAATAGGAGAACTTGTCGATCATAACTGCTTCACAGGCCATAAAAACAATATAGGCCCCGCCTGCGGTATTGCCCCCGGTGCTTAAGGTTACCTGCTTCAAGCCTTTTGCGGACATGCGGGCCATATTATAGAACATGGAACCGAAATGCTGGTCATCCGGGAAGACATCGGCCTGCATGGGCAGAAAGGCCCCGCCGGAGTCGGCGATATAGACGCAGTTCAAGCCGTTTTCCTCGGCAATGGCCTGGCCCCGCATGTGTTTTTTCAGGGTGATCGGAAAATAGGTGCCGGCCTTCACCCGGGAGTCATTGGCAAAAATCATGGTCCAGTTGCCCCTGATCTTACCCACCCCTATGACCACCCCGCCGCAGGGGACGTCCTCGACACCGGGATAGTTCATGCCGAAACCGGCAATCTGGCCCAGTTCATAAAATTTGGTGCCGGGGTCTATCAGCATCTGGATGATCTCGCGCACCGGCCGCTTCCCCTGCTTGCGCAGCTTCTCAACGGCCTTTTCTCCGCCGGGCCAAAGCGTTTCATTGATTCGCTCGTCGAGCTTGGCTTCCTCGGCCTCCCAGTGCTTACGGTTTTTTTCCGCCTCGTCGCTCATATGGATTCCCTTTTTGCGAAGTTTTGGGTGTAAAGTTTTCGGGCCAGAGACTACTTGCCTTTATACACGGGCTTGCGCTTCTCCCGGAAGGCAGCAAGCCCCTCCAGCCGGTCCTCGGTGGGAATGGTCAGCCAGTAGGCGTTGGACTCGATGGCCAGGCCCGTGTGCAGATCGGTTTCCATACCCGCATCAATGGCATATTTGGCCTGTTCCAGGGCAATCGGGCCGCCTTCGCAGATAAGGGCCGTCATCTTCCGGGCCTCCTCCAGAAGCTGCTCAGGCTCGCATACAGAATTGACAAGGCCTATGGAATGGGCCTCATCAGCATCCACCCGGCGGCCGGTAAGGATCATCTCCTTGGCCTTGCCCTTACCCACAAGGCGCGGCAGACGCTGTGTACCGCCCGCCCCGGGTATAATGGCCAGCCGCGTCTCGGTAAGGCCCATAACCGATTTTCTGGAAGCGATCCGAATGTCGCTCGCCAGCAGAAGCTCGGTGCCGCCGCCCAGGGCCACCCCGTTCACAGCGGCAACAACCGGCTTGTTCAATGCCTCGATTTCGCTAAACAGATTGCGGATGGTATAGATGTATTTGCGGACCTCATCCTGGCTCATGCCGGCCCGTTCCTTTAGATCTGCACCCGCGCAGAAAGCCTTTTGCCCGGCCCCCGTAATAATGACCGCCCGGATATCCTTGTCAAAACGAATCTGCCAGACAGCATCCTTGATGGCATGCAGCAGCGCAACATTTAAGCTGTTCATGGCCTCGGGCCGGTTTAAGGTCAGAATGGCTGTTTGTTCCTTCGTCTCCATCTGCAGAACATTTTCCGTCATGGGAAGCCTCCCTGTCTATCTTCTCGCCCGGTTAACACCCGATATAGCGTGCAATAACCAGCCGCTGGATCTCCGAGGTGCCCTCGCCGATATCCAGAAGTTTTTGGTCCCTGTAAAACCGCTCCACGTCGTATTCCTTCATAAGCCCGTAGCCGCCGTGGATCTGAACCGCATTATCAGCAACCCGGCCCATCAGCTCAGAGCAGTATACCTTGGCCATGGCAGCCACTTTCTGATACGAACGGCCCTTGTCCTTGAGCCAGCAGGCCTTGTACATCAGGTTCCTGGCGCACTCCAGCTCTATGGCGGCGTCCGCGAGCTTAAAGGAAATCGCCTGGAACTTGGAGATGGGCTTGCCGAACTGTTCTCTGCTTTTCGCATACTTGAGAGCCGATTCATAGGCCCCCTGCGCGCCGCCGAGGCCCATGGCGCCGATGGACAGCCGGCCGCCGTCCAGTGTTTCCAGCATCTGGTGAAACCCGTTTCCCCGCGCGCCCAGGACTTTGTCCTGGGAAACGCGCACATCGTCAAAATAAAGCTCCCCTGTGTTCGAGGCCCGCCACATCATTTTTTTGTGCATGGGCACAGCTTTAAATCCGGGCGTATCGCTTTCCACGAGAAAACAGGTATATTCCGGCCTGCCGTCGTCGCGCTGGCCTGTCACAGCCTGCACCGTAACCCCCATGGTAAGGTCGCAAGCCGAGTTGGTAATAAAAATCTTGGAGCCGTTGATGACCCACTCGTTGCCATCCTGCACGGCCGTCGTCTTGCTGCCGCCAGCGTCGGATCCGGCCGTCGGTTCTGTAAGACCGAAGCCCCACAACCCCTCGCCGGTGCACAGCTTCGGCAGATAACGCTTCTTCTGCTCCTCACTGCCGAAATAGTATATCGGACCGATTCCCAGGGAATTTCCGGCGGCAATGGTTGCGGCCTGCGAGCCGTCTACCCGTGCCAGCTCCTCTACAGCGATGATGTAGGAAATATAATCCAGCGCCTGGCCCTCATAGGCTTCATCCACAAACATGCCGAAAAGCCCGATTTCGCCCATTTGCTTTGTCAGCTCAACAGAGAACTCCTCATTTTCATCGAGCTCAGCCGCCACCGGCGCAATAGCGGTTTCAGCGAATTTCCGCACTTCCTTACGGATCATCTCCTGCTGCTTATTCAGATCAAAATCCAAACCAGACCTCCTTGCTTAAACAATGGGGTTTCTCGATGTTATGCAATCCCCGGCCCCGGCAGGATTGAATTTTTCTCAAAACCGGCCTGAGGATGGGATCTTTTAACAAATTTATGAATAGAAAAGGATTTAACAGTGTTTTCCATTGCCTCCTCCCCCGCTGCGGAGCCGAAACCGAAACAATGTTCATGAACACTCCTCAGATCCCTTTTCATGCCCGAACCGCATTAAGAAAAAGGCGGGAGAATTCCTCGCCGATATCGGGCAGGTCATAATCGCGGTTAAACATGATCCAGGGGATGATGATATGGTCAATCGTTCCAAAGAGCAGATCCTGGCACAAGTCCATGTCCAAATCCTTCCGGAACTTCTGCTCCGTCTGGCCCCGGATGATAATGTCCCGTATGACGGCAAAAATCTTCTCAATAATCCGGATCCCCTCGGAGCGATGGAAATGTTTATTGGTGCGCAGCATCAGGACCAGAATGGTGGTATAGTCCTTCTCATCGTTGTAGAAACGAAAGAGCTTGGAGATGATTTCCCGGATCTCGTTTTCCAGTGTATTGCCGCAGATAGTGTTGTAGAGCTCGCCCAGCTTCTCATCGGGGATGCGGATCAGCAGATTCTGCTTGTTGCGGTAATACTCATAGATGGTTCCTTCGGCTACGCCCGCCCGGCGGGCAATTTCAAGCATGCTCGCATCGTTGAACCCGTTTTCCGCAAAAAGCGAAATGGCGGCATTGATAATGCGCTTCTTTTTCTGATCCTTTTTGCTGATCGCCGGAACCGCCGGCTGGCCGCTGTTTTTTACGGCACTGAGAATCATGTCGGAAATTTTTTCCGCCTGATCCATGGAATTGCGTGCATCCTTCATGATCCAGTTGATGGCGATATGATCCACCGTCCCCAGGATCATATCGCGGAGCATCATGGGCGAGGAAAGCCCCCGGAAGGTGCCGTCCGCCATTCCCTCCCGGATGATGTCGGTAATCAGGGCGGCATACTGCCTGAGGGTTTCATAGGCGGAAGAGGAGTAAAACCGGGGGTAGGACCGGGACTCGAGAATGATCTTGATCTCGTTTTTATTGCCGGAGTAGACCCGGCAGTGATACCAGATGGCTTTTCTGAGCTTGTTTTCCGCCCCCTGAATGCCGGCAAGATGCTCCCGCAGCCCGTCGCGGGAGACAGAGAGGAAGTTCTCGATAATGGCAAAGAGCACATCCTCTTTGCTTCGAAAATAGGTATAAATACCCGAAGCTGCCATTCCGGCACCTTTTGCGACCTCCGAGACCGTGGCCTCGGCGAAGCCCTTCTCCGATATCACCCGGGTGGCGGACTCCAGGATGGCCTGCTTTCGAAATTCTGATTTCTTTGCAGTCTGCGGCAAAACAGGAAACCTTTTCACTGAGGAACGGTTTTTTGAATAAAGCTCATTTTTTTTATCCTTTTGAGGATAATTTATTTTTAACGCCAACAAAAATCAAGAGAGAATTTTGTCTTCATAAAATTTTTTCCGGAAAAGTTTACATTGGGTCCGGCCGGTTCCTGTGGTATAGAATAAGGGTCTTTTTTTTCCGCCTTATTATTGACCGAACAGCCTGCACATATACGGGTATGACCAATTCCGCGTCCGGCGTTCAAAGCCGGAGAAAACAAGGACCGGAACATTTCATCCTGTTCCGCCGCTTCCCGCAGAAACCCGGGGAGGCCGACCAGATCTTTTCGGCCGTCTCCACCGCATGTGGTATTGACCAGACGGATTTGCGCTACCGCCTGATCGGTCCCGGCCTTGGCGTGCTTCTGCCGAAAACGGACCTCCCGGCCATGGAGTCCTGCGCGGGCGTGATGGATGAGCAGGGGATGCCGGCTGCCGTTTTGTCCAAATCCGGTCTTGCAGGCGCGTCCCTTCCGCCCCGGGCCAAGCGCGTCCGGACCGGCAGGGGCTTTATCGAATTCCAGAGCGCTGAAGAAGAAGCCCTTCTGCGCATTGACGGCTCCAGCGAACTCCTCGTGATTGCCACCGACCTGTCCGGCAAAGCAGTCCGCCAGGTTTTGACCTCCATGGCCTACACCAGCCGGGGGCCGGCCGGTTCCTTTGCGGAGATGCTGGAAAAGATCACTATGGGACGTGCTGCCGCGGTTGTCCATGACCTGCGGAAAAACCCCGCTCAAGGGGTTTTTATTGACTCGGGCGCCTTTGTATTTCTGGGTCTCAAAGAGCAGGCCACACCCAGCAGGGGCCGTAACTTCCGAATCCTGATCGAGCGGTCAATGGCGCTGGCAGGCTCTGCGGCGACCGATTCCTTCTTCGGCATCGCCGCACTGCCCGGCACAAAACCGGACTGGAACGCAGGAGCCGGCTCTGTCGAGCGGCGGTTTGCCGTTTACTGCAGCTATCTCCGGCAGGCTTGCGAAAAAGGGCTGTTCCGCAAACCCGCTCCGGCTGCTGCAGCCGGAGTTGCGGAAAAAGCAGCAGAAGACAAACAAGCCGCCCCCGCCGATCCGGAAAAGAAGGAAGAAAATACCGAGTCCTCCCTGAAACCCCCGCCACAGCTCAAACAGAGCCGGCTGTGGGGATTTCTGCAGGGATCGGCACAGGAGACGACCGGCACTATCGCGGGGCTTGCCGCCGTGTTCGTTTTTGCCGCTTCCACGGCTTTCCCCCCGGGCGAGCATCGCCAAGTCTGGATAACCTGCGCGGGTATCCTTGTTGCCGCATGCGGTGCAGCGCTGTTTTGCTACAGCCTTCTTCTGCTCTATTACAAGCGCATGGCGGAAAACACCCCCACAAGCAAAGTCCGTTCCCTTTCCATGGGCTTTGCGGAACTCGCCGGCAGGGCCAGGCCGTATTATGATCTGCGCACTGCCTACACCCTGACCCGCTGCGTCTATTACGAATGCAGCTATTACAAGTACCAGCGCACAGGAGATACCAGCAGATGGCGGCTTTCCAGCACACTGTCCTCCGGGAAGCTCGCCTTTTACCTGGAGGATGAAACCGGACAGGTGCTTATCAACCCGGAAGGCGCCTATTATGCCATCAAGCGGGCCCGTCAGACCATGCGGGGACGCTTCATCCCCTCTCTTGCCATCAAGCTGGATGATCCCTACACCAAGGTCACAGAGGATTTAATTCCCCTGGGGGCACAGATTTATGTGCTCGGCTCGGCCCATACAAAACGACGCGGCAGGCAGCACCAAGAGCGGCTGGTGGACAGGCTGCGGGAGCTTAAGCGGGACCAGAGCCGGATGGCCCGCTATGACAGCAACAGGGACGGACACATTGATTCGCAGGAATGGGATGCAGCCAGGGCCGATATGGAACGGCAAATCTATGCGGAATCCCTAGCCGGACAAAAAAAGCCGGAAGAGACCGTTGTGGTGGAAAAACCGAAATTCGGTCTTTTGCCCTTTATCGTGGCTGACTCCGAGGACGGCCTGCTCCGCAAATTCGCCATCCGCTCCTGGGTCTTTCTTGCCTGCGGAGCGGTGGCCTTTGCCTGCGGCATCGGTATCCTCCTCTAGATCAGACAAGCTTTGCGCACACAATGCTGATGGATTAATAAAAAAACAACCCGCAAAACGAAAGGATCTTCTTTATGGCCGCCACCATCGTTCTTCTCATTCTGCTGGCGATTATCATTGCCCTGGTTGTCTATGCCGTCATTATCTTCAACGGATTAATCCGGCTCAAGCACAACATCACCAAAAACTGGAGCAACATCGATGTGCTGCTCAAACAGCGTTATGACGAACTGCCAAAGCTGGTAAGCGTATGTGAGGGCTACATGAAGCATGAGCGGGCCGTTCTGGAAAATGTCACCAAGGCCCGCTCCCAGCTCGATAACGCCGGCAGCCAGAAAGAAGTCCACGAGGCCAACAACGCTATTTCCAGTGCCCTGCGCTCGCTTTTCGCCGTGGTGGAAAACTACCCGGATTTAAAGGCGGACCAGGCATTCCGCCAGCTCCAGGCCCGGGTTTCGGAACTGGAGGACCAAATCGCAGACCGCCGGGAGTTTTACAACGAGAGCGTCAATATGTTCAATATCCGGATCGAACAGTTCCCGGACGTATTCGTTGCCGGCATAATGCGCCTTGAACCCAGGGAGGTCTGGCAGATTGAGCCCGAACATCGGCAGGACGTCAATATCGATTTTTCCTTTGCTTAGTCAGAGGAGCTGGAGCATCCGCCTCTTTCCACCCCTTCTCAGAAAACTGCCCCGGGGTCTTGACAGACCCTTCTTTGTGATTACATTATTAAATACAAAAAGGAAATAACTTTTTGATATAACTGGAAATATCGTTTGCATTGCCATGTCTTTCGACAGGTTTGTATGCAAAGAGAGTAGCAATGTATGGATAGGCCCAGGGAAAGGAGGTGATGGAAATGGTGAAGCTGACCCCGTGGAAACGCAGAAAGAGCGGCACAGAACAGAGCAACCGGCTGCCGGAGGCCTTTGGCAGATTTTTCGACGAGCCCTTTTTCCCGGTATTTGATCCGTTCAACCGCGGCGAATGGTGGCCCCGCGTGGATGTAAGCGAGGGCCGGTCCAATATAACAGTGGAGGCAGAGATTCCGGGCATGGACAAGGATGAGATCGATCTCGCCATCGAGGGCCGGAACCTGCATATAAAAGGCCGAAAGTCGAGAAAACACGAAGAAAACGACGAAGGCTACTACCGCGTGGAACGCGCCTACGGCTCTTTCAATCGGGTCATTGAACTGCCGGCCGAGGTTGACGAATCATCGATCGATGCCAAGTACAAGCGGGGCGTACTGAAGGTGAAAATAAAGAAACAAAAAGATGCGGGTACGAAATCCATCTCCATCACCAGCAGCTAGCCAATGCAACGATCTACCAATCGGAAAGGAGGTATCCGAAATGATAACAAGACGATTTTTTGACTGGCCCGGATTCGAAAGGCGTTCCTACTTTGATGAACTCGATAGGCTGCGGCGCCAACTCGACCGCATGGTCTCCGGCCGGGAACCGGGAACACGATTTGCCATGCCGGGACGGGGCGTATTTCCGCTGCTCAACCTTACCGAAGACAAGGAGAACTACTACCTGAGGGCGGAACTGCCCGGCCTGAAAGCGGAAGACCTTGATATTGAAGCCACGGCAGACAACATTTCCATCTCCGGGGAACGAAAGCTGCCGGAAGAAAATGCGAATGCCCGCTTTCACCGCAGAGAACGAAACGCCGGACGGTTCTCGCGGGCCATCGCACTGCCGGGCCAGGTTGACAGCAATAAAATTACCGCCAACATGGCCAATGGAATGCTCACGATCACGGTCCCAAAGGCTGAATCGGCCAAACCGCGACAGATTGAGATCCAATAGGGGGCGCCGCCTCCTGCCGGATAAAGAAAGGAGGGGATAGCAATGACAGAGGAAAAAGCAAAAGAGATGCAGGTAAAAGACAAACAGGAGGTCGGCCGGCCGGAACAGACAACCGAGGCCCCGG
>CAZWNV010000041.1:0-18588 GCA_964635265.1 uncultured Desulfobacteraceae bacterium
GATCCACCGGTTCAACAAATCCCAGCAGGACGCCTTTCTCCATCATGTGGAAAGCGGCTTGATCACGCTGATCGGGGCTACCACCGAGAACCCCTCGTTCGAGGTCATCGGCGCCCTTCTGTCGCGCTGCCAGGTAATCAGCCTCTATCCCCTCTCGGATGCGGATTTGCACAAACTGCTGCTGCGGGCGGCAAACGACGCGGAAAAGGGGATCGGCTGCGAGGGGCCGGCGCTTTCGGAAGCCGCCGCCGCCCACATCATATCGATCTCGGACGGCGACGGCCGGGCGGCCCTGAATGCTCTTGAGCTTGCCGCCTTTACCGCCGCTTCAGCCGGCAGCAGCGAAATCCGCCGCGAGGACGTGGAGACCGCCCTGCAGCGAAAAGCCCTTGCCTATGACAAAAACGGAGAAGAGCACTACAACCTGATCTCAGCATTTCACAAGAGCCTGCGCGGCAGCGATCCGGATGCATCGCTTTACTGGCTGGCACGGATGATGGCGGCAGGCGAGGATCCCCTCTACATTGCCCGACGAATGGTGCGCTTTGCATCTGAAGATGTGGGCTGCGCGGACCCCCGTGCCCTGACACTCGCCAAGGATGCCGCTGAAGCCTACAGGATGCTGGGATCCCCGGAAGGCGATCTGAATCTGGCCCAGGCCGCCGTTTATCTGGCCTGCGCCCCCAAAAGCAACCGCGTCTACGCCGCCTACACGAAGGTTTGCGAAACCGTTCGCCGCACCGGTGCCCTGCCGGTTCCCTTCCATATCCGCAACGCCCCCACGCGGCTGATGAAAGAGGAGGGCTACGCGGAAGGCTACAGGTATCCTCATGACCATGAAGGCGCGGTTGTGGATCAGGACTACCTCCCGGACAGGCTTCGGGGCAGCACGTTCTACCAGCCGGCGGACCGGGGCTACGAGCAGTATATCCGGCAGCGGCTGGAAAAATGGCGGGAAATGATGCAGAAACCGGAGCGCTAACCCTGTGCGGCCGCGTACTTTTTTTCCAGCTCGGACAACCTCTCCAGGTAGGCCTCCTGGTAGAGCAGGCTGTTCTGATGCCGTATCTCATCAATGGCCAGGCGGATATGAGGCCGGATGTCGATGCCGTAGCTGTTTACGGTCTCCTTGTTGGCCGTATCCAGAATCCGGACACTATAGTAGCGGACCAGGCTGCGAATATCGGAGCCCCTGCGCATGAGATAGCTTTTACCGGCAAAGGTGTTTAAAAAATAAGCGGCATACTCGTAGAAGGTGTCCAGAGAGGCTGCCGGTTCCTGTGTTCTGCCGCAGCCGCCCTTTTGCACGTAATAGGCGTAGAAGTTGCGCATTGCATGCTCCAGCACATCCGTATCCGCGTTCAGAATACGTTTGACCAGCTCGATGCGCTTTTTGTTGAAAATGCGGAAAAAGTGGGCCTGGTTGTGCATCAGGCTTACGATATCGCGCGTTTCCCCGATGACCAGGGGCGGATTTGCGGCAGCAGCGGCCAGCATCTGCTCAAACACCGTGCGGGCGTCTTCCGCCTCGACGGAGGCAGCGGAAACATATCCCTGCCGGTCCAGGTAGGAAAAAAAGGAATCGATCTGCTGCTCCAGCAGGAAGCAGTCGGGGGTGCTCACAGGCTCCATGACCTCGGCGCCCTCGCCGAAAACCTGTCGGATCTTATCCGCGGTCTCCCCGGATTGCGCCGCCGCTGGCCCTCCCTCTTCCCCCTGCTTATGGCGGTCCAGGGCAACAGGGGCGCTCCTGGAGGTGGAGCGGGCTTTCTCATCCGCCGTTTCCTCCTCCGCCGCAGCCTGCCGCACCTCTTTTTCATGCCATTGCATTACCTGCAGATAGCCGTACCAAGCGGCAGCCGCCACCACGAGGACGATCACCAAAGCGGCAAGGAACCTGCCTCCCCCCGAACCTCTGAATAAATGCCTCTGCATACGAGCATCGCTCCTGTCTGCGAATTAAAGCCAATGCAGTCCCTTTTTTCTAATCTACTATATCGCCTGGGGCATGCATGTCAAATGCCGAAAACGGCAAAGCCCCCTTGTGATCCGCCGGCAATGCGGATCCGGCAAAAAAAATGACAAATCCTGCTTGCAAAATCCTTTTGAAAGCGTAGAATACACAAAATAAAAACGAGTGAATGTTCGCTCATTTTTTGCGTATCCAGTATATTTCTCCATATCAGCAAGGGGGCAGATCATGCCGGAAGAACTTTATCCCAGACTTTACAGAATCAAGATCCCGCTGCCCAAAAGCCCGCTGAAATACTTAAACAGCTATATCATAAAGGGCGACGGCCGCAGCCTGGTCATTGACACAGGCCTGAACCGGGATATCTGCAAACAAGCCATGATGGAGGGCCTTGCAGCACTCGACATTGATCCGCAGGCCATCGACCTGTTCATTACACACCTGCATGCCGACCATTTCGGCCTCGTGAGCCAACTGGCCAATGAAGACAGCCGGATTTATTTTAACCGGCCGGACAGCGAGATCATTGAAAACTGGCAGGGCTTTGACCCCATGATCCGGTACGGAGGGAAAAACGGATTTCCGGAATCGGAACTGCGCGAAGCGCTTGTCCGGCACCCGGGCTTTCAATACGGCACGGGCTGGATGCCGGGATTAAGCGTTATCAGCGATGGCGACCCGCTCGCATTTGGCGGCTACAGCTTTACCTGCATTCAGACACCCGGGCACACCCCTGGTCATACCTGCCTTTTCGAGCCCAATTACCGCTTCCTGATTGCCGGCGATCACCTGCTCTATGATATCACTCCGAACATTCAATGCTGGAGCGATGCGGGCAATCCCCTGCGGGACTATCTGCACAGCCTGGATAAAATCTCCGCCCTGGATATAAAGCAGGTTCTGCCGGGCCACCGGAGACTGTTTACGGACTTTAGCGGGCGGATCCGGGAAATCAAGCAGCATCACAGCGAGCGCCTGGAAGAGGCCATGGGCATACTCTCGGCAGCATCGCCGCAGACCGCCTATGATGTGGCTTCCCGGATCCGCTGGGACATAAGCGCAAGAAGCTGGGAGGAATTTCCCGTCACGCAGAGATGGTTTGCAACGGGCGAGGCCATCTCGCACCTGCGCTACCTGGAGGAGGCGGGACGGATCCGGCGGGCCGCCGGGGAGCCGCTCATTACCTATAGCCCTGCGGAAACCTACGCCCAGGCATTATAGTCAAAAATTGATCAGCAAAAAAGGAACAGGACCCATGGAAATAATTCAACAGGCACTGGCAGCAAACCAGCATGCCTTAAGCGAGCATGAAGCCAAAAAAGTCCTGGCGGATTACGGCATTCCCACAACACGCGAGTCCTTTGCCCGGGATACGGCCGAAGCCCTGACGGCAGCCGCTGAAATCGGATACCCGGTGGTCGTCAAGGGCTCGGGCGCGCAGCTGCTGCACAAAAGCGAGTCCGGGGTGGTCTTTGTCCACCTGGACAGCGAAGCTGCCGTCAAAAACGCCTGTGACCGCATCGCCCAGCAGCTTGGCGACGGATTTGCCGGCGTGCTGGTCCAGGAAATGGTCTCCGGCAAACGCGAACTCGTGGTCGGCCTGCACCGTGAGCCTCAGTTCGGCCCCTGCGTCATGCTCGGCATCGGCGGCGTGCTTACCGAGCTCCTCAATGACACCGCATTCCGCATAGCTCCCTTTGACGAGGCAGAGGCAAGGGATATGGCAGATGAGCTGCGGGCGCGCAAAATCCTGGATCCCTTCCGGGGTGAGGCAGCGGCGGACATGCGCGCCCTCTGCCGCAGCTTAACAGCCGTCGGCCGCCTTGGTGCGGAGCAGCCGGCAATTTCCGAAATTGACATCAACCCTCTGATCATAACCCCCGGGGGCGGCATCAAAGCCGTGGACGCCCTGATCGTGCTAAAGGATTCCGACAATGACACAGACAGTTGAAAATTCCCCCCTTTATAAAATCGCAAACCCGCAGAGCATTGCCTTCTTCGGTGCATCCAACCGCTACACGGCCATGGGGACGGCAATTCTCAGCTCCGTTGCGGGGATGGGCTACGAAGGCCGCGTCTACCCGGTCCACCCCCGGGAAGAGACCGTTTTGGGATATACTGCCTACACCTCCGTTCTGGATCTTCCGGAAACACCGGATTTGGCATTTATTGTGCTGCCAACCCACCTTGTTCCAGAGGTTATCGAAGCCTGCGGCCGCAAGGGCATCAAACAGGCAGTGGTGGTATCCGGCGGCTTCAAGGAGATGGGCGCTGACGGCGCGAGCCTGGAAGAGAAGCTCAAATCCGCCGCAGCAGCCTATGGCATCCGTTTTCTGGGGCCCAACTGCATCGGCGTGGTCAACACCCACCGCAAACTCAACGCCACCTTCCTGCCCTGCGAGAATCCGCCGGGCTTTATCGGCATGGCCTCGCAGAGCGGCAGCTTTATCACCCAGATGTTTGCCTATCTGCAGAGATTCGGCCTCGGCTTCTCCACCGGCTTCAGCGTCGGCAATGAGGCGGACATCGATATTGTGGAATGCATGCAATACCTGGCTGCCTGCCCGAATACGAAAGTAATCGGGCTCTACGTGGAAACCATCCGCAGGGGCCGGGACTTTATCGATGCGGCCCGCCGGATCGTGCCGCAGAAACCGATTGTTGCGTTTTACGCAGGCGGCACCGAGGCGGGCCGGCGGGCGGGACTTTCCCACACCGGTGCCCTGGCCGGGGAAGATCGGGTCTACGACGGTGTATTTCGCCAAAGCGGCGTCATCCGGGCCCAATCGATCGAAGAGCTTTTCGACTTCTGCTGGTGTCTGGGCTCATGCCCGCGGCTTCAAGGCAACCGGGTTGTCATACAGACCCATTCGGGCGGTCCGGGCGCGGTGGCCGCGGACGCCTGCGCCCGTGCGGGCCTGGATCTGCCCGGTTTAACCCGGAACACCAGGGAGAAGCTGGCCGATTACGTCCCCCACACGGCAAGCATGAAAAACCCCGTGGATTTGACCTTCAGCAAAAAACAACTGGAGTACTTTATCGACATTCCCTCCATCCTCCAGGACGACGAGTTCGCGGACGCGCTGCTGGTCTACCTGATGATGCCCAGGCGCAACATCGTGCTGGGCATGCAGGAGATGGGAATTGCCCAAGAAGAAATCGAGAAAGAGACGGAAAAATTCATCGATGAGCAGGCCCGCCGGCTGGCGGACAAGATGCTGAACGCGCCCAAGCCCATGGTGGGATTTTCCTACTACGGGCCGGAAAGCCGGTTTATCCGGCGTCTTTACGAGGCCGGCGCACCGGTTCTGCCGGGCCCCAACCGCGCGGCGAATGCATTAGGGGCCCTGCTTCGCCACAAAGCGCTCTGCAGCAAAATCGCCGGCACGTAGAAGTCCGCGTCAATCTGCCGCCGCGCACCGGTTGCGGCCCTGCTGCTTGGCCCGATACAAAGCCTGATCCGCCCGCTGGATCAGGCTTTCTTTGCTTTCTTCAGGCTCCAGTTCAGCGATACCGGCGCTTATGGTCACCCTTTGCCGATCGGGCAGCATATCCCTGCCGGCCACGGTTTCGCGCAGCCTATCGCCCAGAACCATCGCCTCGGCTGCCGGCGTGTGGGGCAGCAGCAGGATAAATTCCTCGCCGCCGAACCGGGCCGGAAAGTCGTCCTGACGGCAATTCTCCCGCAGCACCCGGCCGAACTCGGAGAGCACGGCGTCTCCCGCATCATGGCCCAGACTGTCATTTACCTGCTTGAAAAGATCCAGGTCCAGAAGAATAACGGAAAGGATGCATCCATGCCGCCGGACCATGGCAAAAAGCTCCTCGTATCGCTCCTGGAAATGCCGGCGGTTGGCCAGGCCGGTAAGCATATCCGTGCGCGACATTTCCGCGATGGTTTGATTGGCAGCGGCCAGTTCCCGGTTTTTCCTGCCCAACTCCCGGCTGAGGCTCGAGAGTTCATTATTTAAAAGCGACAGGCTCTCCAAAACCTCGTTGTCCGTTCCTCCAACCCGGTCGCCAAGAAGAAGATATCCCTGCTCGATGGCAAACGTATAGCACTTATACAAAATATTCGTGTAACAAATCTTCAGCACCTGGGGCAGCATCTTGCCTTCCGGACTGGAGTGGACAAGATTCAAACGCCTGCCCTCCAGGGGGCAGAAAATATCGGCCAGATGGCGGCCAAGCGGTTTATCGGGCAGATGCAGGTTCCTGGGCAGGTTCTCGTTGCAGCCGGTTATATTGTAACCGGAATCCGCCTGTACCATGATAGCCGCACCGGAGACGTCGAAAAAAACGGACAGGATCTCCGGATGATTTTGTATTGCCGCAAAAATGCTCATGCCGACCCGCCTTTCTGCCAGTGCCGAAGCACCTCCACTGCCTCCCGGCAGTCGGACGCATAGCCGTCGGCCCCGAGTTTTTCCGGCAAACCCGGAAAATCGACAAACACCATACCGCCCAAAAGAATCCGGGGCTGCATGTTCTCCGGCCATGAGCGGATGCTTCGGATCATCTCTTTTACGGAATCCAGGGCAAAAGCCATTGCCGCGGAGATGGCAATCACGTCAAAACCGGCTGCATAAGCGTAATGCAGCAGCTCTTCCGCTGGCGTGTTGGCCCCCAGATACTCCACGCGCCATCCATCCGCCTCAAGACAGTTGGCCACCATGGTGGGCCCGATTTCATGGAACTCGTTGGGTGCAGCCGTCACCAGGACCCTGCCCCGCTCCTGTTGCGCGGACTCCATAACCTCCACATACTGGCCCGCCAAAACCCGGTTGGCGATGGCCGAGGCCAGATGCTCCTTGGCGACGCTGATATCGCCATTTTCCCACAATTCGCCGACAGCATACATGGCCGGCTGCACAACCCGGAGATAGAACTGCTGGAGCTGCTGCGCGTCGGCAACGCAATCCCTGGCGATGTCCATGCTGGCATTGCGGTCCCCCCGGAGCAGGGCCTGCAGGAAATCATCCTGGTATCCCCGCCATTGCGGATCCGGACGGCTCTTGTTTTGCTGCGGCTTGCGGGAGGCGGCGATGATCTCTGCATGGTGCGCGGCCATCCATTCGTAGACAGGACGAAGGGCTTTTTCCGCATCCGGAGGGAGCAGGTTTTCCATGGCCTTCTGCCAGGCTTGGTACTGGGCAGGAAAATAGGAAAAATCGAACCCCTGATTGCGGTAGGTCCTATACACCCAGGCCAGGTTGCGGATCAGCAGATCCCATTGATCCAGGGCGAGCACGGTACGCACCAGCATGCCGTGGTTTCTGTGGTTATCAAACATGACCGACAGCGGATTGTCCCCGATCAGGGAATATATGTCCGTACGCGCAGCCATGATGCGGTTTACCTGTTCCACGAGCTCACCCATATGCGCTATATAAGCGGTCGCAGCCGCATCCGGCACCCGCGGCAGGCTCTCAAGCCATTTCTTCATTTTTGTATCCATGGCCCCTCCAAGAACGCTGGGGGATTGCTGCAGACTCTGCCCCCTCCCTCTGTCCTGTTTAGGATAAACAAGATTTGCCGCCGTATCAAAAATTTTGAGAGAGCCGCCGTCTGCCGGCCGCAAAAAAAGCACCGCACAAGGACTCGGAGACAAAGGCGCAAAAAAACGAGCGCTCGTTTCTTGTTGACAGCCGCACTCCGCCAGCCTACAAATGATTATACAGCCTACTGATTCCTGGTCAAGACTGCGGCGAAAAAGCCTGGATGGCGAGCCTGGATTACCGGGCGGCGCAAATCCATCGAGGAGCGAAACCAGAATATGCGTCAAGCAGAAGAAATCGGCGAAGTACGAGCCGCCCATCGTTTTGACACCAAAGCCCTGGGCAGCTACCTCCAAAACGTCCTGGAGGATTTCCCGCCGGAATTCCGTATCCGCCAGTTCGGCCACGGGCAATCCAACCCGACCTTTTTGATCTCTACCCGGGACAAGGACTATGTCCTGCGCAAAAAACCGCCGGGCAAGCTCCTGCCTTCAGCCCACGCGGTGGAGCGGGAATACCGGGTGCTTCAGGCGTTACGCAACACGCAGGTCCCGGTGCCGCAGGCCTGCCTGCTCTGCGAGGACGACACGGTTATCGGCACCCCCTTCTACCTTATGGAAAAACTCGAAGGCCGGGTGTTTCGCGACAGCATGGCCTCTGCCGCAGCCGAACCCGGTGAGCGGGCCGCGCTGTTCGATGCCATGAACGACGTGCTGGCCCGTCTGCACAACGTGGACTACGAGGCGGCCGGTCTTGCGGATTTCGGCAAAACCGGCAACTATATGGCCCGGCAGATAAACCGCTGGACCAAACAATACAGGGCATCTGAAACCCATACCATCGCGAGCATGGAAGCCCTTGTCCAATGGCTGCCGGAAAACATCCCGGAAGATGACAGCACGGCCATTGTCCACGGCGACTTCCGGCTTGACAACCTCGTGTTTCATCCCACGGAGCCGCGGGTAATCGGGGTTTTGGACTGGGAGTTGGCGACGCTGGGGCATCCGCTGGCTGACCTGGCCTACAACTGCATGGGATACCGCCTGCCGCATCTCGAGGACCGGCTCTTCGGCTTTGCCGGCCTGGATCTGGGAAAAATGGGCATCCCATCGGAATCGGAGTACGTGAGCGCATACTGCCGACGCACCGGCCGGGCAAAAATCGAGGACTGGGAGTTCTTCCTGATCTTTGGCGTGTTCCGGCTGGCCGCCATCTGCCAGGGAGTATACAAGCGCGGCCTGGATGGAAACGCCAGCTCCACGGAAGCCCTGAGCTACAAGGAATGGACGGAGTACCTGGCGGAGTCCGGCCAAAAAATCCTGGACAGCCTGCCGGGCCGGGGCTTGCGGAAAAAATAAATCAGGCGGAGGGCCAAAACCCCGCCGCCTGATTTCCCGGAACCCTGATTTACCGAACCTGGACAACTGCGGCACGGACTATTTCAACATCTGTTTCTGAAAAATCTTCTCCGACTTTTTCGCTGCCTTCTGCGCATCTGCTGCTGCAGATTCCGCGCGATCCGCTGCGGACTGGGCCGTCTCTGCCGCCTGTTCCGCATCAGCCGCGTACTGTTCCGCCTGCCCGCTGTATTGGGCAGCGCCGGCTTCCGCCTGCTCCGCCTTCTCCATGGCCTGCTCCGCCTTCTCCATGGCTGCGTTTACATCCTTCTGGAGTTTTTCCACCTTGGAACAGCTGGCACAGCCGGAAAACCCAAGGGCCGCAACAAAACACACCGCAACAAAAATCCCCAGCATCCTGCTTGCCATCCTTGTCTTCATTGTCTTCCTCCTTTTTCTGTCTTTGTCCGGTTTGACGTTATCCTGCCGACTGCAACGGGCACCCCCTGCTTTCTCACAAGGGCGTCCTGCAGCCGGGATCGATCAGTGCCGGCCAGAAGCCCTTTGCTTTCCAGCAGGGCTTCCGTGTGCCGGCGCATATTGCCGATTCGGCCGTAAATGTCCGGATGTACCTCCACAAAAATGCTGCCCTTTTCCAGCCCCGCCTTTACCGGCTCATAAATGATCTCCACGGGGGTACCGGCGCTGACTTCGGCAAAAAACGATTCCATGTGTTCGGGATACATCCGGATGCAGCCATGACTGACCATCCTTCCGACCCCCCAGGGAAAATTCGTGCTGTGAATCCCGATTCCGCCTATTTCCAGCCCAATCCAGTATGCCCCCAGCGGATTATCCGGGCCGGGCGGCACCAGGGCGCGGGCGGCACCCCTGCGAAAGCCCCCCGGCACCGTCCAAACAGGATCAGGGATCATGGCGCTGACCCGGGTATCGGCAGGAGGTGTCTCCCACCCCCGCCTTCCGATCCCCACGGGGTAAGTCTTTACCATGTGGTACTGCGGAAAAAACCGGTATAACCGCATCTCCGGGAGATTAATAACCACCGCCGCATGGCGGGCGGGCGGCAGCACCCAGGTCTGCGGTATCTCCAGGCTGCGACCCGGCGGCGGCAGCCAGGGATCCATGTCCGGGTACAGGCAGCGGAGTTCGTTAAAACCCAGGCCATAGTTCCTGGCTATATCCAGGAGCGTCTCTTTTTCCCCGATAACGTGGCTCTGCCGAAAGCCAATGAGATCCGCCGCGGCAGCGGTCCGGCATTCCGCTGGTACCGCATGGTAGCGAAAGGCACCCTCCGCCCCGGCCTGCGGGGCCGCTGCCGGCAAAGCGGCCAAAACGGCGATTATAAAAAAGTAAAGATACACCCTCATACATGAGCAGTCGAAAAAAGCGGCTGATTTGGCGGCAGCGGGGCTTCTGTTCTGTCTCAGCGCGGAGCGCCACACATGTTTTGCTTTTTTCAAGATAACTGCGATTGAACAGGTAGGCAAACACGGGCACAGAAGTTTGTGGCAAAAGCCGGCCGGCGGGGGGCTGTCGCCGGCCGGCTTTGCGGCAGCAGGGGCTGCGGGGAGGGGAAAAGATCAGCCCGTGTACTTCGCGCGCAAATCCTTTTTATTGATTTTGCCGACGCTCGTCTTGGGGATCTCGTCCACCACCTGGACCTGATTGGGCACCCCGTATTTGGGAATGTCGCCGGACTCCACGAATTGCTGGAAAAACTGCCGCAGTTCTTCCTCCTCTACCCTGCCCTGGTAGTCTTCTTTTAACACCACCATCACCATGGGGCGCTCTCCCCACTTCTCGTCCGGGATTCCGATGGCGGCGGCCTCGCTGACCGCCTCGTGCCGGCTGATGAAATCCTCCAGCGTAAGCGAGGAGATCCATTCCCCCCCGGACTTGATCACATCCTTTAAACGGTCGGTAATCTGGAGATAGCCGTATTCGTCCACATAGCCGATATCCCCGGTATGGAGCCATCCGCCCTGCCAGAGCTCCTCGCTTTTTTCCGGGTCCTTGAGGTATCCCTGGGTCAGCCAGGGGCAGCGTACCACCACTTCCCCGGTGCTTTTGCCGTCATGGGGCAGCGCCTTGCCGTCCGCATCCAGAATCCGCAGATACACAAAGGGAGAAGGCCGGCCGGTGCGGCAGCGGATTTTGACCTGCTCCTTTTCCCCCCATTCCATCATCTCGGGCCTTAAAAGGGCCATTGTGAGCAGGGGGCAGGTCTCGGACATGCCGTAGGCGGCAAAAATATTGATCCCGTGCTGCAAAGCCGCCTCGCACAGGCCCCGCGGCAGGGCCGCACCGCCGATGATCACCTTCCACCCGCTGAGATTGAACTGTTTAATGGCCGGGCTGCTCACCAGCATGTGCATGATAGTGGGCACGCAATGGGAAAATGTCACCTTTTCCTGGGTAAGGAGCTTGAGCAGCATCTCCGGCTCATAACGGCCGGGATAGACCTGCTTGGCGCCCAGAAGCGTCATTACGTAGGGCACCCCCCAGGCATGAACATGAAACATGGGGGTCATGGGCATGTAAACGTCGCCGGAGGTAATCTGGCACTGGCCCTCATAGGCTGCGAGATTGGCCAGCATCCCGTATGTATGCATGACGAGCTGGCGATGGCTGAAATAGACGCCCTTTGGCATGCCGGTGGTGCCCGTGGTATAGAAAGTCGTAGCCATGGTGTCTTCTTCGAAATCCGGGAAGTCATAGCTTTTGGCGGCCCCCTCGACCAGGCCCTCGTATTCGCCGTCAATGCGTAAACTCGTATCCGGCGTCTTGCCGGAATCGCCCAGGAGGATGATCTTTTTCACCGTCTCGAACTTGTCCTTGACCGCTTCCAGCAGGGGCAGAAAATCCTCGTTGACAAGAATGATGTCATCTTCCGCGTGGTTGATGGTGTAGATGAGCTGCTCCGGAGAGAGACGGACGTTGATGGTATGCAGCACGGCGCCCATCATGGGCACGGCAAAAAAACATTCCAGGTAGCGGTGGCTGTCCCAGTCCATAACAGCCACTGTGCTTCCCGGGCCTGCCCCCTGATCGGCAAGCATATTGGCCAGCTGGTGGACCCGGCGGTTTAAATCGCGGTAAGTATAGCGTTTGAGGTCGCGATAGATGATCTCCCGTTCCGGGAAATAAATGAGAGGCGTCTCCAGGATATGCTTGATCAGGAGCTGGTAGTTATAGGCCGAGGGGGTGGACTGGACCTTTCGAAACGTCATGATTGCCTCCTTTGCATATGAGAACAGTTAAACAGCGCTTACCAGAGGAAAACGGTGGTAATGATTTTGAAATTTATTTAAGCAAAAATTCGGGCTTTCGTAAAGGAGCAATTGCATGCTTGCCAAAATGGGTACAGGGTAGTATGAACAGGTAGAATCATTGGAAATCAGCTCTGCGCTGTCTTCCTGCACGCAGGCACTGCAATGGAACAAAGGAGGGCTTCCCTGATGAGCGGCGAAAAAACGGGCTATGACAACATTCTCGTGGAAAAAGCGGATCACCTGACCCGCATTACGATTAACAGGCCGGAAGCCATGAACGCCATCAATCCGCCGACCAGCCTGGAACTGGATGCTGCCTTTACTGCGTTTCATGAAGATCCGGAGGCCTGGGCCTGCATTATCACGGGCGCCGGGGAAAAAGCCTTCTCCGCCGGCAACGACCTGAAATACCAGGCCCGGCACGGGGATCAACAGACCAGCGCGGAATTTGCCCGATGCAAAGGCGGATTTGGCGGCATAACCGCCCGCTATGACTGTTTCAAACCCGTTATTGCGGCAGTCAACGGGCTGGCCCTCGGCGGCGGCTTTGAAATCGTTCTGGCCTGCGACATCATCATAGCCTCGGAAAACGCGGTTTTCGGTCTGCCGGAGCCGCGCGTGGGGCTTATGCCCGGGGCCGGGGGTGTCCACCGCCTGCCGCGGCATATTCCCTACCACCTGGCCATGGAAATGATCATGACGTCCCGGCGGATTTCGGCGGGCGAGGCCGGCCGGTACGGTTTTGTCAGCCGGGTGGTGGCCCCGGAGGAGCTGGAGGAGGCCGCGCGGAGCCTGGCCGGTGAAATCTTCAATGGAGCCCCCCTTTCCATCCGGGCCTGCAAGGAAGCCACCATCAAGGGCTGGGACCTGCCCCTGGACCAGGCCATGTCCACGGTTTTTCCGGAAGAAGAGAAGATGAGAAAGTCCGCGGACATCGTGGAAGGTCCCAGGGCCTTTGCGGAAAAGCGCTCCCCGCAGTGGAAGGGATACTGATACGATCCCCATGTGGCGAACGTCCCGCAAGCAACAGAGAAGGAGGAACCGACCCCATGAAGCTTGTCTTTATTCACGGATCCGGCGCCGGCCGGGAGGCATGGCGGTACCAGCTGGAGGCCTTCCCTGATGCGGAGGCGGTGAACCTGCCCGGCCATCCGGACGGAGAGCTCTGCAGCAGTGTAGAACAATACGCCGAATGGCTCCGCGAGCACATCCGCTCGCGCGGGTACAGGGATGCGGTTCTTGTCGGCCATTCCCTGGGCGGGGGCATTGCCTTGTCTTATGCCCTGAACTATCCCCGGGACCTTGCCGGCATCATAACCATCGGATCCGGCGCCAAACTGCGGGTGCATCCGCAGTTTCTGCAGTACCTGGAAGAGGCTGTTGCCGAGCCCGCCAAACTCAAGGAAGGCCTCCTGTTTCTCTATGAAGGGCTGGATCCGGAAATCAGGCAGGTGCTGCAGGAGCGAACGATGGAGAACGGGCCGGAAGCGGCATTGAACGATATGCGGGCCTGCGACCAGTTCAACATCATCGACCGGCTGGGCGAAATCCTGGTGCCGACCCTTGCCCTGGTAGGCTCGGAAGACAGCATGACACCCCCCAAGTTCAGCCACTTCCTGGCGGAAAAAATGCCGGAGGCCGAGGCGGAGATCATACACGGCGGGAGCCATATGGTATTCGCGGAAAAGCCCGGGCTGGTCAACCAGAAAATCCGCGAGTTCGTCGAAGAGCTGCGCGACCGGCAGTGAGCGGCCCAAAAAAGCCGCGGCCAAAAGTGCTCTTTTCCCTTACCCCCTGATCATCCGGGGCAGGAGCAAATGGTGCTGCGGGCAGATGGAGACGGGGTTCTGGTACACGGCGCCGGCAAAAGCCCGCAGGTAGCTGCGCAGTTCGGAGAGATCAACGATTTCATCTACCATGCCGCTTTTGGCGCAGTAGAGCGGACGAGAAGTGGCGTGGTATTGCTTGAGCAGGGCATTCATCTTCTCCACCGTGGGCTCCAGGGGCCTGCCGGCATCCTGATCCTTTATCAGGCGCCGCGTATAAGCGGCCGCCGCCGCGGTTTCGCCGTGCATCACAGAAATTTCGGTTGCCGCCGTTCCCAGGGTAAAGGCGTTATGCCGGTTGGCCGCCGGTCCGCCCAGAAGATAGTGAGCGGCGGCAGAGCCTTTGCGAAGTGTTACCAGCATCATGGGCACATCCGTGTGCTGAATGGAATACACAAGGCTCTGGCCAAGGCCCAAAAGCTCGGCCTTTTCCGCCTGGTTGCCCACATCCACCCCGCTCGTATCCTGCAGCCAGATCACAGGCAGCCGATCCCTGCCGCAGAGGGTCACGAACGCGCTCATCTTGATAAGCCCCTGCCGGTAGAGTTTTCCTCCGATCCCCGGATAATCCGCGTATTCGGGGTAGCCTTTGGGCAAAATCCCCTGCCGGTTGCCAATGCAGCCAAACAAGAATCCGTCGATCTTGACCAGCCCGGTGTAGACCTCCGGGCCGGAATCCGGCCGGAACTCCATGTGCTCGCTGCCGTCGACAAGCCGGGCCAGAACATCCTCAAAAATATAGGTCCGCCGGGGGTTTAAGGGCAGCAGGTGGTAGAGATCCGCCGCGGGCCAGGCGGGCGACTTCGGCGCGTCCACGCGGAAAACATCCGGATCATAGGCGGGCAGTTTCAACATGTAGCCGCGCATGGCATCGAGAACGTCTTCTTCCTTTTCAAAGACGTAGCTGAAAAATCCGGTTTCATCGTAATGAATATCCACCGTTCCCGGCGGCTCGGACTGGCTCTGCCGGGCTGCATCCACAAGCTCCCTTGCGGCTTCGGCGTCAAAGCTGCCCTTGGGGCTCATCCCGCTCACGATACCGGCCCCGCCAACGGCAATATTGCAGTTTTGGTGCGCAAAAAGCACCATCGGGCTGGCCCCCTGGTAGCCGCCGCCCGCGGGGTTGGTGCCATAGACGCCGGCCAGGATGGGGATGCCCATCTGCTCCAGCTCGGCATGGCGGAAAAATGTGGTTCCGGAACAGCGCCGGCCGGCGTAGAACTTTTCCTGCTCCGGGAGCTTGACACCGCTGCAGTTGACAACCCAGATCAGGGGCACATGCAGCCGCGCGGCCATATCCGTTACCCGCAGGATATTCTCCGGCTGGCCGGGCACCCAGGCACCTGCCAGGTATTTATTATCAAAACCGATAACAACCGCCCACCTGCCGTTGATCCGGGCCAGACCGTCCACCACATTGGTGGTACAGTCCTCGTTTCCCGCCGGATTGTAGAGCATATGCAGGGGCTGCCAGGTGCCCTCGTCAACCAGCAGCTCCAGGCGCTGCCAAATGGTAAGCTGGCCCCGGGCGTTGATCTTCTCCGCCGGCAGGCCAAACTCCTTCACCGATTCCCTGGCCTCCCGGATGGCCTGTTCCTCCTGCTGGATCGCGTGCAGGTTGTCGGTTGTGCGCTTTTTGAATTTCTCCCGGAGCCCCTTGCCCAGGGGATCCATTTTTTTGAAATATTTATGCATAAAAACCTCTGCAACGGCGGCCCGCGGAACTGAAGCCAGCAGCCGGACTATTCCAGAACAAGCAGCACCGCATCTGCCTCCACCGATTGGCCCGGCCGGACCCGGATATCGCGTACCGTTCCGTCAGCCGGTGCGTAAAGGGAGGATTCCATTTTCAACGCTTCCAGCAGCAGCAACTCCTCTCCCTGTTCCACTGCCTCGCCCTCGCTTACCAGGACGGCAGCAATCCTTCCGGCCAGCGGTGCCCTGATCTCCTCTGCCATGACATCTCCAATATTGATGGCTGCGCAAAAATAGTTTCCGGATTGTATAAGAGATTACACCTGCCAGCCGTTCTGTCAAGCTTGCCCCGATATGCCGGTCCGGGCCCCGGGTCTTTGACCAAGCCCGAAGGCGCTTGACAACCGCCCGGGCAAATGGAATAGTAAATTTTTCGACAGAATTTTCTGCATCCGCAACCAATATAGCCCCTAAGGAGCAGTCTTGTCTGATACCACCCGGGCGGAAAGCGCCCTGAAAAACAAGGAAAATAAAACCATGGCCACCCCGGCCCAGCTTGAGGCCCTGCCCTGCTAGTACCGGGAAGCCATCCCGCCCGAGTATATCGATCCCATGGGGCACATGAATGTGCGCTGGTATATGGCACTCTACGACCAGGCCACCTGGTACTTCTTTGAAGCAATCGGCATGAACCAGGATTATTTCAAGAACCAGCAAGCCGGTGCATTTGCCCTCAAACATTTCCTCAGCTACTTCAGCGAGATCCACGAGGGGCAGACGGTGGCGATCCGCAGCCGGGTCCTTGGCCGCACCGACAAACGCTTCCATTTCATGCATTTTATGATCAACGAGAGCACCGCCCGGCTGGCATCCTGTTTTGAAGCCCTGGGCACCCATGCGGATCTGCGCCAACGCAGATCCGCGCCGTTTCCCCCTTCTATCGCGGACGCCATCGATAACCGGCTCAACCGCGACAGCCAGCTTGACTGGCAGGCTCCGGTATGCGGCATTTTGAATCTTTAAAAAGCTTGTACCCCTATATCCCCGAAAAGCGAGGTCCCCATGGCCCACCCATTTGAAGCCGCGGAAATCAACGGGATGAAAACCGCCAATCGATTCGTTCGCTCCGCCACCTATGAAGGCCTGGCGGCCGAAGACGGGGCGGTGACGCCGGCGCTTGTGAACATGATGAGGGAGCTTGCCGAAGGCGGCGTCGGCCTGATCATCAGCAGCCACGCCTATGTCAGCAGAAACGGGCAGGCAGGTCCCTGGCAGCTGGGCGCCTACAAGGATGAGCTGGTGCCGGGCCTGAGCGATATGGCCGGAGCGGTACACGAAGCCGGCGGGAAAATCCTGCTGCAGCTTGCCCATGCCGGCTATCACGGCTTCACGCAGGCCACCGGCGAGCCCGCCCCGGCCCCTTCGGATCCGGGAATCGCGAAAAGGCCCCGCCATGTTTTAACGGCCGAAGAAATCAGCGGCATTGCAAACGATTTCGCCCTTGCCGCGCAAAGGGCAAGGGCTGCCGGATTTGACGGGGTGCAAATCCATGCCGCCCACGGCTATCTCCTCAGCCAGTTTCTGTCC
The DNA here is from genome assembly GCA_964635265.1 of uncultured Desulfobacteraceae bacterium. GTDB lineage: Bacteria > Desulfobacterota > Desulfobacteria > Desulfobacterales > Desulfosalsimonadaceae > M55B175. The sequence continues at coordinate 17,209 of CAZWNV010000041.1, forward strand.
CCGCATTACAACCGCCGGACCGACGCCTATGGCGGCCCCGTCGAAAACCGGGCCCGGGCAGCGGTGGAGGTGCTCCAGGCTGTCCGGCATGCCGTGGGCGCCTCCTACCCCGTTCTGGTTAAACTGAACTGCCGGGATTTCCACGAAAACGGGCTGGAACTGGAAGACAGCATCAAAACCGGGCAGATGCTCATCGAAAACGGGCTGGACGCCATTGAGCTAAGCGGCGGGCTGTTGATCAATGAGAAATGCACGCCCAGCAGAAAAGGGATTTCCTCCGAACAGCAGGAGGCCTATCACGAGACTGAAGCCGCATCTTTCCGCGAAAAAATCGATGCCCCCCTGATCCTGGTGGGCGGCATCCGGTCCTACGCGGTGGCGGAGCAGCTCCTGGCCCGGGGCACCGCTGATTATATCGCCATGGCGCGGCCCCTGATCCGCGAGCCCGGCCTGATCCGCCGCTGGCAGTCAGGAGCGCTGGAAAAATCCGCCTGCATCTCGGACAACCAGTGCTTTGGAAGCATCCAGGCCGGCCGGGGCGTCTATTGCGTCACCGCGGAACAGGTGGGCCGCAGCAGCTGAGGCCGGTCCTGGAAAACCCTCGCCATCAGCGCACCACCTTGTTCTCGTAGCCTTTCATGATCTGGCGGGATACAGAGACCTTGTGCACTTCGTCGGCGCCGTCATAAATCCGCGCTGCGCGTTCGTGGCGGAAGAAAAAGGCGATGACGGTATCATCTGTCATCCCCAGCCCGCCATGGACCTGGAGGGCCCGGTCCAGCACCCGCTGCAGGGTATTGGCCACCACGAACTTGATCATGGAGATATCCTGGCGGGCCGCCCTGGCGCCTTCATTGTCGATCCGCCAGGCGGCATGAAGCACCATAAGCCGCGCAGCCTGAATCTCGGCTGCACTCTCGGCGATCCATCCCTGGACAATCTCCTTGGAAGCCAGCTTCTGGCCCGGCGCTATAGTACGGTCCCTGGCGTATGCGCACATCAGGTCAAACGCCCGGTTGCAGATGCCGATCCAGCGCATGCAGTGATGAATCCGCCCCGGTCCCAGCCGCTCCTGCGCGATGATAAAGCCCATGCCCTCGGGGCCCAGCAGGTTTTTCTGCGGCACCCGGCAGTTCTGATACAGGATTTCCGCATGGCTGAAATAGCCGGAACCGGCATGGCCCATGACCGGAATGTTGCGCACCAGGTTGTAGCCCGGTGTATCAGTGGGAACAATGATCATGCTGGCCTGCTTGTGCGGCGGCTCATCGGGGTTGGTAACCGCCATGACAATGGCGAACTCCGATCCGTCGGCAGCGGTGGTATACCACTTGTGGCCGTTGATCACATAGTCCTCCCCGTCTTTTTCCGCCGTGGTCT
>CAZWNV010000042.1:0-18117 GCA_964635265.1 uncultured Desulfobacteraceae bacterium
AATCCGGGTGATGGTGCCGTTCTCCCCTTCGACGGCAAGCGGCGCGGAAAGGTGGCTGAACACCTGGATGCGTTTTTTTTCGGCCATGGGCATGCAGGTCTCCCAGGCCGTGGAGAAGCACTGGGCGGCGTCAACCGGCCCCAATTCCGGGGGGCCCTGCTGTTTCTGCTGCTGCCGGGTCAACTCCAGCAGATCATTTACGATGTTGGTCATTTGATTGGCGTTTTTCAGGATGGTCTGGATAAAGCCTTCCGCCTCATGGGATGCCCGCAGCTTTGGATCCATAAGGGTCTCGGCATATCCCTTGATGGAGGTGAGCGGTGTGCGCAGTTCGTGGGAGATATTGGCCACGAAGTCCTGGCGGACCTTTTCGAGCCGGACCAGTTCGCTGATGTCATGGAATACCACTACCGCGCCTCCGTCAGGGATTCGAACGGGGTTTACCTCATAGACGGTGTCGGTGTCAATGGTTACCCTGCGGCTTTCCGGCTCTTTGCCGGCCAGGATTTCATCGCATACACGCTGGATCTCGGGATTTAAAAAGACCTCCATGGGACGGTGGCCGATGCAGGTGGCGCCGCAGCGGGCAATTTTTCCCAGAGCCGGGTTGCTGCTCCGGATGCGGCCGGTTTTGTCCAGCACCATGACCCCTTCCTGCATGCCCTCCAGGACCGCCTCCAGCTCCTGCTTCTGTGCCGTGATCATGGCAATGTTCTGCTGGATCTTGTCCGCCATCTGGTTGATGCAGGCCGAGAGCTCGGCAAACTCCGGGCCGCGGTGAATTTCCAGGCGCTTGGAGAAGTTGCCCTCCCCGATTTCGCGGGTGGCGCGGATAATTCGGTTGATGGGGGTCTCCAGCCGTCTGGCCAGGAAGAAGCTGACAGCCAGGGTTAACAGGAAAATGGCACCAAGGGAGAACCAGAAGCGGCCGGCGTAAAAGTGCAGTCGGGCTTCGATGTCGGAAACGGGTACGGCCACCCGCAGTATCGCCCCGGGATGGCCGGGCATTGCGATGGGCTTTGCGGCATAGATCATTTTGTGTTCCACCGTAGTGCTGTAGCGGACGCTCTGGCCGATTCCCTTTTTTCGGGCATCCATGATCTCTTCCCGGTAGATGTGGCTCTCCATCTCCGGCACCTGGGGGTAGGCTACGGCAGAATCCGCCAGCACATCGCCCCTGGCGCCTACAAGGGTGATCCGGTGGTTGAGCTTTTTTCCCAGCCGGCTGATCCACTCGTCCCTGGCCCGGGAATCGGCAAAGGGCGCTTTCTGCCGGATCAGCCAGTGGCCGAGTTCCAGCTGCTGGCGGGCGTTGTCCCTGGCCTCGGCCATGATCTCCTCCTCCAGGGTCTGGAAGATGCAGTAGGCCGGGATGCAGAGCGCCGGGATAAGGATCAGCCAGAATGCAAGCAGCAGGCGGGTTCGAAAATGTATGGATCGCATTTAGGTTTCCTTGAAACGATAGCCGATGCCGCGCACGGTTTCGATGGCTTGGGCATAGGGGCCGATTTTCTGCCGCAGGCGCCGGATGTGGGTATCCACTGTACGGGCATAGCCGTCAAACTGGTAGCCCCAGACCCGGTCCAGCAGTTGGTCCCGGCTGCGCACCTTTCCCTGATTGCGCAGCAGGTCCATGAGCAGGTTGAATTCGGTAACAGTCAGCGTGATCTCTTCTTCCCCTATCCATACGCGGTAACTGTCCGGTTCTATATAGAGGTCCTCGTATTTCAATATGGTTTCCGGCTGGTCCGGTTTCTCGTGCCGGCGCAGGATGGCCCGAATGCGCAGGATCAGCTCTCTGGGGCTGAAAGGCTTGACGATATAATCGTCCGCGCCCAGTTCCAAACCCACGATCCGGTCGACCTCTTCGCCCCTTGCCGTGAGCATGACCACGGGGATTTCCCTTGTTTTTTCATTCCGCTGCAGGGATTTGCAGACTTCCAGGCCGTCCATACCGGGCAGGATGAGATCCAGCAGGATCAGGTCCGGAATTTTTTCCGCTGCTGCCGCAAGCCCCGCGGCGCCATCTGCGGCCGAATAGGTGATGTAGCCCTCGGAGCGCAGGTGCCAATCGATTAAATGCAAAATGTCGGATTCATCCTCAATAATCAGTATGGATTTTGTCATGATCTGCCTTCCGGGTGAAATTGGGAACAAAGGCACCGTATACATTTTATGGTTCCATTATGGTGACCATAATATCCCTTATTGGCAGATGTGTGAAACTGGTGTGACAATTCGGTGACACGGGTTCCGGCAAATCGTCATAAATCCTTCGTGATTTTGTCACAGAATTGTCAAATTGTGCAATTATTTTACGGATCATCACAGACGGCCCGGGACAAGAGCCGATCTGGCGATTAGGTTCTGTACAGAAGCAGCCGGCCTCCGGCCGGCTGGAAAGGAAAACCGGAAATGCCAAAAAAAGGGAGATAGAATGATGAAAATGAAGGCGGCAGCAACAGCTTGCAGGTTGGGTGCGGCAGTTTTCCTGGTACTCGTCCTGGCCACGGCCGGGTGGGCGCAGAAGCTGCAGATTAAAGGTTCCACAACGGTTCTGCCCATTGCGCAGAAGGCGGCGGAAGAGTTTATGAAGATTTACCCGGATGTCAATGTCACGGTCTCCGGCGGGGGCTCCGGAAACGGCATCAAGGCCCTGATTGACGGCAACACCGATATCGCGGACGCCTCGCGCTTTATCAAGCAGGAAGAAGTGAAAATGGCCGTGGACAACGGCGCATACCCCGTGCCCTTCGCGGTTGCCCGGGACTGCATCGTTCCGGTGGTTCATCCCTCCAATCCGATAGAGGATTTAAGCCTTGCCCAGCTGAAGAAAATCTACCAGGGCAAGGTGCAAAACTGGGAGGAAGTCGGCGGAGAGGACCGGGAAATCGTGGTGATATCCCGGGATACCTCCTCGGGCACGTATGAGGTCTGGGAAGAAATTGTCCTCGACGGCGGCCGTGTCTACCCCGGCGCCCTGCTGCAGGCTTCCAACGGGGCGGTGGCCCAGGCTGTGGCGAAAAACAAGTTTGCCATCGGCTATGTGGGTCTGAGCTATATCAATAAGGACTTGAAAGCCATAAGCGTTGACGGGGAGGAGGCAAGTATCGAGAATGCAGTAGCCTATCCGGTCAGCCGGGAGCTGTTCATGTTTACCCGGGGCTGGCCTTCAGGGGCTACCATGAAGTTTATCAGCTATATACTCCATCCCAAAAAGGGCCAGGAGCTTGTGGCGGAAACAGGTTATGTGCCCCTGTATTAATGGTTGATAGCTTCGGAGGAAACAGGTAAAGCACATCGCCGGATGTCCCTGCATCCTGCAACGCAAACGGTTTTGGACTATGGCAGCAAAAAGACAGATTCGGGAAAGCGCCATCCGCTGGGGGTTTTTTCTGGTGGCCTTTATCTCCATCGCGGTTTTGGCGATGATCCTGGTGTTTTTGGTGAAAGAGGGCCTGCCGATATTTGAGGAGGTTTCTGTAAAGAGCTTTTTCTTCGGAAAGTTCTGGTATCCGACGGCAGACCCTCCGGATTTCGGGGCCCTGCCCCTGATCATGGCCTCGTTGATGGTTACCGGCCTCTCAGCGCTGGTCTCCATTCCCCTGGGCGTGATGACCGCGATTTATCTCGGCGAGATCGCCTCGCCGCGGATCAAGGAGGTCGCCAAGCCCATGGTGGAGATGCTGGCATCACTGCCCTCTGTTGTGATCGGCTTTTTCGGCATGGTGGTGGTGGGGCCCCTGCTCCAGGACGTGTTTGCCATTCCCACGGGCCTGAACCTGTTTAATGCGTCGCTGATGCTCGCCTTTATGTCCGTACCCACTATTACCACCATTTCCGAAGACGCTATCGCCAGTGTTCCTGCAGAGCTCAAGGAAGCTTCCCTGGCACTGGGGGCAACCCACTGGGAGAGCATTACGCGCGTGATTCTGCCGGCCTCCCTCTCCGGCGTGAGCACGGGTATCATTCTGGGCATGTCCCGCGCCATCGGCGAGACCATGGTCGTATTGATGGTGGCAGGCGGGGCTGCCATGATCCCTGATTCTTTGTTTGATCCCTGCCGGCCCATGCCGGCCAGCATCGCTGCGGAAATGGCCGAAGCGCCGTTTCGCAGTGATCATTACCACGCTCTTTTCGCCATTGGCTTGGTGCTCTTTGTTTTTACCCTGATGTTTAACTTTATTGCGGACTACATTTCCCACAAGCATCGGCAGGTGGGAGCAGCAACCTTGTAAAAAACCGGCAGAGCAGTATGGAAGCTGAAAAACGACAGAACCAAAGCTCGGGCAGGATCGTGATGCGGCGCAAAGCCAGCCAGGCCGGCTTCTTCGCGCTGTTTCGGGCGGCTGCCCTCGTAAATGCCCTGGCCCTTTTTATCGTGGTGTTTTTCCTGGTAATAAACGGCTGGAAAGCGATTGACTGGACCTTTCTGACCCAGGCCCCCACGGATTCCATGACCAGGGGCGGCATTTTTCCCGCTATCGTGGGCACCATTTATTTGAGCATCGGGGCCATGGCGGTTGCCTTTCCGCTGGGGCTTGCCTCTGCAGTGTATTTGAGCGAATATGCCAGTCAGGGCATGTTCGTGCGGGCGATTCGCTTCGGGATCAACAACCTGGCCGGGGTGCCCTCCATCGTTTTCGGGCTCTTCGGGCTTGCCTTCTTTGTCACCTGGATGAATCTTGAGGTGAGCATCCTCTCGGGCTCTCTTACCCTGGGCATTCTTTCGCTGCCGGTGGTGATCGGCACCTCGGAAGAGGCGCTGCGGGCGGTGCCGAGTACCTACAGGGAAGCCTCGCTGGGGCTGGGGGCAACCAAGTGGCAGACCATATCCCGGGTGGTGATGCCGGCCGCCCTTCCTTCCATGATAACGGGCGGGATCCTGGCGTTGAGCCGGGCAGCCGGAGAAACGGCCGCCATCATGTTCACCGCCGCGGTATACTACACCACCCAGATGCCGTCCTCGCTGCTCGATCCCGTTATGGCCCTTCCCTACCACATTTATGTGCTGGCAACCGCGGGTACCAATATCGAACAAACCCGTCCCCTGCAGTACGGTACGGCACTGGTGCTGGTTGTGCTCGTCCTTGGCATGAACCTGGCTGCCATTATTTACCGGGCCCGCCTGCGCAAGAAAAAATAAAGCCGCGCCCTGCCGTTTTGGGTTTGGCATCACCGCCGGCCGGTGTTATTGTATATTTTTTTCATGATAATTTCCGGCAGAGGAAAGGAGCGGCCATGACACATTCTCATGATCATGATCATGATCACGAATCCGGGCACAGCCACAGCCATTCCCACGGTCACAGCCATGACCACGAACACGGCCATGACCACGAACACGGCCATTCGCATCACAGCGACGGCGGCGGGGAAATGCCTTTTGCCCAGAAGCTCGCCAAAATCCTGGACCATTGGATAAAACACAATATGGAGCATGCAAGCACCTACAATGACTGGGCCGACCGCGCAAGGCAGGCCGGTATGCCGGAAGTGGCGGAGCAGCTGGAGGAAGCCGCCAATATGAATTTTGCCATGAACGAGACCTTTGAGAAGGCCAAGCAGCTGAGCGGGAGCGGCAAATAACGGCAGGGCGCTGTCTGTCTGCCTCTCAAAGGCGCTGGATCAGGTACAAATAGCAGGGCAGGCGGCACATTCGTTTGAACTCGAGAAACTTGCTGCGCATCTCTTCCTTCGAGCCGATGTTTTCCATTGGCGAGACATATATGGTGCCTTTGCTGTGAAAATGCTTCAGGTGATTATGGGTAAGGTCCACAATGGAAGCCAGGTGCCCTTCCGGGAGGTCGGCCCCGTAGATAAAATTCCCGCTGACCTCAACGTTTGGATAGCGCTGGTTGACGGCGATCATGCGCTTGAAGGCCTTGGTGACTTTTTTCGGGGTAAGCGGTTTGCCGATGGCGGCAAAGGTTTCTGCATGCGCCGATTCCAGGCCCAGGTTGATGTAGCTGAAAAAGGGGAGGCGGTCGAGCATGGCAAAGAGATCCTCCTCACAGCGGAGCATGGAATCCACTGAACCGAAAAGAAACATCCGCGGCTCCTGCATCCGCGAACTGCCTATCGCAAGGCCCTCGTAGGCCTGGCGGGCGGCAAAGGCAATCAGTTCCTTGTCCGCAAAAAGGGCGTCGTGCTGGCCCAGAAAAATACTGTTGTAGTTGACAAGCTCCGGGCCGAAAAACTCGCGCAGCGCCTGTATCTGCTCCCTGATGTTTTCCCTGGTCCGCAGGGTAAGGCTTTTTCCTGATTTTACCCGGCAGAAGCTGCAGTTGTAGAGGCAGCCGTCCGCAATAATGACCGGTATGACGTCGTATTCTACATGCCGGGCGTCCGGGGGGAGAACGGATACCTGGCCGCCGATGATTTCATGAAAGCGCTGCGCCCGCTCCTCCAGTTCTTCAGGCCCTTTCTGCGCTGCCTGACGGATAAACGTGGCGAGTTTTGCCGGCATGCCGGCAAGGTTCATCCGCGAGAGGCGCTCGCGCAGTTCGTGCCATGCAGCAAAAGCTTTCTCCACATCCGGGCTGTTGAAACGATCGCTGAACAAAACCGCGTTGGTGTCATAAGAAAGACAGGGCACGTAGTATTCGCCGGTAAAATCAAAGGCCCCGGAATAGCCTCCCGCAGAAAAATAGGCCCAGTCGTTTCCGGGTGTTCTTTTGAGCCATTCCGCGGCATCCAGCCACCCTCCGCCGTGGCCCTGGATGGTTCGGATTTCTCCGTTCAGGCTAAACTCAAAGGTGTAATCCGGGCTCTTGATTTCGTGGTAGACACCGTAGCGAATAGGGACGCTGATTTTGATGTAGCGGTCCGCGCCTTCTTTTTCCAGGGTGATGACAAGGTCTTCGACTTTATGAATTTCCATCGTCTGTGCCGGTTGTTGCAGTTTTTTGCCGGTTTTTGGGAAGCCCCTGTGACGGCATTGTCCTTACGATATCACCAGCCTGGCCGTGATGCAAACGGTCGCATGAAATGAGAACCTCCGTGCCCGCCTGGGCGGTTTCCAGGAAAACACCCGCGGGATCCCGCATATCGATGACCGTACGCAGGCCGGGGCCCTTTTCCCGGCTTAAAATGTCAAGGGTGTCGCCTGTCCTGATCTTGTTGCGGAGCTCCACGGAGATGTGCCGGCTGTCCGGGCAGCCTGTGATCAGGCCTGCCAGCCGGCGGCCTTCTGTTGTTCCGGAATTTTCCAGATCCGGAGCCACTCCGGCAGGGGCGTTTACGTAAAAGCCTGTGCTCAGGGGCCTGGGGCTGACCTGCGTCAGTTCTTGTATCCACCGGCTTTTTGCCCTGTAGTGCTGCGGGGATTGGCAGCAGGCGTCGATGGCGGACCTGTAGGCGTACACGACCGCTGCGAGATAGCCGAGCCCCTTCTGCCGGCCCTCGATCTTCAGGGCGGAGACGCCGGCGGCAAGCATTTGCGGCAGATGGGAGATCATGCACAGATCCTTCGAGTTGAAGATATAACTGCCGCTGCCGTCCTCCTCGACCGGCATGTATTTGCCCGGCCGCAGCTCTTCCACTACAGCATACCGCCAGCGGCAGGGGTGGGCGCATTCCCCGCTGTTGCTGTGCCTTTGGGCCATATAACTGCTCAGCAGGCAGCGTCCGGAATAGGCGATGCACATGGCGCCGTGCACAAAAGCCTCTACTTCTACAGGGCCCGCCTCACTTATGGCCCGGATCTCCGAGAGGGACAGCTCTCTTGCGGCGTTGATCCGGGTTACCCCCAGACTCCGCCAGAGGCGTACGCTGTAGTGATTCATGGTGTTGGCCTGCGTGCTCAGATGAACCGGAATTTCCGGGATCAGCTCCCTGGCAAGCAGGAGGACACCGGGATCCGCAATGATTACGGCATCCGGACCGATCTGCTTTAACTCACGAAGAAAACCAGCGGCCGCGTCCATTTCCCGGGGGCGGAGAAAGGCGTTGACCGCGACATAGACCCGAACGGCCTTTTCCCGGGCCAGGCGGACGGCCCGCCGCATCTCCTCTGTCGTGAAATTGCCGGCATGGCTGCGCAGGCTGTGGGCCTTGCCGCTGATATAAACGGCATCCGCCCCGTAGTGAATAGCGGTTTTGAGTTTCTCCAGGTTCCCCGCAGGCGCCAGGAGCTCGACGGTTTGGCTGTGCATAGGGCCATATCCTTTTTCGGCCAGGGGCCTGTAATTGAAAAAGGGCTTATAGCACAGAATGTGCGGGCCGTGTCCAGCCAAATTTTTGGGCCGCAGCGGCCCATGGTCCGGATGCTTTGCTGCAGCGGATTGGCGCGGCCCGGCAGACACATGTTCCAAAGACCGTCCAAGGCATAATGGGGATTAATTCCGGGAAAGAAAGGAGGCCAGGGTAGCGCCCGTTTCTAGCAGGTCAGGTGAAAACCGGCGGCAACATTTTTGCCCTGGCTGTGGAGCTCGTTGAATAGGGAAGCAGCTTCTTTCGTGGGCTTTTCTATTAGTTTGATCTGTTTTTGGCGCAGCAGTTCCACCAGCGCGGGGGAGGCACTCATCCTGCCGGGCTCTCCCTTGCCGAGAATAAGAACCTCCGGCTCTTCCGCGAGCATGTCAGCCGCATCCTCCGGCTCTACGCGGTGCCCGGATTTCCGGAACCAGCCCGGCAGAATACGGCCGCCTGCGATCTTCAGGTCATCCGTGTAGCTTTCGCCGTCAATAACGATTTTTCCGAATGTGTACTGCTCGATTTCCATTGGCCGTTCTGTTGATTTTTCCTGCGCTTCTTCAGGAGCCGAGTCCCTTGAAGTTGACTGTGAGATTGACGTTGATGTTTAATCCGCCCTGATCCGTAATATCCTTTACCAGCTCGCCCAGCAGGTCCGTTAGGCTTTCGCCGGTGATTTCCTTGGCGCCTGCGGCTGCACCGTTTGTCGGCCGTTTGGGCGCCCGCGGTTCGGGCTGCTTGGGCGCGCTTTTGGTGCGGGAAGACTTGACGTATTTTTTCAGACTTGGATATTTTCGCAGCGCTTCTTCGATGGTGAACCGGTTTTTGCCGGTCTTTCTCGTCAGATCGTAGGTCTGCTCCGGGGTCAGGTTGAAGGCTTCCTTTACCAGGCTGTATACGTAGCCGCGCTCGGTTTTCTGCTTTTTGATGAGGTAGCCCAGATCGCATTTCTTGCTGTTGCTCAGCTTGGCAAGAATGCTGGCTACATCCTGAATTTTGATGTCCTTTCCCGTGTTCTGCGCCACCATCGACGTAATATCGGGCGAGCGCAAGGCTTTGCCGCTTCTTAGCGTGTCGATAATCAGTTCACTGTTGGTTTTTTTATCTTTGCTCATTGAATTTTCTCCTTTTTTTTCTGTCCCTGCCGGTTTGCTCATGGCAAACTATATGGATTTTTAGTTTAATCTATAATTCTAATTTAATACTTAATACGCAAATGGAATTTGTCAAGGATTTTATTCCCCTTTTACTATTATCTAAACCGGGTGCAGCTGAATTTTTTTGTTTTCGTTTTGTTTTTTATTTTGAGGGGATTACACTGCATCCCGGGAAATCCATGAATTAAGGGGATCCCCGGGGGTCGAAAAGCGAGCGCCTGCTCATTTATATCTTGACACCTGTTCGCCGCCCGCGCTATTGGAACCAAAACCGTCCAATCTATCTAGAGACAAAGACAGGAAAGCAGGCAATGGATGCTCTCGAACAACTGCGCGCTGTATCGATGGACCCCTGCGGTTACGGACAATACCTCCGCTCGTCCGGAGAAAGGCCGGTGCTGGGCTGTTTTTGTACTTACATGCCCGAAGAGATCATCGTGGCCGCGGGCGCCGTCCCTTTTCGGATTCCGGGCAGCAGCGGCGATGGAATTGTTTTGGCTGATGCGCACCTGCAATCCTATTGCTGCTCACTGGTCCGCGGCAGTCTGGAGGATGCGCTGGCTGGAAGGCTGCCTTTTCTTGACGGAGCGGTATTTCCCCATACCTGTGATTCGATTCAGCGGCTCTCCGATATCTGGCGCTTAAACGCCGGCATGAAGACCCACTTTGACGTGGTCCTGCCGGTCAAGCTGACTACCGACAGCGCCCGCACCTATCTGATAGCCGTGCTGGAGCAGTTCCGGAGGGAACTGGCGGACGCCTTCGGCGTCACCATTTCCGACGAGAACCTCCATGGCGCCATCCGCACCTGCAACCGCATCCGCGAACTACTGGAAAACATTTACCGCTTTCGCAGCCGCTATCCGCATCAGCTCGCGGGCGCGGACATCTATCACGTGGTACGGGCCGTCATGGTGATGGAACGCAGCGAGGCGCTCGGCCTGCTGGAGTCACTCTGGGAGGAGCTCTCCGGGCGGCCCTCCGGGGAGCCTCCAAAAGATCGCAGGCGCATCCTTTTGACAGGCGGCATCTGCAGTCATCCGGATATCTACCACCTGATTGAAGATGCGGGTGGCGACGTCGTCTGGGATGACATGTGTACCGGCACCCGGTATTTTCAAGGCCTGGTCGACGAAGCGGGCAGACCGCTGGAGGCAATCGCCGATCGTTATTTGGCCCGCATGGTCTGCCCGGCCAAGCATACGGGCACGGCCGCGAGAGGGACCCGCCTGGTCCGGCTTGTGCAGGAGAATCAGATAGAGGGCGTGATTTTTCTGTTCTTAAAGTTCTGCGACCCGCACGGGTTTGATTATCCGTACTTGCAGTCCTGCATGGACGAGATCGGTGTGGCCTCGCTTCTTTTGGAGGTCGAAGAGCAGCTCCCCGTAGAAGGGCAGCTGAGAACGCGGTTCGAAACCTTTGTCGACATGCTGTAAGCAGGAAAAACGCGCAAGGGAGAGGAAGCATACAATGGCCGAAGCCAGCGGGCAGGCGGATCCCAGAAAAATCCGGTCGGTTCAGCGGATGAAGGAGATCATGACCGACTATTATATGGAGGCCAAGGCAGCTGCCGGGACCGGGAAGAAAGTGGCCTGGATCACCAGCGGCGGGCCGGTCGAACCCCTTATCGCCATGGATGTGATCCCGGTCTATCCGGAAAATCACGGCGCCATGATAGGGGCATCCAAAATGGGGGCGCAGCTTTGCGAAAAAGCGGAGGAACTGGGATACCCGAGGGAGCTGTGCTCCTACGCCCGGTCGGATATCGGCTGTTCGGAAACCGGGGGCGGCCCGATAGGAGGACTGCCGCCGCCGGATTTCCTGGTTTGCTGCAACAATATCTGCGGCACGGTGATGAAATGGTATGAAACGGCATCCCGGCATTACGGAGTGCCCCTGTTTATTCTGGACACTCCCTTTATTCACAGGGAGTTCACGGAAGCCGCAAGACGGTATGTAACGACCCAGATTTATGAGTACATCGCTTTTCTCGAAGATCAGTGCGGCCGGAAAATGGATTTTGACCGGATGCAGGAGGTTGGGCGGCTCTCCGTGGAAGGCATCCGTCTGTGGCAGGAGGTCCTGGATGCCGGTGCGCACAAGCCGGCACCCATTACCGCGTTTGACGCTTTTTTTCATATGGCGCTGATTGTCACCCTCCGGGGCAAACAGGTCACCGTGGATTATTACCGGGAACTCCGGGATGAAATGCAGGAGCGCATAGAGCAGGGGATTGCCATGGTGCCCGATGAAAAATACCGGCTGCTCTGGGACAACCTGCCCATATGGTACCGGACCAAATGGCTCTCGGAGAAGTTCGCAGCCCACGACGCCTGCCTGGTCGGTGATACATACACTTCCGCCTGGAGCGGAATGGCGCCCTACATGGACGAGAGGAACTTTCTGGATTCCATGAGCTGGGCCTATAACCAGGTCTATATCAATGTGTCCGTGGATCTGATGTTTGACACCATGCGCCGGCTTGTCCGAAAATATGATGTAGACGGCGTGGTCATGCATTCCAATCGCAGCTGCAAGCCCTACTCCCTGGGCCAGTATGACATGCAGAAAATGGTGGCCGGCGAGCTCGGCCTGCCCACGCTGATACTGGAGGCCGATATGGTGGACGAGCGCAGCTTCTCGGAGAGTCAGATCGAGACCCGGATCGAGGCCTTCATGGAAACCCTGGAATCCTGAGGACCCGGAGAGGAACGGCAAAAGGGGGGAAAGCCTGAAATCCAATGATTACCGCAGGCATTGATATCGGCTCCATCACGGCCAAGGCGGTTCTTATAGAGGAATCCCGGATTCTGGGATTTCGTGTGATCTCTACCGGATATAATCCGAAACAGGCCGGCGAGAGCGTCCTGGACGAGCTGCTGCAGAGTTGCTCCGTGAGGCGGGGGGATATTGCCGTCGTTGTCGCCACGGGGTACGGCCGCAAAACGGTGTCTTTTGCCGATAAAGCCATTACAGAGATCACTTGTCACGGTGCCGGGGCGCATTTTATTGACCCGGAGGTGCGTTTTATTATTGATATCGGCGGCCAGGACAGCAAGGTGATCCGGATCAATGAAGCGGGCAAGGTGCTTGATTTCGCCATGAACGACAAATGTGCGGCAGGCACGGGCCGATTCCTCGAGGTGATGGCCCGCGCGCTGGAAGCGAATCTGGACGATTTCGGCGAGATCTGCCGGAAGGCGGAAAATCCTGCCAAAATCAGCAGCGTCTGCACGGTTTTTGCCGAGTCCGAGGTGATTTCCCTGATTTCCAAGGGGGCGGAAAGAGAAAACATTATTGCCGGCATTCACGAGTCTGTGGCCGCCCGCATCTCTTCGATGGCCAGGCGGGTGGGAGTCGCCGAGCCCGTGATGATGACCGGCGGAGTGGCCAGAAATTCCGGTGCGGTAAGAGCGATGGAAAAAAAGCTGGAAACAGCGGTCCGGGTTTCGGCGTATGCCCAGGTAAACGGCGCCATCGGGGCCGCGATTCTGGCAAAAAACCTGTAAAACGGCTGCTGCCCGCCTTATTCGCCTTCCTGTGCACAAGGCAACTCCCGCAAGTCTACGTGGAATTATCCAGGAGCCGGCGTACCAGTCCGGCCAGCTGCTGCTTGACCACCGGTTTCAGGGTGTAGGCGGAGACTCCGTAACTTGTTGCTGTCCGGGCATCGATCTGCTCGCTGTAGCCTGTACAGAGAATGATCGGAATATCGGAGCGGATCGCCCTGATCTGCTGCGCCAGAACCGTGCCGGTCATGCCGGGCATCATCATATCGGTGATAACCAGGTCAAATGCACCGGAGTTCTCCCTGAAAAGCTCCAGGGCCTCGGTACTGCTGGTGCGGGCGGTGACCCCGTAGCCGAGCTGGACAAGCATCTGCCGGAGCAGATCCGCAAGCGCCGGCTCGTCATCGACAATGAGGAGTCGTTCGGATCCTCCTGTTACCGGGGATTGAATGTTTTGCTGCGGCGGCTGCGAGGCGGAGGTCAGGCGGGGCAGGAGAATGCGGAAGCGCGTCCCCAGGCCGGGCTCACTGTTTACGCTGATCTGCCCGTTCAGGCTGCTGACAATTCCGTGGACGACCGAAAGACCGAGACCCGTACCCGAGCCTTTCTGCTTGGTTGTAAAATAGGGGTCAAATATCTGGGGGATAATGTTTTGCGCCATGCCCGCCCCGGTATCGGAGATGGACAGATCCAGATAGCCTCCGGGGCTCATGCCATGGAAGCCTTCGGCCTCCGCGTTATCCAGATACGTATCCGCCATCTCGATGCGCAGCGTACCGCCCTCCGGATCCATGGCGTGGGCGGCGTTGGTGGAGAGATTCATGATGATCTGATGGATCTGCGTGGGATGGCACATCACCAGGCTGTCGCTTGCAATGCTTTTCTCGATCCGGATGTTTGCGGGAAGCGTGGAGCGCAGCAGTTTCAGCGATTCCTTGACCATGAGCTTTACCTGTACCGGCTTTTTCTCCTCTTCGGCCTTTCTGCTGAAGGTAAGGATCTGGCGCACCAGATCCCGCGCCCGGTAGCTGCCCTTGAGTACTTCCTGCAGATTTTGGTGAAGCTGGGTGCCCTCGCTGATTTCTTCACTGGCAAGTTCGGTATAGCCGATGATCGAGGCCAGAATATTGTTGAAATCATGGGCAATGCCGCCGGCAAGGGTGCCGATGGCTTCCATTTTCTGTGCCTGCCGCACCTGATCCTCGAGTTCCTGCTGCCGTCTTTCGGCCTCCTTGCGTTCGGATATATCCCTTGCAATCCCCTGGACGCCGATAATTTCTCCGTCCCGGGTGATGGGGGCGGCGCTGACCTCCACCGGGACGAGGGCGCCGTCTTTGCGGACAGCCTGGAATTCGAAAAGATCCACCCGCGAGCCGTTCACCGCCCGGGCAAAGGTCTGCGCGGAGGCCTGGTAATCAAAAGAGGCGGGATAGGAGAGAATATGGGTCCCGATGAACTCCTGCGGGCTGTAGCCGAAGACCTGCTCGCCGGAGGGCGACACGTAGGAGAATGTGCCATCTGTTGTGACCCGGAAGATGACGTCGCGGCTGGTTTCGGCGATGTTGCGGAAGATTTCCTCGCTCTCGCGCAGGTTCTCCTCCGCCTGTTTTTTCTCTGTAATATCCCGGCAAAGGTTGATTTGTCCTGTTATCACGCCGTCGCGAAAGATCGGCGAGCTGCTGAATTCGCCCCAGCGGCGGCTGCCGTCTTTTGCAATAACTTCATAGATTGCACCCTCCAGCCGCTCGCCTTCCTGCACGCGCGAGGCGTCTGCAATCGCCTGGTCCAGATATTGCGGGGGCAGAAGGCCCAGATCCATGAACCGGCGGCCCAGAAGCCGTTCCGGGCTGTAGCCGATCAGGCGCCGGACCGAAGGCGAGATGCTCTTGATGCGGAATTCAGGGTCCATGATCATGATGACATCGTTGGCATGCGCAAAAATCATCTGGTATTCGTTTTCCCGGTTCCGCAGCCGGGCATTCTCCTCCTGCAAATCCCGTATACGCTGTTCCATCTGTTCGATGAGCCGGGCATTGTAGCGGGGGGAAACAGGTTTATCCTCTCGTGACAACGGACCTCCTTACACGCTATAATCAGGCAAAGCACAGGCAAAGCTACTTGACACGAAGGGGGGAGAAATGCTTAAAGCCTGCATGTTTGCCAATTCCGAAAATGTTTTCGATTCTGCGGCTCCCGGCCGGAAAAAGTTTTCCCCCGGGGGGAATCCATTTTAAATTGGCACAGAATCATGTTAATTGCAATTGCAGCAGGCAGGCAAAAACGATGATACCCGAGAGCCGGTGATTATGAAGGGGTTGCATTATCAGGCAGCACGGCCCTTGGATCGGCTGTGCTTGTATTGTTTCTGCAGGTTTTTTTCGCTTATCGGCCGGATGCCGCCGGCGACGGCCGGGTGGGCAAGCCGGTGCGCGGGACGGTTCTGGTTTGCTGTGGATCGTCGGCACCGGCGGGTGGCAATGGATAACCTGAGCAGTGTTTTTGGCAGAGATAAGGATCCCGCGGAGATCCGTCGCATGAGTCGGCGGGTCTTTATCGGCATTGTATTTATGCTGTTTGAGTTCGGATGGTTACTCCGATGCTCCCCGCAAGAGCTCTCTGCCAGAATCCGGGTGGAGGGGCTGGAGCACCTGCGCGCCGCCGCCGGCAAGGGAAGGGGGGTGCTGGTGTTGACCGGGCATCTGGGAAACTGGGAAGTGCTTGTCAATGCTGCGGCCATGCTCGGTTATCCGATGAACGTGGTCTACCGGCCGATGGGTTTCCCGGCCCTGGATCTGTTCTTCCGGCAGCTAAGGGCCCAAAGCGGGGCCCGGCTTCTGCCCAAAAAGCGCGCTATGCGGGAAATCCTGCGGTCTTTGGACCGCCGGGAACTGGTGGGCATACTTTTGGATCAGCACGCCAAAAGAAGCGAGGGGGTGACGGTGGATTTTTTTGGCAGACCCGCCTCCACAAACCGGGGCGTTGCGCTTGCGGCCATGCGTACCGGCGCACCGGTGGTGCCCATGTTTCTGGTACGCGAAAAAGGCGCCTACCGGATGATTATCTGCCCCGAGGTGCCGCTTGCTGTAACCGGAGACAGGGAACAGGACGTTAAGATCAATACCCTGCGCTATACCCGGGCGCTGGAGTCCGTCATTCTGCGCTGCCCGGAGCAGTGGTTCTGGGTCCACCGAAGATGGAGAAACCGGCCTGCAAAAAAGGAGACCTGAACCGGGCGTCTCCAGGGGGGGTAAAGCCGAAAGGGGTAACAACTGCAAATCCTCAGTTCAGGGGAGAGGAAACGCACGCATGCAGCAGAAGGTTCCGGATTATATTTATTCCATCAAGCCTTATAAACCGGGAAAACCGATTGAGGAACTCGAACGGGAGTTCGGGATATCGGATTCCATAAAGCTTGCTTCCAACGAAAATCCATTGGGCCCGTCGCCCATGGCGGCTGAAGCGATGCAGTCCTCTATTGCGAGTCTGCACCGCTACCCCGACGGTTCGGGCTACCGCTTAACCCGCAAACTTGCCGAAAAGCTGGGAACGGCTCCGGATAAGATTGTTTTGGGAAACGGCTCCGACGAGGTTATCGGTATGCTCTGCCGGGCTCTGTTGACCTCCGGGGATGCAGCCGTGATGAGCGCCCCTTCCTTTTTGATGTATGAAATCCTGGTGCGCAGCGTTGGAGCGACCCCGGTTTTTGTGCCGCTAAGGGAGCTCGCCGTGGATCTGGAGGCCATGCTCTCCGCCGTAACGGAGAACACCCGGATGGTGTTTATCAACAATCCGAACAATCCAACCGGCACTTTTATCCGCAAATCCGAAATCGAGGAGTTTCTGCGGCGGCTGCCGCCGTCGGTGACCGTGGTGCTCGATGAGGCATACATCGAGTTTTCCAGGGATCCCGACTGTGTCAACGGATTGTCTCTTTTGGCAGAATATCCCCAGGTGGCGCTGCTGCGCACATTTTCCAAGGCCTATGGCCTGGCCGGCATCCGCATCGGCTACGGCGTTATGGAGGCAGAACTCGCCGGCCTGCTGCATCGCGTCCGCCAGCCCTTCAACACGTCTTCTCTGGCACAGGCTGCGGCAGCAGCCGCACTCGATGACGAGGCATTCCTGGAGCGGACGCTGCAGCTGGTAGCGACGGAAGTCGACTTTCTCCGCCGGGAGCTGGGGCGGATGGGCCTGCGCTGTTTTCCCACCCAGGCCAATTTTTTCCTGATTGACGTGGAAGCCGATGCGGACCAGGTGTTTGAAAAAATGCTGCGGCAGGGCGTTATTGTGCGATCCATGGTTTCCTACGGCTACCCGCAGTATATTCGGGTAAACGCGGGCACCCGGGAAGAGAATCTGCGGTTTCTGCAGGCGATGAAAACGGTGATCGGGCCAAAGGGAGCAGGAGGTGCGGCATGAGGGACCTGCTGGTAACCATCGACGGTCCGGCCGGGGCGGGCAAGACCGCGGTAAGCCGCAGACTGGCCCAAAGGCTGGACTACGTATATGTGGATACCGGAGCCCTTTATCGGGGAGTGGCCTGGGAAGCCGCGCAGAACGGGATTTCCTGTGAGGACGCGTACGGGCTGGCAAGGCTTTGTGAGAATCTGGACCTTACCTTTTCCCCCGGCCCGGGAGGATCCCGCTTGTATTGCCGGGGTGTGGATATTACCGAAGATATTCGTGCGCCCGAGATCTCCATGCTGGCCTCTGCCGTATCGGCAATGCCTGTCGTCCGCAGTGCCCTGTTCGATATTCAGAGACGCCTTGGCGCGGAGAAAGGGGCGGTTTTCGAGGGCCGCGACATGGGTACCGTGGTTTTTCCGGAAGCGGAGGCGAAGTTTTTTTTGACAGCGGACATAGAAGTGCGGGCCCAGCGGCGTTACCGGGAACTTGCCGGGGGCTCCGGCCAGAGCCTTGCCGAGGTGACAGAGGAGATGAAAAGACGGGATGCCAATGATTCTTCACGAGCGCAGGCACCCTTAAAGCCGGCCGCGGATGCGGTGACCATAGATTCTACGCGGCTTTCTCTGGAGGAGGTGGTGGACACGATGGCCGGGCACCTGCTCCGGCTTTAGATCGCGCCGGGAAAATGCTGTAGAAAGCCCTGCCGTCTTTTTTGCCGTAAATTAATCATTGTGTTTTCATGCAAGCTCTGTTAAACAGACAAATTTATTAACCCGCTGTATCAAAGTGGGCAAGAGACTATGGCAAAGGGGGACAAAACATCAATGGACAACGTTATGAACAATTCA
>CAZWNV010000043.1:0-18104 GCA_964635265.1 uncultured Desulfobacteraceae bacterium
CAGAGAGCCGGCGATATGCAGAGTGGATCCGAAATGAATCTGGGACAGGATCCGACCGAGGGCACCGGGATGAACAGCCCGACTCATCCCGTTAAAAAGGCCTATACCGGCTGTTTCAATGCTTCTGGCCACCAGATCCGCCGGGCATTCGACATCCACGCCCAGGGCTTCGGCCATGTCCACCGTTCCGCAGCTCGAGGTAATGGATCGGGCGCCGTGGCGGGCCATGCAAATGCCTCGCGAGGCCGCAACGACGGCCGCAGCCGTACTGATATTAAAGGTCTTGAAGCTGTCCATGCCGGTGCCGCTGTTTTCAACCGGCAGCAGGCCGGGCCGGAGAGAGGTTTTGACCGTATCAAGACCGTAAATGGCATCCCAGGCGCCGGCGATCTCGGCTTCTGTTTCGCCTTTTGTCGTCAGGGCCGCAAGGAAAGCGCCCTGCTGCATCTGTGTCGTGGAATCGGTTAAAATGGTGGCAAAAGCCTGTTTGGCTTCTTCGCGGGCAAGATCCTGACGGCGGGCCAGCCGGGAGATCAGGGCACCGAACTGCTGATGGATTTCTGCTGTCACGGGTCACCTCCTGAGAACCTTATCAGAAGGATTTATCCAGCAAAAATCCGTCACCTCCGCCAGGGCAGGCTTTCCGGCTCACGGATCCTCCTTGAACCGCGCCTTCCCCCCGGGCAGTTCCCCGAAAGTGGCTTTGTGCGGTTCTCGTCCCCGATCACGGCAACGGCTGGCATGCGACGGATTCGCACCGTCTTTCCTTTTCCCCGGAATTTGCCCCAAGCCATCCTGCAGGCAGATTCCGGCACCCTGGCAGGCATATATTTTTTTAATCCATGGGGGAATTTCTTGTCAACACGGATTTTCCGCCCCCTTCCCAACTCCCGCCCGTTTTTTGACTTCTCGGGAACTTTTCTGCCGATGGTATCGGGGAAAGCCGGATATGCCCGGCATTCAGGATTTCACACCATCTTGCGGGCGGGAATGACATCCATGGCGCTTTCCATGTGGTCGCCAAAAATCTCTATGATCCGGGGATTGGCTGCCAGCCCCGCAAGCTCCAGCGATACCCGGATACCCCGCGCCTCAAAAGCACTCTTCCAGGAGTCCCCGGGCCCGGCCAGATCCTTTTCAAAATGCATTCCCGCCACAAGCAGGAGCGGAACCAGCCGAACCCGGTCGAGCCCGGCTGAGCGCACATTTTCGATCACCGTTTCCAGGCGCGGCCACCCCTCTTCAATAACACCGACAAAGGCCCGGCCCCCGTGCCGCTGCCGAAGCAGCAGCTCAAAAGCCGGGTAAACCGACCAGGCGCAGTGGTCGGTGCCATGACCGACAAACACGACGGCCTCCCGCCTGTCGCGCTCGAAAAACGGCGCCATCGCATCGGCCGCCTTGAGAAAATCCCCGGGACTGCAGAGCAGGGAATGCCCGATGCTCACCCGCACAGCATGCTTCAGGACCTCGTCCTTCATGCGGTGGAACTCATGGCCGCAAATCATGTTCAGCGACTGGACAACAGCCCACTTATGGCCCTGACCGCCAATTCTGTCCAGCACCTCCCGGGGCGTAGGCAGTTCTACAGACTGCTGCCGCAGTCTGCTGCGGACGATACGGGAGTTATACCCCCAGAAAATTTCATGGCCGGCAAAGCGCTTCTGCAGTTGCTCGTCTATCCGGGCATAGGCGCTGCGGGCACGGGTTGTGCTGCCGAATGCGGCAATAACAATGGGACACTTCATAAAAACTCCCGGATTGCTGCGCACCATCCGGCATAAGCCCGCATCCCTCATCCGGGAGGCCGGAAGGAACTGCAGCTGCCTGAATTTTAGGGCTAACCGGATAAGAACCGGTGCTTTTTCACCTCGGAAGAAAGCCAGAATACAAAGGGAATTGCCAATAATGCCAGAAAGGCCGCGATCATAAATGTGTTTACCAGGCCCAGCCAGTCTCCCATCAGGCCGATCAGCAAAGCGGTAACCGAATCCGAAATAAACGTGATGCTCATATATATGCCGTTCATAAATGTCCGGTGCTCGGTAACCTGGTCCATCACCAGGGCAAGCACCACGGGCCCGGAAGAAAGCATAAAAAATCCCATCATGACGAGTACGGGAATCACCCAGAAGCCCCTGGAAAACACAAAAAGCAGCATCAGCAGCGGGGTAAGGACAGTAATAACAAACAGGGTGTTCGTCCTTCCCAGCCTGTCCGACAGGGTGCCGGCCAGAAAGGTTCCCGCCGCCCCCGATATCTCGAAGACCGAGAGGGACAGACCGCCAAACCACAGACTCTGCCCCTTTACGCTGAGATAGGTGGGCAGAAAATTGATGATGGCGGATTTCATAAACGCCCTGAATAAAATAATTCCGGCTATGCATAGAAACAGGGACAGGTAGCTTTGAAAGATTCTGCCGAACTCCGGTCTGACCCCGGCCTCTTTTTTTTCCCCCTCTATCGCAACGCCGCGGAAACGCATGAAGAGCCACAGCGATGCGGCTGCTCCGAACGGAATCAGCCGGTAGGTGCCTTCAAGTCCCCACAGGGAAACAGCGGCGAGAATAATGATCGGCCCGAGGGTTCTGGCGATCTCGCCGCCCAGCATATAGAAGCTCATGCCCCGGCCAACCCTGTCGCCCGAGAATTCCCGGATCACAACCGGGGCCGGCACATGGAAAAACGCGCCGCTCACCCCCATGCTCAAAAGCAGAATGACCGCCACGATATAATGAGGCGACAGGCCGAGCAGACTCATGCAGACCCCGGTTACGGCAGGGGCGAATATGACGAAATACCGAATGCGCAGCTTATCGAGATGCATGCCGATCAAAAAATTGAAGAGAGAGGGAATCCGCTGGCAAAAGGCCAGAAGACCGGCGTAGGAGTAGCTGATGGAGAGCTTCTCGATCAACAGCGGCAGAATCGGGGCAAGAAAGGAAGAATACACATCATGAACGAAATGGGCCAGTGACACCGATAACACATTGCGGGTATGAAATCGCTGCTGCCTGATCATCGCGGCTGCCGTCCTGAAGGGGTCAATATCATGTGCCCGGCTGCTCCGCCGGTTGCTCCGCCAGTTGCTCCGCCGGAAACGCCGGGCCGAAGATGCAACTCAACCCAAAAACGGCAGAGAAGTCAAGAGGAGATGTTTAGATACCCACCTGCTTGATCTGTATCGCCTCCAGGGGGCAGGCCTCCATGCACTCCCAGCAGCCCTGGCACAGGTCCTGAAATATCATGGGCTGCTCAAAGGGGCCGTCCATCTGCTTGATCACTTTATGGGGGCAGGCATCCACGGCCGCACAGATTCCGTTCTCCGGATCACATTGTCCGGGATCGCACTTCTCATAATTGACCATGGCAAAGGTTTTCTTGCCCTGTACACTCATATTCCCTTCTTTGCAGTTGATACGAATCTTTGCATTATCCTGCGGACATCACCGGTCATTGGGAAAGGCTGATTGCAATGCCGGCGATGTTTAAATTGCAAAGATTCGTAACATTGATTGGAGGCGATGTACAGCAAGGCGGCATAAAAAATTTCTTCCTCCGGGGCTTTATTCATCTGCCAGGACGAAATCGGCCGGCAGCGGTTTCTCATCCCTGTCCGGATGACCGTCTGCCCTGTACAGGCCCCGGTCCTCGCCGATAACATAGTCGGCCACCTCGCTTCCCCCCAGCTTATGATGGGGTGTGCGGTAAATCCTTCCGTCACTCCGCAGCTCATAATCCGGTTTTTCCGACCATCCGGCCGGATGATACACAGTACGATAGAATCTGCCGTCCCGGAGTACATAGACGGGCTCATGAAGCTGCCAGGGCGAATGGTCCCGAACGGAAAAAAGTTTCAGCATTGTCCCCTCCTTTCCCATCAAAAAAGCGGCTCATCAAATAAAAAAGCCCTCCGGACACCACTGGTTGTGTCCGGAGGGCTGCACCCAGTTTTCTTGGCCCTCAGATATGGCAGGTGGATCTGTTGATCCACCACGGTTCTCCGCCCCTTTCGGCATCCGTAACACCGCAGATATGCCGGTCTTTCAGTCAAGGCAGGTCTTCTGGCTCCCCCGCCTCTTCAGCGGCCTTCCCATAGGGGTTTTCCCCCACAGTGGCGCACAAGGGCTGAAAAGGTATCCGTTCTGCTCACGGATCGGGGTTACAGCGGCGGGACCGCTCCCGGTTTTCACGGGATTCCCTATTAAGCTTGCTGCACCTTAACGGTCTTATTTATATGGGGTTAAAAAAAACCTGTCAAGCCAAAGTTTGGCCTTCGCCGCCCTCAAATGCAGGGAATCGGCCCCAGGCCCTTTTTCCGCCTCACGGCCTCCATCAGCCCCACCGTGCCGGTCATCATGTTGTCCCCCCAGGGTGCCCCCCATTGGATCGGCAGGCGGCTGTCGGCCATGAGGTGCCGCCTGGGACCGGTAACGATGATCGCCTCGATATTGTCAAATCCGACGGCATTCCGCAGATAAGCGCCATGCCCGCCCTCGGAGAGGATCTGCTCGTGCCGGATCCGCCCGTCGGCCAGATCCCGGATGATTGTTTCCATGCGATCCAGGGTCAGGTCCCGGGTGTGGTATTCCACTATGCCGGCAACCTGCTCGCCCTGCAAAGCTGCTGCCACCGTGTGGGATGTCGCCACGTCCAGGATTACAACAGGAGCCTTGTTACGCGCATGGATATCGCGGGCGGCGCCGGTAATGGCGGCCATGCCGGAGTCCATCACGTAGACCTCGCCGGCATTGAGCCGGCTTGCGTCCCGCGCCATGCTTGCCAGGCGGTTGAAGGCCTTTGGCACCGCGTCCCCGGAAAACAATAAACCGGCCGGCACCGGGTTGGCGTCGAGCATCTCCCGGAATAGCCTGTGCCGGAAGTCAAGATGCGACATCCCGCTTGGGGGAACGCCGTGATCCTGGGCGCACAGGCCCACCGCCGCAAAATCCGTGGCTGCACCCATTTTCTCAATGATCCCCCCGATGCGTGCAGGATCTACGTCACCAAGAACAATGGCGGTGTGCGTACCCCCGGAAACGGCTTCTTCCAGGCGCGCCGCATCAGCTATCACCAATCCCTGTTTTTTCACCCGTTCCGGATCGTGATGCAGGGTGGCTGCGGCTGAACCGGAGATGAGCACTTCGCTGTCGGCCGCACGGCGCTTTAATGCGTCGGTTACCGGCCCGCCGCCCATTTCCCCGCCTGTCACGACAAGCGGCCCCCGGCTTTTTTCCACTTCGCGCGCGATACACCGCACCGGCGACATGACCACCGCCTTGAAGTGCTCCCCGGATTCGATGTCGCAGCACAAAATATCCATAGTACCGGCACCGATATCGATCATTAAATAACGGCTCATAGCCTGATTCCTTTCGAGGCTTCCGCGGGCGCCTGCCCACAATCCGCGTTTTCCGTTATAAAAGGGCTCCGGGCAGTTAAGCGCAAAACCCAACGAACGAGACGAGAAAAAAATGCAGCCCCGTTGCGCCGCACATCCCGAGCAGGGTGGCAACAAGCATCAGATGCCCGGCTTTCTCAATATCCAAAGCCGCGGGATACGCGTAATTCCGGCCAATCCAGGGCTTTTCCAGGCGCCTGCCATGGTAGATGCCCGGTCCCCCGATCTTTATGCCGAGGGCCCCTGCAAATGCCGCCTCCGGCTTTGCCGCATTGGGGCTGCTGTGCCCGGCCCCTTCCCGGAGAGCGGTTTGCAGGCTCTGCCGGCCGGTACCGAATAACATCCGCGCGGCAAGCGCGATCACGGGAACCGACAGGCGGGCAGGGATCCAGTTGAGCAGGTCGTCCAGGCGCGCCGAAGCCCTGCCGAAATACAGGTAGCGCTCGTTTTTGTAACCAACCATGGAATCGAGCGTGCTGGCCATCTTGAAGGCCACGGCCCCCGGGGCACCCAGTATGGCCGCATAAAAAAGGGGCGAGAGCACACCATCCACAAAGTTCTCCGCAACGGTCTCTACCGAGGCCCTGGCAATGCCCGGTCCATCCAGGCTGCTGACGTCCCGGCTCACCAGCAGGCCGATCTTCCTCCGGGCAGCTTCCACGTCCCCGGCGTCCAGAAGGTGCTTTACGCTTAGCCCCTCGTCATACAGGCATTTCGAAGCCAGGCAGAAATAGAGAACAAGAATCTGGACAAAGAGGCCGAGAGCGGGATGCAATAGCGCAGCCCCCACAATCAGGGCAAGGGTGCCGAGAAAGCTCATGCCCACCAGGCAGAACGCAAACAAAAACCCGGAAACCACCGGAGGCAGGGCCAGCCGGCGGAAAAGCGGCTCCATTTTTTCCACGGCCCACCCCATCAGGCGCACCGGGTGGGGAAGCCGGGAGGGATCCCCTGCCGCCAGGTCAATGGCCAGCGCCGCCGGCAGAACATACCAGGGCCCAATTACAGCAGTCATGTGGTTCTTCTCTCCGGAGCAAAACCCACTTCCGCCATCAAGCCGTCCACGTCCGCATGCGCTTCAAAATGGCGGGCCAGCGCCGCGTACTGTTTATCCCTGCGGACGACTCCCTGCTCCCCGGCAACCTCTGCCTCCGGCAGGCCGAGTCCAGACAGCCATTTGGCGAGCACCGCAGGCGTATCAAACAGCCCGTGCATGTAGGTACCGCGCACCCGGCCGTCTTTTGAGCGGCAGCCGTCCGCCGAGGATACAGCCCGCCCGTTCTGCCGGGTCACGGCAAGCCAACTGCACCCATCGCCGACAATCGTCGTCCTTCCCATATGAATCTCATATCCCGGGGCTTCCGTGCCGCCCCACACAAACCGGGCCAGCGTTGTGGTCTTGCCGGATTACCGCCACGGCCGGCCCGCTGCCCGGATCAGCGGCATGGCGTTCCGGCCGCTCAATGGCCACGGAATCCTCCGCTTCGATCCGGTCCAGGGCTTGCCTGGCCACGCCGTGCGGAGCCAGCCTGCAGGCTTCTGCCTGGACGATCCGGGCGCGGACCATCTCCAGCCCCTTTTTCTGTATTGCATCTGCGCCCATGGGATTGCCGAAGAAACCGGCCCCTCATGAAAAAAGCCCTCCCAAGCCTTAGGCTCAAGGAGGGCTGCACCGTTTTTTTGCCCTTGCCATTCGTGCCGCAGCCGGCCTGTCCCGCGCCGGATCATCACGCAACAATAAGGCAGGTCTTCTGGCTCCCGGATCTGCCTACTTTCCGTACCTTCCCGCCGATAAAGACGACAGTGGCATTTCACGGATTTCGTCCCCGGTCACAGCGGCGGGTCCGCTCCCGATTTGCACGGGATTCCCTATTATGCCCCAACGGAACACCTTATACAAGTAATATACCGTAGAAGAGGAGCATCGAAGCTGTCAAGCAGAAATCCGATCTCCCGACACCCGGGCCGTTAAAAAAGCAGGCGCCTGCCTGGTCTATCCGTTATCGCCCCCCTCATCCGGCAGGGATGGGAGGTTGCCCTGTCCGTTTTGCTTGAGCGCCTTTTTTGCAGACCTTCTGCCGCTGCTCCGCCTGTTCTCCGAGTCCCCGTAGTCCTGCCGGGCCTGTGCCTTCTTCTGGCCCTCCACCATTGCCTTGAGTTCTGCCACCATCTTCTCCATTTCCGAGGCCTGAGCGGAGAGCTCCTCTGCAGCGCTGGCCGATTCCTCGGAATCCGCCGCATTCTGCTGAACCACCTTGTCCATTTCCGAAACCGCGGTGTTCACCTGATCGATGCCCTGGGCCTGTTCCTTGGAAGCCGCGGCAATCTCGGAAATCAGCGTGTTTACCTTGCCGGAGCTTTCCTTGATGGATTTTAGCTGAGTGGCCACCTCTTCGGCCACATTGACGCCATTGCCGGCATTTTCCTGCGATTTTTCAATAAGCTGGGAGGTGTTCTGGGCGGCCTCGGCACTTCGCTGTGCGAGATTCCGGACCTCTTCGGCCACCACGGCAAATCCCTTGCCCGCTTCTCCGGCGCGTGCTGCCTCCACCGCTGCATTAAGCGCCAAAAGGTTGGTCTGGAAAGCAATGTCATCAATAGTCTTTATGATCTTCGAGGTTTCATTGGAGGACTCCTGGATCTCATGGATGGTTTGATTCATGCGCTCCATGGATGAGACTCCCGATTCCACCACTTTGGCGGTCTCCTTGACCGCGTTGTCCGCCTGATCGGCGTTGTCCGCATTCTGGCGGGTCTGGGACGCGATCTGCTCCAATGAAGAGGAGGTCTCTTCAAGACTTGATGCCTGCTCGCTGGATCCCTCGGCAAGCGACTGGCTGGAACCTGCGACCTGATCGGAAGCAGCGGAAACCTGCTCGGAGCTTTGCCCCAGCCCCTCCACGATTCGTGTAAGCACCCGGCTGATGCGGCGGCTGAACAAAAAGGCCATGCATATGGAGACGCCCACAATGGCCAGGGTGATCATAAACAGGAGCTTGCTCTGCGCTGCCAGATCCTTCTCAATGCTGTCAATATAGACACCCGTGCCGACAATCCAGTCCCAGGGTTCGAATTCGGCAACATAAGAGAGTTTGGGTTCAATCCGGTCCTCATTGTCATAGTACTGCCACTGATAGGGAACATGGCCGCCCCCTTCCGCCTCCACTTTGTCTACAAAGGCTTCAAAGAGATGCTTGCCGTTGGGGTCTGCGATATCCCCCACATTTTCTCCCTCCAGTCCCGGGCTGAAGGGGTGCATTACAATACGCGGGGCAAAATCCTGAATCCAGAAATAGCCCTTCATTTTCGGGCCGTAGCGGATGGCGCGCACCGCCTCCTTTGCCCTGTTCCGGGCTTCTTGCCGGGAGATCTCGCCCGCCCGCTGCTTCTGATGATAATACTTCAGCACCGACACCCCAACTTCGGCCAGCTCACTTGTTTTCTCCTTTTTCTCCTTGTAAATGGCGCGCTCCAGCGAATCGCTGCTCGCAAACCACAGCAGCACGCCGGCTGCCACAACAAGGCCTACAGTGATACCGATTACTTTTACACTGAGGCTCATCTGCTTCAATTTCTGCATTTTACTCCTCCTTACCCTCCTTTTTTTTATAAGTTGATAAAAACGATGTTCAGCACCGGAAACGCAATTTATGTTTTTGCAATTGTCGTGCCACTCCAAAGAACCCCTTGCAGATCCCTTCCCGGGCCGCGGGCGGGACTTTTGCTGCTTGCGGCAGCGGTTTTTTGAGAAGTTCAAAAAATTGACAGGAAACGGCAAAGCAGGTATAAGCCACCCATATGGGCAGCAATCATCGAGAAAGGCCGCGTTTATGTCAAAAATCCTGATCATTGAACCGGACAGACAACTTGCCGAGTCGGTGGCGGAACACATATACGCCTACCTGGAGCTTGGCTCGGAAATCGTTGACTCCCTGGAAGCAGCCGGGCAGAGCTTTGCGAATAACCACGGCAATTATATGGCGGTGATTCTCAATCTGGTGCTCTCCCCGGACAATTACGCCCCGTTTGAGAACATCCCCATCATTGCAGTGACCGGAAGCCTGCCCACCTCGGCCAAAAAAATCGCTTTTGCCGGCAACGTGCTGGACTACGTACAGGATTATTCCGGCTATAACCTGGAATACATCATCACCCTGCTCAAACGGGGGCTTTTTGCCGAATCCTCCAAGATCCTGATCGTGGAGGATGAGCCGGCGCTTCTCGCCCTGATGCGCAATCTTCTCTCCAACAAGGGCTACTCCGTGATAACGGCCAAAGACGACAAACAGGCCCTTGACCTGATCGCAGACGATCCGGATATCTACTTGATGCTCATTGATGGCGATATCTGTGAAAAAACCGGTTTCACACTGGTCCGCACCATTCGCAAGGAGCACAAAAAAAACCAGCTTGCCATCATTCCCCTCTGCGGCCGGGCCAATGACTACCAGCGCGTTACCCTCCTGCGGAACGGCGCCAACGATTGTATCGACAAGCCCTTTAAAATCGAGGAATTCCACGTACGGGTCATGAACAACCTGCAGTTGGTGGAGGTTCTGCGGGAGTTGACCGAGAACTCCAACCGGGATTTCCTGACCCGGCTCTATAACCGCCGCCACTTCTATGAAATCGGCGACAAGCTCTATGAAAGCTCCAGGCGCGGCACCATGCAGATCTCCCTGGCCATGCTCGACATTGATTACCTGAAGACCATCAATGACACCTACGGGCATTTTACAGGCGATAAAGCAATCAAAACCGTGGCGGATGTCCTTCTCCGCAACCTGCGGGCATCGGACGTCATCGCCCGTCTCGGCGGGGAGGAATTCTGCGTGCTCTGCACGGACGTCAAAACAGGCGAGGCGGGGAAAATTTTCGAGCGGATCCGGCGCTCGATAGCGGAACAGGAGATTGCCATAGAAGGCGGCAGCCTGCAGTTTACGGTGAGCGCGGGCGTTACGAGCAGGATCAGCACCTCGCTGGAAGCCATGATGCATACCGCCGACATGTTCCTCTACCAGTCCAAGCAGCAGGGGCGCAACCGGGTTACCGCCGATTAAGGGTTTGCCGGAAGAATCCCCGGACCGGATGAATGCCCGGAAAGGGCATTAATGAAATTATTTTAACAATTGTTGAAAGAGCTATTTTTATTAAAAAAATATTGTATAAAGCTTTAATTTATTATATTGGAGATTTTAACAAAGGTTAAAGTTTGCTTTTTACCAAAATTCAGTGTAAATCGTTCTAAAATGGCAGAGGAAATTGCCATGCAGTCGTTTTCCAAAAAACAGGTGGCTGCTGCGGCCTCTGAAAAAATCCAATCCCTTTTAGAGGGGCTGGATTTTATTGAAGCCGTGGAAATCCGGGAAGAACTGCGGCAGAACACGGGCCCGGATTTTTCTGCGGAAGTGCTCGGCAGCGGAATCCGGCAGGTCCTGCTGGTGGAAACCCGAATAAAAGGAGAGCCCCGCCTCGCAAGAGAGGCCGCAAACTCCCTGCTTGCCGCCATGCGATACTGGTCTCATGCCTGCCCCGTCTTTGCGGCCCCCTGGATTTCAGAAGCAGCGGCCGCCGTCTGCCGGGAAAAGCAGGTGGGGTATCTGGATCTTGCGGGAAACTGCCGCATCGCCTTTGGCACTGTATTCATCCACACAGAGGGGTATCCAAACCCCTATAAAGCCAAAAGAACTCTCAAATCCCTCGGCCGGCCAAAATCCGCCGCTGTCCTGCGCATTCTGCTCAACCAGCCGCGTCGGAAATGGAGAGGCCGGGATCTGGCCCGGGAGTCAGGAGTAAGCCTGGCACTGGTCTCCCAGATCAAACAGATCCTGCGGGACAAGGAGTTCCTCGATCCGCAGGCCAAGGCCATTATTTTGGCACAACCGGAGAAGCTTTTGGAGGAATGGATCGGCGGCGCCCCGCCGACCGACCAGGTGGCGCTGTACAAGACGGATATGGACTTTATCGAAATAGAGAACCGGCTGACGGAGGAAAGCCAAAAAAATGACAGGCAGTGTGCCTTCACCGGCCTCTCCGGAGCCGTGCACCTGGCTTCGGGCATCAGCTACTACCGCCAGGTCCAGGCGTATGTAAGCGGTACAGAGGAGCTTTCCATACAGGGGCTGGAACCGGCAGAAAACGCGGAAAAAGCCAACGTGGCGCTGATTTATACCGAAGACCCGGCTGTGTTTCACGGCCGGCGCCAGGTCGTGCCCTCTTCCCGGCTCCAGTACTGCCGTCCTTCGGAGAAAACCGTAAAAGCCATTGAATCCCAGCTCCAGACCCGAATCCAGATCGTCTCCGCCGTTCAGATCTATTATGATCTGCGGGTCCGGTTCCCGGAATGCGCCAAAGAAGCCGGGAAAATCGGCAAGCAGGTGCTAGAGCCGTCCTGGTAGCCGGTCCTGCAACCGCCCCGGGCTAGCAGGAGGCCTTTTTTCCCGGAAGGGGGGTTTTGGCCTGGTAGCTGCTGCCCTCAAGCACAATCTGCACGGCCCGCTGGGTTTGGGGGGCATATATCAGCGGAGCCAGGAGGTTCAGGGTAACAGAGGAGTCCTGATGAAAGGTAATGGTGGTCAGGACAAAACAGGGGGCATCTTTCGTGATGCCCAGTTTTTCCCGTACGCCGGCGTCCGGTTCTACCCGGTAGTCCGGGAAAAAACAGGCGGGATCGATCAAGAGAAACAGCAGGTGCGGCTGCTCCACACTCTGGAAGCAATACAGGGAAATCTCGCCCTCGCCGCCGGGCATAACCACAAAATCGCGCAAACTTTCAAAGCCGATCCAGCCTTCCGGAAAGCGGATCACCTTTTCCGGGTCATACCGGACCTCCCCGAAAGGGGTCTGCAGGGTCTTCATCAGGACTCCTTGCTCCCGCCCGGCAGGAGGCTCTGAAGGGCATGCAGCTTTTCTGCATCCCATTGACTGGCTTCCCTGTTTTCCTGGCATATGCGGTCGTAAACCTCCTGGCGATAAATCTTCTTGTCTGTTGGTGCATCTATTCCGATCCGGATTTTCCCCTCCCGGTCCTCCAAAACAGTGACCCGGACGTCGTCTCCGATTACGATGCCTTCCCCGACTCTGCGCGTAAGTACCAGCATCCGCCCTCCGTGGCGCTTGCCTGTGGGTAAAAAATTGACAGCCCTGGCTGCGGCAGTCTGCTTCCCGGAAAATTGAATTTCCCACGAATCGTCCGGGTTGTCAATTTCAAACAGGGCATGCGGCGGCTACATGTAATCAAGGATGGAGAGCTTGGAAACCCGGGAAGTAACATTTAAGGCAGCCTTAAAGGCGGTTTCCTGCTGGGTCAGTTCCGTGAATACTTCCAGGATGTTGGCATCTTCGTAGCCGGAGATGACCTCCTTGAGTTCAATGGCGGCGTCGGACATATACTGGTTGGCCCGGTCAATACGCCAGGCATTGTTTCCCATCCGGCCGCGCAGCCGCCTGACCTGGTCCGCCCCCTGCTCCAGCCTGGCAAGGCTCTCCTCCATGGCCGCCTCATCGCCTGCCCGGATGGCTGCCTCTGTATTTTTCAGGACAGAGAACAAATCCGTGCCGTCTGCATCGACCGCCTTGTTACCGTCCGCATCGCCTAAGAAGAGCTCGTTTCCGGTAAGAGCGGTCTGGACGCGCTTCTCCGGCGCAATTTCCAGGGTCTTGGCATTGGCGTCGCCCTGGTAGGATACCGCCCAGGTCGAGGCGTCCTCCGGGTTATAGGCTTGCGGATCATAGTCCGGGTTTATGCGAAAGGGTACAGTCGCCTCCTTGTAGCCGGCATAGATATATTTGCCGCTGTTGCGCGTATTCGCCATCTGGAACAGTTCCTCGAATAGCTGGTCCACCCGGTCAGCATAAGCCGCGCGGTCCTGCTCGTTGGCTGCACCGCTTTTCGCCGCTATGGCGGCCTCCTTGGCCGAGGCCATAATGTTTTCCACCTGGTCCAGGCTGGAATCCTGGACCTCCATCTCCCCCTGGGCGGCGGATATATGGTTTAAGTACCGATCCGTTGTGTCCACCCGCAAGCGGTAGTTGAGCAGGGGCCGGATGGCCCCGGGATTGTCAGAGGGCCGGTTCATTTTTTTGCCGGTGGCCGACTGCTGCCGCAGATCATAGAGCCGGTTGGACTGATCCTCCAGACTGGCGGAAAGCGTGCGGTAATTCATCCCCAGGGTGGCCTTCATCATGATTACACCTACCTCTTCAGCCCGATGATGGTCCCCAGCATCTCGTCTATGGTCTGCACGTACCTGGAGGAGGCTTCAAATCCCTTCTGAAACATGGTCAGGTTGATCATCTCCTCTTCTATGGATACGCCGACAGTGGATTCGCGAAGGTTTTCCAGCTGGGTCATGGTATCTTCGGCCCCGTTTGTGGCCATCTTGTTGCGATTGGTCTCCGTACCCACCACGGATGCAATCCGGCCGTAGCTGTCCACGAACGTCTTGTTGTCCTCCGCCGCCTTGGCCTCGGCCAGCGAATGGATCGCCAGCGCGTTCTCATTATCCCCGGACGCTCCCCCGGACCGGCCCGCGGCCGCAACCGCCTCGGTGTCCCGGACCGCGACCTCGAGCTCCTCCGCCCCGGCGGTCTGCTGCAGATTGGCAAAACCGTAGGCTTCATTGTCTGAGAGAGCGGATGTATCAATGCGCAATTCCTCGTAAGCTGTCACATCCAGCTTGTAACTGCTTCCGACTTCCTTGATCCTGGCATGGATTCCGGCATCGGAAGCATTCGTGGAACCGTTGATCGCATCCCGGATATCCTCCAGCGAACTGTCCGCCGGGGGATCCACGCTGACATCGGTCTGGGTGCCGTCCGCCTCGGTAACGGCAAAATCCAGGCTCACGTCCCCGGAGAGGGGCTCGCTTCTGCTCGAAAAGTACTGGTCAATGGAGAACTCCGCGCCGGTTTCCGTGTCGGTACCGGACACGGAAACCGGTTTCTCCGGCGGCTCGACCGCCAGAAAAAATTCCCCGGAGGCGCCGTCCTGCCCGATCGTTGCATGAACGCCGGCATCCGATGCATTGATCGCCTCTTTGATCCCGTTTAACGTATTCTGCCCGTCTCCTATGGAAACATTGTAAGTCGTGGATGAGCCCGTGGGACCTGTTTCCAGGGCGATTTCTCCCTTGTTGAAGCTCGCCATGTCCGGATCTGTATAGGTATCATTTCCGTGCTGAACGAAATCGGACTGCTGCGCAAAACCGCCCGCCATACTCCAGGAATACTCATCATCTTCGGCCAGGCTTCCGGGGGCGATGGTGACGGCATCCCCCTGTTTTTCCGGGGTCAGATCGAGGTGATACGCGCCGCTGCTGTCCGGGACAACCGAGGCCAGCACGCCCGCATCCGCCTTGTTGATGGCATCCCGGATGCCGTTCAGGGAATTCCCGCCCTGTTCAATGGCCACCTCGGTTCTGCTTTC
This sequence comes from uncultured Desulfobacteraceae bacterium, assembly GCA_964635265.1. Lineage (GTDB taxonomy): Bacteria > Desulfobacterota > Desulfobacteria > Desulfobacterales > Desulfosalsimonadaceae > M55B175. The sequence continues at coordinate 14,829 of CAZWNV010000043.1, forward strand.
CGCGCTGGTTCCCACGTTCAGCACAATATCGAGACTGCCGGTATTAAACGCCAGGTCCTCAGGGTCGCGGAACCCGTTTTGGCTGCGATAGGAGGCCTGCTTGCTGAAAAAACTCCGGCCGGTCCCCCCGTCCAGGCCGAAGCCGTCTTCATGCCGGGCATTTACCTGGGTTACGATATTATACGCGAGCGTGTTGACGCGCTCCTGGAGATCCGGGATAAACTCGTCCCGGATGTCTAACAGCCCCTTGAACTGGCCGCCGAAATTGTCCTTGTCCACCGGCAGCGTAATATCGCCGGACTTGATCCGAAACCTGAGTTCCCCGTTGTCGTGGTAGGATTGAAACTCCATCGCGGTATCTCCCTCAACCAGGGGAATACCGCCGGGGAGCTGCGCCCCGATCTGGCTCTCACCCGCATCAAAGGTCTGAATGCCCATGGTTTTGGACAATTCCTTGACCAGCAGATCCCGCTCATCCTGATCCACGCTGGCCACATGACTCAGACTCTCCTTCTGCTTGATATCCGCATTGAGCTGGGCCAGCTCGCGGAGTTTCCGGTTGATGCCGTTTACCTCGGCATTCAGGGTGTCATTGATATTCTGACGGACAACGACCATGTCCGATTTTGTCTGGTCAAAAGATTCCAGAAGGTTTTTTCCCTTGTACATGACCTGCTCCCGCTCCACCGAGCCGGCGGGGTTGCGGGACAGATCATGCCAGGCGCTGAAAAAGCCTTCAATATCCGATGCAAGCGAATCCTCACCAATGCTGAAGATGCGCTCGAGCTCGGCAAGCGGCCCGTTTTTGGCGGACTCCTTGCCCAGCACGCTGTTCTGATCCTCGATCTGGCCGGTTACGAACTTGTCATACTCGCGGCTTACATCTTCCACTTCCACGCCCTGCCCCATGAGCAGGCCCTGGATGTTGACGGCGGCCTTGGGCGAGAGTGTCGCTGTCTGCCGGGAATAGCCGGGCGTGTTCACATTGGCAATGTTGTTGCCGGTGATCTCCACCTGCTTCTGCTGGGAGAGGATGCCGGTCAGGCCCGGATTTAATGCGGTGATCAGGCTCATGATCAGATCCTTCCGGAAATCAGCGCCCCCGAACAGCCGCCGGCATACATGGACCCCGAGCCGCCGTAGGAATCCGGATGCAGTTGATCACTGATAAAGCTCATGGACTCGCGGACCCATTGCAGCGCCGACCAGAAGAAATAGGCATTGCGCAGGTTCTCGGAATGAACGGACTCGGCCAGCTCCCGCTCTTCGGCGGAAAGCTCCTCCACCGAATCCACCACCGGCAGCATCTGTTTGAGGAGTTCCTCCTTTTGCTCGGTAAGTGCCAGCATGTCCTCCACTGCCAGCGCCCGTGCGGCCTCGCGTTCCTGCAGAATCAGGTTCTGCAGCTCTTTTAGATGCTCCAGCAGTTTTTGCCTATCCATTGGTGCGGCCTTCAACGATGTATTTCAGCAGACTCTCCGCCACCTTCTGGGAATCCGGAGAATAGGTACCGTTGGCGATCTGCTCCTTCACGGTCTGCAGCCGCTCCTGCCGATCCGTATCCACCGAATCCACGGACAGCTCGCTCCGGCTTTCCTTGACCTGCTGCAGTTCTTTGGAAAAAGCCACTGTATCGCCTTCCCTGGCCTGGTCCGTCTTCTGCGGCCGTTCCGCCTGCTGCTTTTTCTGGATGTTTTCGAACTGCTTAATCGTGTGGCCTGGATGTATCTTCATAGCAGTTGCCCTCCATTACGGGATCTCCTGCGGGAGATCCCGGCCATTTTGCCTGGAATCCAATACAATTGAGATTCCCCCTGTCTCTTGTATCGGACGGCTGGAAAAAACCTTTAGGCGGAATTTTGATGTGTTCCCATATTATTTTGAAACTGCTCATACAACTGCTCCGCCAGGCCAAGCCCCTGCCTTCGCGCCATATTGCGGGCGACTTCCATATCCATCATCTCCTGGAACCATTCCGATCCGTGTGTTGGCTCCAGGTATCCATCCTTGGGAATGGTATCGCGCATTTCCCGAAACATGGAATGAATGAGAATGGCCTCAAAATCCTGGCACAGCCGCTTTAAGGAAGGATTTCCCCCTTTGCCGTCCCCCCTTGCGGCCGCGTCCGGTGTAGCGATTTTCGGATCCAGTGCCAGTTCCATACCATCGCCTTTCTCTACAAAATAACCAGTTCCGCCTGCATGGCGCCGGCTGCCTTGATGGCTTCAAAAATCGTGATCACATCGCGCGGCGTGACCCCGATGGCATTTAAGGCGGAAGCCACGTCCCCGACATTGACACCTTCTTCCATAACCATGAACCGGGCATTCTCCTCCTCGTACTGGACCTGGGTGTCCGGGACCACGACGGTATCGCCCCCCCTGTTAAAAGGCGGGGGCTGGGAGACACCCGCGGATTCCTTGATGGTAAGCTTGATGTTGCCGTGAGCCACCGCCACCCGCGAAAGCCGCACATTGGCCCCCATAACGATCGTCCCGGTCCGCTCGTTGACGACAATACGGGCCTTGCTGTCCGGCTTGACCTGCAGCCGCTCCAGGCTGGAGAGAAACTGAACCGGGCGGGAGGCATAGGCATCGGGAACCGACACCTCCATGCTCACGCTGTCTCTGGCCCGGGCTATGGGCTTGTCAAACTTCTGGTTCACCGATTCCACCATCCGGGAAATGGTCGTAAAGTCGGCATCCTGCAGGTGAAACACGTATTTGCCGTCTTTTGGCAGCGCAAAACCCACTTCCTGCTCCACCAGAGCGCCGTCGGGTATCCGGCCCACCGTGGGATGGTTCTTCTCCACCTGGGCCGCCTGCCCGCCCAAAGAGACACCGCCCACGACCACCGAGCCCTGGGCGACGGCATAAACATTATCGTCCGGCCCCATGAGGGGGGTGCGCAAAAGAATCCCCCCGGAGAGGCTCTCCGCATCCCCGACCGATGACACGACCACATCGATTTCCGTTCCGATCTTGGCAAACGGCGGCAGCTTGGCTGTCACCATGACGGCCGCGGTGTTGTCCACGTCCACATCCCCGCGGTTTAGATTGAGCCCCATGTGCTCGATCATGTTGGCCACCGTCTGCATGGTGATCCCGTTGTCGCCGTCTCCCGTATCATTTAGCCCCACCACCAGGCCGTAGCCCACCAGCTGATTGTCGCGGACTCCCTTGAGCTCGGCCAGATCCTTGATCCGCGCGGCCCGGGAACCGGCCGTGCAGACCAAAAGAATCAAAAGTGTGAGCAGCAAGCAACTCTTTTTCATAA